>DASVXQ010000350.1:0-21643 GCA_036392615.1 Actinomycetes bacterium | reverse complement strand
GGCTACCTGCTGTTCACCGACGCCGACATCGCCCACGCGCGCGGCTCGGTCACGGCGCTGGTGCGCGCCGCCGAGGCGGGCGGGCTGGACCTGGTCTCGCAGATGGCCATGCTGCGCACGGACAACCGCTGGGAGCGGTGGATCCTGCCGGCGTTCGTCTACTTCTTCGCCATGCTGTTCCCGTTCAGCCGGGTCAACCGCGCCGGCGACCGCACCGCCGCGGCCGCCGGGGGCTGCATGCTGGTCCGCGGCCAGGCGCTCTCGGAGGCCGGCGGGCTGGCGAGGATCAGCGGCGCGCGGATCGACGACGTGGCGCTCGGCCGGCTGCTCGCCAAGCGGCCGGGCGGGCGCATCTGGCTGGGGCTCGGCACCTCGGTCCGCAGCCGCCGCCCCTACCCGCGCCTGGCCGACCTGTGGGAGATGATCGCCCGCAGCGCCTACACCCAGCTGCGCTACTCGCCGTGGCTGCTGGCCGGCACGGTCGCCGGCCTGCTGCTGCTCTTCGTGGTCCCGCCGCTGTGCGCCATCGCCGGGCTGCTCGGGCTGGCGGGCGGCGCGCCGCTCGGCTCCAAGGACGGGCTGCTGGCGGCCAGCGGGCTGGTGGGCTGGGCGGCCATGACCACCACCTGGGTGCCGCTGCTGCGCCTCTACCGGCTGTCGCCGCTGCGGGCGCCGGCGCTCCCGCTGGTGGCGCTGCTCTACACGGCGATGACGCTGGACTCGGCGCGACGGCACCGGACGGGCAGCGATCCCGTCTGGAAGGGCCGCCCGCTCCCCCGCCGCCCGAGCGCTCCGGCCTGAGCCCCGCGGCTGCCGCACCCGGGCGCCGGGACCCGCTGCAATGGAGTCCCCCGACGACGAGCATGGAGGTCCCGATGGGCGACCACGACTATCCGCGGTTCTCCGACGCCGAGCTGGCGCGGCGCTTCGGCCTGGTGCGCGAGCTGCTGGCCCGCGAGGGCGTCGAGGCGCTGCTGCTGCACGGCGGCCCGTCGTCCCCCGGCCCGGTGCACTACCTGTCCGGCTACCTGCCGATCCGGCCGACCTGGCTGCTGTTCGCGCTGGACGGGCCCTCCACGCTGTTCCTGCACTTCCACAACCACGTCCCCAACGCGCGGGCGGTCGGCGTGGTCGAGGACGTGCGCTGCTACTGGCCGTCCGCGCCGGGCGCGCTGGCCGAGGAGCTGGGCCGCCGCGGGCTCGGCCGTGCCGCGATCGGCGTCGCGGGCCTTCAGACCTCGATCCCGCACGGCCAGTTCGAGCAGCTGCGCCGCCTGCTCCCCGAGGCGCGCTTCGCCGACCTGGGCCGCGCGCTCGACCGGATCCGCTGGGTCCGCAGCGAGGAGGAGCTGGGCTGGCTGCGGCGCAGCGCCGAGCTGACCGACCACGCCTGCGAGCTGCTGGAGGCGGGCATCCGCCCGGGGCTGCGCGAGCACGACCTGGTGGCCGTGATCCACCAGGCGTTCCTGCCCGATGGCGGGCAGGCCGGGCTGCACTTCCTGGCGGCCACCTCGATGACCGAGCCCGACCGGTTCGTGCCCTGGCAGTTCCCCTCCGGGCGGGTGCTGCGGCCGGGCGACGCGGTGATCACCGAGATCACCGTGAGCTGGTGGAGCTACGGCGCCCAGATCCACCGGCCCTTCGCGGTCGCCGCCGAGCCGACCGCGGAGTACCTGGAGCTGTTCGACACCGCCCTGGCGTGCTTCCGGCGGGTGGGCGGGACCCTGCGGGCCGGCGCCACCAGCGAGCAGGTGGTGGCCGCCGCCGAGGTGATCGCCGAGCGCGGCTTCACGGTGTTCGACAGCGTGGTCCACGGCGAGGGCGGCAGAAACCCGGAGCTGGGCATCGCCGGCTCCGCCCACACCCTGGAGCCGTGGACCTTCGAGGAGAACCAGGTGATGGTGGTGCAGCCCAACCCCGTGACCCTCGACCAGCGCGCCGGGCTCCAGCTCGGCTGCGCCGTGCGGGTCGGCCGTGACGGCGCCGAGCCGCTGCACCGGTATCCCTTCGAGTTCCCCGTCTGCGGCTGACGCACGACCGAGGAGGAAGCCTGACCGACACGCCGGCTGGTCGAAGGCGGATTGCGGGGACGTGTGGTCGTGCGTGTCAGGGGCTCTTAGACTGGACTCATCGTCCGAACGACCCCTTAACCCGGTTTTCGCCGGTGCGTGGCGTCATAGAGCACAAGTGGACGACTGGCGCGTCGTCCCTTGACGTGAAAGGGAGCTACATGGCGCTCAAGACCCGTGGAAAGCTCATGCTGGTCGGCCTGGCGACCTTCGCCGCCGCGCTGACCGCCGGCGGCGTGGCGCTGGCGCACGACAACGCCCCGCAGCAGCCCGTGCTGCGGATCACCACCAACGACACCTCGGGCGGCCAGTTGCAGCCGACGCAGGGCTCGACCGACCACCGGGACTGCCCGTTCGGCCACGACCGGGCGCCCGCCGACTCGGGGACCCAGAACGCCGGGGGGGACGTGTGACCGAAACGGATCAGCGGCACGAAGAGCCGGCCAAGCTCCTGGAGCGGGCGCTCTTCGAGATCAAGCGGGTGATCGTCGGGCAGGAGCTGATGGTCGAGCGGATGCTGGTCGGCCTGCTCGCCAGGGGGCACTGCCTGCTCGAGGGGGTTCCCGGCATCGCCAAGACACTGGCGGCCGAGACGCTGGCCACGGTGGTCGGCGGCAGCTTCTCGCGGGTGCAGTTCACCCCTGACCTGGTGCCGTCCGACATCATCGGCACGCGCATCTACCGGCCCTCCTCCGAGCGGTTCGACACCGAGCTCGGCCCGGTGATGGTCAACTTCCTGCTGGCCGACGAGATCAACCGCGCGCCGGCCAAGGTCCAGTCGGCGCTGCTCGAGGTGATGGCCGAACGGCAGGTGTCGATCGGCGGCAAGAGCTATCCGGTGCCGGACCCGTTCCTGGTGCTGGCCACCCAGAACCCGATCGAGTCCGAGGGCGTCTACCAGCTCCCCGAGGCGCAGCGCGACCGGTTCCTGCTGAAGATCGAGCTCGGCCACCCCAGCGGCAGCGAGGAGCTCGCCATCCTCTACCGGATGAGCGTCGACCCGCCGACCGCCGAGCAGATCCTCGACCCCAAGCAGGTGCTCGCCCTCCAGCAGGCCGCCGACCGGGTGTTCGTCCACCACGCCATCGCCGAGTACGCGGTGCGGCTGGTGCTGGCCACCCGCAACCCCGCGGCGTTCGGGCTGCCCGACGTCGCCGAGCAGGTCGCCTTCGGCGCCAGCCCGCGTGCCACCCTGGGCCTGGTGGCCGCCGGCCGCGCGCTGGCGCTGCTGCGTGGCCGCGACTACGCCGTCCCGCGGGACGTCTACGACGTGGCCAAGGGCGTGATCGGCCACCGCCTGGTGCTGTCGCTGGACGCGCTGGCGGACGCGGTGCCGGCCTCCGGCATCGTCGACCGCATCCTGATGGCCGTGCCCGAGCCGCAGGTCGCGCCGCGGCAGTTCGTCGACGGCCCGCCGGACGGGCTGCGGGCGTCGGCATGAGCACGCCGGGCCACCAGCTCGTCGGCGCGGAGCAGGTGCTCCGGCGTCTGGAGCTGCGGGTGACCCGGAAGATCGACGGGCTGCTGCACGGCGACTACCTGGGACTGCTGCCCGGCCCGGGCAGCGAGATGGCGGAGGCGCGCCCCTACCGCCCCGGCGAGGACGACGTTCGCCGGATGGACTGGAACGTCACCGCCCGCACCACCGTGCCGCACGTGCGCGACCTGATCGCCGACCGGGAGCTGGAGACCTGGGCGCTGGTCGACGCCAGCGGCAGCATGGACTTCGGCACGGTCGACTCGGAAAAGCGCGACCTGGCGACCTCGGCGGTCGCCGCGATCGGCTTCCTGACCGCCAGGGCCGGCAACCGGCTCGGCGCCCACATCGCCCACAGCGGCGGGATCAAGCGCATCCCGGCGCGTTCCGGCCGCGGGGCGCTGTTCGCCATGCTGCGCGCGCTGCTGCGGCTGCCCCGGGCGCCGGAAGGCGCCGCCGGCGGCCCGTCGCTGGCCGAGGCGCTCGACGGGCTGCGCCGCACGGTGCGCCGCCGCGGGCTGATCGTGGTGGTGTCGGACTTCCTGGACGGCCTGGAGGACCCGGAGGCGCCCGCCTGGGAGCGGCCGCTGCGGCGGCTCGCCCAGCGCCACCAGGTCCTGGCCATCGAGGTGCTGGACCCGCGCGAGCTGGAGCTGCCGGACGTCGGCGTGCTCACCCTGGTCGACGCCGAGACCGGGCAGCGCCGCGAGATCGCCACCACCAGCCGGCGGATGCGCGAGCGCTACGCGCAGGCTGCCGCCGAGCAGCGCGGCGCGATCCGCGACGCGGTGCGGCGCGCCGGCGCCGGGCACATGCAGCTGCGCACCGACGGCGACTGGGTGCGCGACATCGTCCGCTATGTGGTCGAGCAGCGGCGCATGGCCCGGGCGGGCGGCGCCAAGGCGCCGACGGGAGGTTCCGCTTGAGCTTCTTCGCCCCGGACCGGCTCTGGCTGCTCGCCGCGGTGGCCGCCCTGGCGGCCCTGTACCTGGCGGCGCTGCGGCGCAGGCGGCGCTATGGCGTGCGCTTCAGCAACGTCGCGCTGGTCGACAAGGTCGCGCCGCGGGGGCCCGGCTGGCGCCGGCACCTGCCGGCGGCCGCCTTCCTGGCGATGCTGTGCGTGCTGGTGGTGGCGTTCGCCCGCCCGGCGGCCAACGCCCAGGTCCCAAGGGAGCGGGCCACCGTGCTGGTCGCGCTGGACGTGTCCAACTCGATGGCCGCCACCGACGTGGAGCCCAACCGGCTGGAGGCCGCCAAGTCGGCGGCGCTGGCCTTCGTCGACCGGCTGCCGGCGCGGTTCAACGTCGGCCTGGTCGCCTTCGACGGCTCGGCCTCGGTGATCGTGTCGCCCACCACCGACCACCAGGCGGTCGACAACGGCATCCGCGGGCTGGTCACCGGCCCGGCCACCGCCATCGGCGAGGCGGTGTTCAGCTCCATCGAGGCGATCGCCAACTTCGACCAGCAGGCCGGCACCAACCCGCCGCCGGCGCGGATCGTGCTGCTGTCGGACGGCGCCAACACCGCCGGCCGCTCGCCCGAGCAGGCCGCCGAGGCGGCCCAGGCGGCGCACATCGCGGTCTCCACCATCGCCTACGGGACGCCCGAGGGTACCGTGGAGGTGAACGGGCAGCTCATCCCCGTCCCGGTCGACGGTCCGGCGCTGGAGCGGCTGGCCAGGTCGACCAACGGGGCCTACTACGAAGCCGCCAGCGGGGAGGAGCTGCAAAAGGTCTACCAGGACATCGGCAGCTCCGTGGGGTTCCGGACGATCCGCCGGGAGGTCTCGGTGTGGTTCATCGGCTTCGGCCTGCTGGCCGCCTTCGGCGCCGCGGTCGCCTCGCTCGTCTGGTCCTCCCGCCTTCCCTAGAAACATCCGAAGGGAGCAACGCCCATGACCAACCCCGGCGGGCTCGGTGAGCCGAGAGGGCCGTCCTACCTGTCGCCGCCGGTGGGACGCCATGGCTCCCCGCGCGAGCAGACCCAGGCCTGGGGGGCACCGGTCGAGCGCGAGCCGCGGCACGTGCTGCTCAGCCGGGCGGTGGTCCTGGGCCTGGTCGCCATCCTGCTGGCCGGCGTGGTCGGCGGTGTGGTCGGCACCAACCTGACCAAGGGCGACCAGCAGGCGGGCGCCGGGTCGGCCGGGGTCCCGCCGAGGCTGCCGCGCGCCAGCGGCGGCGCGGTGCGCGGCGGCGCCGGCGACCTGAGCGACATCGCCGCGCAGGTGCTGCCCAGCGTGGTCTCGGTGCGGGTCGACCGCGGCTTCGGCCAGGCGGCCGGCTCCGGGTTCGTGATCGACCGATCCGGTCACATTCTGACCAACAACCACGTGGTCGAGTCCGGTGGGGCGATCAACGTCGTGCTGCAGAGCGGCCGGAGCGTCCGGGCCACCCTGGTCGGCCGGGACTCCGCCACCGACCTGGCGGTGCTCAAGGTGGCGCAGCCGGCCGGCCTGGAGCCGCTGACCCTCGGGCGCTCCGCCGACGCGGCCGTCGGCGACCAGGTGCTGGCGGTGGGCTCGCCGCTGGGCCTGTCCGGCACGGTGACCGCCGGGATCGTCAGCGCGCTCGACCGCAAGGTGCGGCTCGGCAGCGAGCGCGGCACCGCGCTGCAGACCGACGCGCCGATCAACCCCGGCAACTCGGGCGGGCCGCTGGTCAACGCCAGGGGCGAGGTGATCGGCGTCAACACCGCCATCGCCACGCTGGGCTCGCAGGGCTCCATCGGCATCGGCTTCGCCATCCCGATCGACCGGGCGGCGCAGGTGGCCGAGCGGATCATCCGCGGGTGAGGTGGCCCAGGAGGCGCCCGGCCGATGCGACTGCTGCTGGTTGAGGACGAGGTCGACCTGGTCGAGACGGTCAGGCCGAGCCTGGTGGGCGAGGGCTACGCGGTCGACGTCGCCCTGGACCTGGCGGGAGCGCTCGACAAGCTGCGGGTCAACGCCTACGACCTGCTGGTGCTCGACCTGAGCCTGCCGGACGGCGACGGCTTCGAGCTGTGCGGCTCGATCCGCCGCGGCGAGCTGGACGGGCCCAACGGGGCGGACCTGCGCATCCTGATGCTGACCGCCCGCGCCGGCCTGCGCGACCGGGTCCGCGGGCTCGACGAGGGCGCCGACGACTACCTGGTCAAGCCGTTCTCCCTGGCCGAGCTGCTGGCCCGGCTGCGGGCGGTGCTGCGGCGCGACAGCGGCCAGCAGCCGGACGGCGCCACCCTGCGGGTCGGCGAGCTGCGGCTGGACACCGCTAGGCACGAGGTCTTCCGCGGTGAGCGGCCGCTGCGCCTGACCCGCAAGGAGTTCGGCGTGCTGGAGTACCTGATGGCCCGTCCCGGCCTGGTGGTGCACGCCCGTGAGCTGCAGCGCGAGGTCTGGGACGAGCACGCCGACCCGCTCACCGAGACCGTGCGGGTGACCGTCGGCAACCTGCGCCGCAAGCTCAACGGCGGCGGCGAGTCGCCGCTGGTCGAGACCGTCCCCGGCAAGGGCTACCGGCTGCGGGCGGCCACGTGAGCGGCTGGCGGCCGCCCGGGGTGGTCCGCTCGGTCAGGTTCCGGCTGACCGCGCTCTACTCGGCGATGCTGTTCGCCCTGGCGGCGCTGGTGGTCGGCGGGATCTACCTGGGGCTGTCGCGCAGCACCGACGCGCACCCGATCACCAGGACCTACCAGGCGGAGAAGCTCATCCGCGGCCCGGACGGCCAGCTGCGCTCGCACGGCACGCTGACGGTCGCCGAGGTCAAGGACGTCGAGTCGGCGGTCAGCTACCAGACCAGGCAGACCATCTGGAAGTACTCGCTGGGGATGCTGGGCGGGCTGTTCGTGGCCAGCCTGGGGATCGGCTGGGTGCTGTCCGGGCGGGTGCTGCGCCCGGTCCGCTCGATCGCCCGCACCGCCGAGGAGATCCAGGTGACCGACCTGTCGCGCCGCATCCGGCTGGGCGGGCCGGACGACGAGCTGCGGCACCTGGCCGGCACGATCGACTCGATGCTGGACCGGCTCGACCACGCCTTCGGTCAGCAGCGCCAGCTGATCGACGACGCCTCGCATGAGCTGCGCACCCCGCTGACCGTGATCCGCGCCAACCTCGACGCCGCGCTGGCCAACCCGAAGGCGACCGAGGAGGAGCGCCAGCGCGCCGCGGCGCTGGTGGACCGCGCCACCACCCGGATGACCCGGCTGGTCGAGGACCTGCTGGCGACCACCCGGCGGGCCTCCGGCGCCTACGGCGACACCGACGTCGACTTGTCGGCGGTCGTCCGCGAGGCCGGCGAGGAGTTCGAGCCGCTGGCGGCCGCGCGCGGGCTGACGCTGGAGTACCGGCTGGCCGACGGGCTCGAGGTGATCGGCGACCCGGACGCGCTGCGCCGCGCGATCGGCAACCTGCTGTCCAACGCCGTGCGGCTGGCGCCCGGCGGCAGCCGCATCACCGTCGCCGCCGGCCACCTGCGCGGCTGGCACTGGATCGCGGTCCGCGACCAGGGGCCGGGCATCCGCGTCGAGGACCGCGCCCGGGTCTTCGACCGCTTCTGGCGCGGCCAGTCCGCCGGCGACGAGCGGGAGCGCCACACCGGCCTCGGGCTGGCGATCGTCCGCCAGATCGTCGAGGCGCACGGCGGCCAGGCGCGGGTGTTCTCCCAGGCCGGCGCCGACACCACCTTCGTCCTCTGGCTGCGGCCGCAGCTCGGCGGCGACGAGCTGCCGGAGGTGCCCGACGGCGACCCGACCGGCGCGCCCTTCCAGGCGCCGCCGGCCGCCGCGCCGGCGGGCGGCTGAGTCTCGATCGACCGATCGGCGGGCTGCCAGGGGGCGACGCGGCAGAGCGCCGGAGCTCATCTCGCCGACCTCAGCAGCGATCTGTAGTCGCCGACCGGCCCGAGGTGCGTCAGCTTGTCGGGGTTGACGATCGCGCTGATGCTGGTGCTCTGACCGCCGGCGATGTCGAGCGCCCACACGCCGATCAGCCGCCGCTGTGCGTCGAGAAGGAGCGCTCCCGGGCCGCCGTTGACCTCGACGGGGCGCAACGACTCGCCCGGACGGCGGGCGACCAGGCGGACCCAGTTGATCAGCGTGAGCGCGACACGGTTGCGTCCGTGCAGCGACCGCGCGAGCGACGGAACCTTGCCGCCGCCGTCGCCGGTCAGCGCCACGTCGTGGGCGAGCAGCGCCTCGAGCCCAGCGAGATCGCCGTGCTCGGTGGCCGCGAAGAACCGTCGTGCCAGCTCGTCGCGCTGCTCGCGCGTCGTCTGGAAGCGGGGCCGGCGCTGCTGGACGTGGCGTCTGGCGCGGCTGGCGAGCTGGCGCACGTTGTCCTCGCTCTTGCCGACGACCGCCGCGGTCTCCGGATACCCGTAGTCGAACACATCGTGCAGCACCAGCACGGCCCGCTGCTCGGGCGAGAGGCTCTCCAGCAGCACCAGCATCGCCAGCGACAGCGAGTCGGCCGTCTCAGCGTGCCGCGCCAGATCGTCGTGGCCGTCGGTGATGATCGGCTCTGGCAGCCACTCGCCGACGTAGCGCTCGCGACGGGCGCGCGCGGAGCGCAGCTCGTTGATCGCCAGCCGGGTGGTCACGGTGGCCACGAACGCCCGCGGCGATGCGATCTGCTCGCCGGCGTCGAGCGCCTGATGCACCCGCGGCAGCGCTTCCTGCACCACGTCCTCGGCCTCGGAGACGCTGCCGAGCATCCGCTAGGCGATCGCGAAGCAGGCCGGCCGCAGCTGGTCGAGCAGTCGCTCGCGGTCGGTCATGCCGCCAGGAACCCTGCCGCCAGCTCGGGTGCGCCGGACGCCACCCCAGCTCGCGCTTGGCCTTGGCGTTGGAGGCGCCGCGGGCGTCGGTCATCATCACCACGCCGGCCTCCCCGGCCAACCGCCGCCCGATGAACCGCGGCACACGCATCGGCCCCTTGGCGCCAAGCGCCTGCGCCAACGCCGGCAGCCACTCGGCGACCGGGGCGGGGTCGTCGTCGACAATGTCGTCGACCCCGCCGCTGCCGTGCTCGACCGCCGCCACCGTCGCCTCCGCCGCGGCGGCGACGTGGATGAACGACCACACGCCGCCGCCGTCACCGACCAGCGGGAACCTGCGCTGGCGGACCAGCTCGAACTGCTGCCCGTCTGGCGCCAGCGAGGTGCCCGGCCCGTAGAAGGCGCCGTAGCGCAGCACGATCCCCTGGGTCCAGCGCGCACCCAAGACCGCCTCCTCGAGGTGACGAAGCGCGGCCGCGGACTCGCGCGTCTCGCGCACGGGCGCCGGGTCGAGCGGGTCCTCCTCGCTCTTGACCGGCCCGCCGGTGCGCACGTACCACCACGCCCCATAGCTTTGCGCCGCAAACCGTCGCACCCCCACCGCCTGCCCGGCCGACAGCAGGGAGTCCGTCCCCTCGACCCGCAGTCGATTGGTCAGCGCGGCATCGCGATCGGAGTAACTCATGACCCCTGCAAGCGCGGTCAGCTGGTGGACGATCACCTCCGGCTTCGCCCTGCCCCACGGCCTCGGCGACCTGGTCGGGATCAAGCGCGTCCGCGACCACCGGCACAGCGCCCAGCCCGGAGAGCATCGCCTGCTTCGACTCGCTCCGCGTCATGCCATGAACCTCATGACCCGCGGCGACCAGACGCGGCACCAGCTGCGTTCCGATCGCTCCCGTCGCACCTGCCACAAACACTCTCATCGTCAACTCCTTTCGAGGATCACCTCCACCTCACAAGACAAGACGGCAGCACCGGCTGCGACACCGCCGAGCGCCCAGCACGGGAACGCCGGCGACATCACTCGGTGGATCCAGGCTGCGTCGCGTGCCGTGGCCACGCGGTAGCCTGCTCTGGCGGCCCGCCGCGATGGCCGGACAAAGGAGGACGAGGTGCCCACACCGACCCTGCGCCTGGCGCAGGACCGCGAAGCCGACGAGTTCCTCTCCCGCGACCCGCTCGCGCTGCTGCTGGGCATGCTGCTCGACCAGCAGTTCCCGATGGAGCGCGCCTTCGCCTCACCGTGGCTGCTGGCGCAGCGGCTGGGCCGGCAGCGCCTCGACGCGGCCGAGATCGTCGCCTGGGACCCGGACGACTTCGCCAAGCAGATGGCGGGGCCGCCGGCGCTGCACCGCTACCCGGGCTCCATGGCGCTGCGCATCAAGGCGGTCTGCGCCTACCTGGTGGACACCTACGGCGGCGACGCCGGCGCGCTGTGGCGCGACGCCGCCAGCGGCGCGGAGCTGCTGAAGCGCATCCGCGCGCTGCCCGGCTTCGGCGAGCAGAAGTCGCGCATCTTCGTCGCTCTGCTCGGCAAGCAGCTCGGCGTCCGCCCGGAGGGCTGGCGCGAGGCCGCCGGCCCGTACGGCCAGGACGGCAGCCACCGCTCGGTGGCCGACGTGACCGGCCCGGAGAGCCTCGCCCTGGTGCGCGCCTTCAAGCAGGCCGCCAAGAAGGCCACCGCCGAGGGGGCTTAGCCGGGTCTCAGCCATGCCGGCCCCGCCCCGGGCCCGGGCGGGCCCAGGAAGACCGGGTTGGTCAGCGCCACCATCGTTCCCGCCGGAGTCGGCGCCGGGCCGGGGCGGCGCAGCTCGGCGCGCACCCAGGCGCTGGCCCGCGGGGTCGTCGTCCAGCCGAGCGTCAGGCGGCCGTCGGGCCCGGCCGGCGCGTCCACCACCGCGCCGAGGTCGGTGGCGAGCCTGGCCACGCAACCGGCGACGCCCGCCGCCTCCAGGCGCACGGTCACCGGCGTCCCCGGCTCGGCGTCGAGCCGCTCGCCGATGCCGGCCGAGCGGCCGCCGGCGGTGGCCTCCAGGGACAGCTCGACCCCTGGCGACTCGGCGATCCACAGGTGGCCGGCGCGGATGCCGTCGAGGATCGCCCGGCGCTCCAGGCCGGCGGCCAGCACCACGTTGCGGGGCAGGCCGATCGGCTCCGGCTCGCGGTGGGCGTCGCTGCCGCCGAGCGCCACCGGCCAGGCGCCCGGCGCGGCGGCGGCCAGCAGGCCGTCCCAGGTGGCCAGGGCGGCCTCGTCGTCGAGCGTCCAGGGCCCGTTCCAGACCTCGACCGCGTCCACGCCGGCGTAGCCGAACCGCCAGGCGCAGCCGGGGAACGGGCAGTACGGGTGCGCGGCCACGGCCAGCGCGCCGAGCTCGTGGATGCGCGCCAGCGCGCGGCCGAACGCCGGGTCGCCGGCGCGGTAGCGCCAGTCGATCCACTCCCCCGCCGGCAGGCCGAGCGCCAGCAGGTGGCCGTTGCGGGTGGTGACCTCCTCGCCGTCGAGCACCAGCGGGCCGGCCCCGGTGGCGTGGCGGCCCCAGATCCCGCTGGCGCTGGAGGTGTTGTGCTCGGTCGAGACGAGGAAGTCGAGCCCGGCGGAGCGGGCCGCGGCGACGACCTCCTCCGGCAGGCGCCGGCCGTCGGAGTGCACGCTGTGGACGTGCGCGTCGCCCCGGTACCACGCGCGGCCCCGCCCGGCGGCGCGCGCCGGCGCGGGCGCGGGCACGAACGGCGCTCCCGGGTCGCCGTAGCGCAGCTCGACCCGGACGGCCCACGCCATGCCCTGCGGCGCGACCGTGTAGGGGCCCAGCAGCAGGTGCCAGGTGCCGGGCTGGATGGGCCCGGGCAGGTAGCCGGGCGTGGCGCCGCTCGGGCCGATGGCGAAGCGGTCGCGGGCGCCGCCGGACCAGCCGCGGAACCCGGGGCCGCCCGGCCCGTGGCCGCGCGGGTCGAACACGCCCAGGTCGAGGGCGTTGCCGGCCATACCAGGCGGCGGCTCGGGACGGTCGTAGCGGTAGCTGACGGCCAGCTCGCCGACCCCGGGCGGCACCTCGACCGGCAGGTACGCCCAGTCGGGGGCGCCGGGCTCGAAGCGCCCGGCGGCCTCCAGGGCCCGCCGCTCGCCATCGGCCGCGCCGGCGAACCGCAACGGCTCCAGCATCACGCCGGCAGCGTACCCCCGCCGTCCGGCCGGGTTCGCGCTTGCACGCGTGGAAGCCGTGCGCCCAAGCTGCTGTGGCCGGGTCGGGATGAGCGTGGAGGAAGCGCGTGCTGTTCGAGGGCGTCAAGGTCGAGCTGGGGGACGGGCTCGTCCTGCGGTCCGCCACCGCGGCGGACGTCGAACGGGTGACGGCGTTCAACGAGATGGTGCACGACGTGCCAGGCCAGGTCGGCATGGCCGCGCAGCTCGGCATGGCGGTGCGCAGCCTGATGGACGGCCACGTGCCGAGGGTCGGGCCGGGCGACTTCCTGGTGGTCGAGGACACCGCGGGCGGCGCGGTGGTCTCCAGCCTGTGCGTGATCCGGCACACCTGGCGCTACCAGGACGTGCCCTTCGAGGTCGACCAGGTCGAGTTCGTCGGCACGCACGCCGCCTACCGGCGCCGCGGCCTGGTGCGGCGGCAGATGGAGCTGGTGCACCAGCGGGGCGAGTCCGACGGCTGCCTGGTCCAGGTGATCGACGGGATCGACTGGTACTACCGGCAGTTCGGCTACGAGTACGCGCTCCAGGCGAGCCGCGGCGGGCTGGTGCTCGACCCGCCGGCCAGCTCCAGGCCCCGGAGCGAGCTGCGCACGCGGCCCGCCACCGGCGCGGACGCCGATTTCCTCGAGGCGGCCTACCGCGCCGGGATGGAGCGCTACCAGGTCAGCGCCGAGCGCGACCGCAGCCGCTGGCTGGCGGACCTGGAGAGCTACGACCCGGCCAACTACCACCGGCCGACGATCCGGGTGATCGAGGACGGCGCCGGCCGGCGGGTCGGCTTCTGCTCCTACTGGAGCTCGTTCCACAACCCGGTGCGGCAACCGACCCGGCTGTGGGTCGGCGGGGTCGAGCTGGCCGCCGGCCAGGACTGGTCGTCCTGGGGCCGGCCGGTGCTCGACTGCCTCCAGGACCTCGCGGCCGAGCTGGCCGCCGAGCGGGGAGTGCCGCCGACCACGGTGAACCTGCGGCTCGGCGACGACCACCCGCTGTACCGGCTCGGCGCCGGCCGGCCGGCGAACCCGCGCGAGGGGACCATCTGGTACGTGCGGGTCGACCTGCCGGGGTTCCTGCGCCGCGTCGCGCCCGTGCTGGAGGAGCGCCTGGCGCGCTCGCCGGCGGCGGGACGCGGCGGCGACCTGGCGCTGAGCTTCTACCGGTCGGGCGTGCGGCTGCGGTTCGACGCTGGCAGGATCGCGGCGGTGGAGCCCTGGTCGCCCGGTCAGGACGAGGGCGACGCCTGGTTCCCGGAGCTGACCTTCACCCAGCTGCTGCTCGGCTACCGCTCGATGGCCGAGATCGAGCACGCCTATCCCGACTGCGGCGCGGCCGACGGCGACACGCACGTGCTGCTCGACGCGCTGTTCCCCAAGCGCCCCTCCTACACCTGGCTGACCGTCTGACGAGTGGAGGCACGCGATGGCCCTGCGGATCGTCTGCATGTGCGGCTACGTCATCCAGGGCGAGAACGACGACGAGCTGTGGCGGAACGCGCAGGCCCACATGGGCGTGCTCCACCCCGAGCTGGTCGGCAACGTGACCCGCGACGACCTCCTCGCGCAGGCCGAGCTGCTCTAGGGTCTGTGTCGAACCGGGTGGCCACGGCGCGGTGGCGTTTGAGCCGGTTGATGCCGCATTCCACGGCGTGGCGCTGCTTGTAGACCTCGGGGTCGAAGGCGGGGCGCCGCCCCACCGGCGGAGCCTTTCGCGCGCCGGCGGGCGTCCTGGTCGCTCCTGCTGGGAATGGTTGCCTTGCTCCCGTGGCGTCGCAGGTAGCCACGGTTGGCGTGGGAGATGTATGCCTTGTCGCCCCCGCACCCGATCGGGCCGGGTGCGGGGGCGACCACCACCGATGCGGGGCAGGTGGGCAACAACGGCTCCAACACCGCCCAGTGCGCGTCCGTCAGGTCGAACCGCCCCGTCACCGCGATGGTGTCCACGAGGCTCCAGGAGAACTCGCTCATCCTCGACCACCGACACGCCCCAGCCGGCGTCGCTGTCCTGTCCGCTTGAACCTTGCGGGGTCCGGACTTACCTTGCGGGCGCGTCGTGGACGCTGTTGGAGACGCATCGACGATGTCGGTCACCGTGAAGTTGGCCGGTTCTCTAGGGATCCGTCTCGCTGTAGCTGGTGCGAATCCCTGAACGGGTCGACGACCTGCGCACCCGGGGGTCATGACTGCGCTGTTGGACGGGTGACGAGCTCGGCATCATCGGCAGGTGCCACGTGCCCGAGGACGCACGCCGCCGGCGGGTCGAGGTCGAGCATTTCGGTTCGGAGGTGCTCGAACCCAGCTTCGGTGAGCAGACCTGCCAGCTCGTTGGCGGCCGCCGCCGAAGTGGCCGCGGTCGCACCGGGACAGCGGGGCTGGGATACCAGAGCGATACGCCCGCCGGGCCGCAACAGCCGGGCGAGTTCGCGTAGCCGGGCGGTTGGGTCGGGCCACATGCCGACGGTGTTGACTGCAAGCGCGGCGTTGAAGGACCCGTCGCTGATGGACAGGCTCTCGACCGGCGTGTGGATCAGCTGTACCCGTCCGGCCTGTATGGCGGCCCTGTTGCGGCGGCGGGCCTGGCGGATCATGACCTGCGAATGGTCGACGCCGACCACCAATCCCCGGATCGCTCGGGTGGCGAGGGCGGCGATGGCCACGCCCGGACCGCAGCCGAGCTCGATGACGCGGTCGGTCGGCTGGACATCGAGAAGCTGCACCGCCCACCGGTTGCGCGCCACGTTCGACGAGCGCCGGCCCATGATCCAGCCGGCGACGCGCCCTACGGCTCCGGTCGGGTGGTGGAACTGTGCCAGCCCCCCGTGACGAGCCCACCATTGCATGATGCGGCCCAGCACCCTCTGCTTGATACCCATGAGGTGAGCAAAGCACTTCGAGTAGACTTGAAGTCAATGCCTGCTACCGAGCGCACCCTGGCTTCGTCGGTCACGCCGACGTTGTTGTCCATTGGCGAGCTGTCCGAACGTACCGGCGTGCCGACGAGCGCGCTGCGGTACTACGACGAACTTGGATTGGTGCGGCCGGCGGCTCGGGTGGCGGGACGACGACGGTATGCCGCGTCAGCGGTCAGGAATGTCGGAGTGATCCTCTTCTTCCGCGAGATCGGGTTCTCGCTGGCTGAGATCGGGCGTTTCATTGCAGGCGAGCGGCAATGCCAACGGGAGATGATCGATCACAAGTTGGCCGAGCTGGCCGAGCAGCAGCACCGCATCGAGGTCGCCCGCACCGCGCTCGAGCACGGTCGGCAATGCCCAGCCAGCGAGCCAATGAAATGCTCCCGATTCTGGTCGATCATCGAAGGGCGACAGCGCGGCCTCTCACTGGAAGAAAGCCACGCGCGAGTGCACTGACCCGCACCGCCGCCCGACCGCCCGGAACTACTCCCGCGCCGGCCGTCCGGACCTACCTTTCGGACCGCAGGTCGCAGCCTTGAACATGGGCAATCATCACGCGGACACGACAGTCACCCCAGCTCAGCAGCCACCCCGACTTCGACACAGAGCCTAGGACATCGCTGCGGTCTCGACGGGACAACTCGGTGGCGTTCGCGCCCATGGCGCGAACACAGCGAGAGCTGCCGATGCGCGGCGGCACGAGCCTCTTCGTCCTGAAGTCGCGGCGCCGGTGAGGCGGCTGGAACCGCCGGCCGGTTCCGGCCGAGGGTTTCCACGGTGCGACGGGCCGCCCAAGGTGCGACCATGATGCCAGGAGCGGCCTACAGGCAGTACCAGGACAGAGGAGTTGAGATCGTGGGGGGCGCGAGGGTGTCGGTGGCGGTCGTTGGCAGCCGCACAGAGGCGGAGCTGATCGTCGGCTTGCTGCGCAGTCACGGCGTGAGCGCAGTTGTGTCGGCAGACGATGCCGGAGGGCAGTACCCGCAGTGGCAGGCAGAGGGTGTGCACGTGCTGGTTGCCCCCTCCGATGAAGCCTCAGCCCGTCAGCTCCTCGCCGCCGATGACACCTCCTCGTAGGCCGGTGATCCCCGGGCGGCCGGCGCCCTAGCTTTCGGCGCTCTGGAGCAGCAGGCGCCGGTGGAGCGCCTGGAGCGCGGGGCTCGGCGCGATGCCGAGCTCCTCCCGGAGCAGGCTCCGGAGGCGCTCGTAGGCGCGCAGCGCCTCGGCGACGTTGCCGCGCGCCGCCAGCGCCTCTATCAGGATGCCGTGTGCGGTCTCGCGGTAGGGCGCCAGCTCGGTCAGCATCCTGGCGCGCTCCTCGGCCTGCGCCAGCGCCGGCCCGCCGAGGCCGAGACCGGCGGCGGCGAAGCATTCCAGCCCGCGCAGGCGGACCTCCTCCAGCCGGCGCCGCCACTCGTCGATCCAGGCAGCCTCCAGCCCGCTGAGGAACGGTCTGGTGGCGACGTGATAGGCGATCCCCGCCGGGCCCCACGCCTGCGCCCAGCGGCCCTCGGCGATGCACGACTCCGCCCGGTGGGCGCCCTCCATGGCCGCCTCGACGTCGACGAAGGTGGCCTGCGGCAGCAACAGCTCGATCTCCGTGCGTCCCCTGAGCCGCTCGGCGCCCAGACTGCGGCGCAGCTTGGACAGCAGCACGCTGAGCGCGTTGCCCGCCTCCGCGGGAGCGTCCTCGCCCCAGCCGGCCACCAGCAGCTCGTCGCGCGGCACCTGGCGACCGCGGTGGAGCACCAGGAAGGCGAACAGGACCCGCCCCCTGCGGCCGGGCAGGGCATCCTCGACGCGGCATCCGTCGATCTCGGCGGCGAACCGCCCGCAGAGCTGGATCCTCGCCTTGGTCCACTCGCCCATCAGGCGACCTCGGGGTCGGCGTCCTTCCCGTCTCGTCGATGACGGCAAGCATACGGAAAGGTCCGCGAAAGGCGAGCGAAGGGTGCGCGCAACCGCCGGCCGCCACGATGCCCCGGACGCGCTCTCGATCCGTGGAGCGCACGAGGAAGGAGCAACGCCATGGCATCCAGGAACGTCGAGACCTACCGCGCCGGGCACCAGGCGTTCAACCAGCGGGACTTCGGCGCCATGACCGAGCGGTACGCGGACAGCATCGCCTGGACCGACCGTGCGAGGGGCCTGACCTTCACCACACCCCGCCAGTTCCGGGACGAGTTCCTGGCGGGCTGGGTCGCGGCGTCGCGGGACATCCGGATCACCGGCCCTCGCTACATGGACGCCGGCCAGACGGTCGCGTGCACCTTCACCGTCACCGGCACGCAGGACGGGCCGCTCGGTCCGTTCCCCGCCACCGGCAAGCGGTTCGAGCTGCCACTCTGCGAGATGTGGCACTTCGACCCGAGCGGGCGGGTGGTCGGCGGTGACCTCTACTACGACCAGGTCTCGCTGCTCATCCAGTTGGGCCTGATGCCCCAGCCGTCCGACGCGTGAGGTATGGGCGCCGCGCTGCCCCCGGTGGTGGCGATCGGCCTGGCGCGGGTGGCGGCCCGCGCCAGGCTGGCCGGCAGGCGGCGCTCCCCCGCGGCCGGTCCCGGGCCTGGCCACGCGGCCGCGGGGCTTGGAAGACTGCACCTCGACGGGCCAGCCGGATCGAGGAGCACGACATGCGCGAGCAGCGGGCCACCCCGGCGCCGGCGCTGCGGGTGTGGCGCCGGCCGATGCTGGGGCGGAGCCCCGGTGAGGAACACCGCGCCTCCACCCCGCTGGAGGCGTTCTTCGACCTCTGCTTCGTGGTCGCGGTCGCCCAGGCCGCCGCGCAGCTCCACCACGCGCTGTCGGAGGGTGAGGTGGCGCACGGGCTGCTGGGCTACGGGGCGGTGTTCTTCGCCATCTGGTGGGCCTGGATGAACTTCACCTGGTTCGCCTCCGCGTACGACACCGACGACGTGCTCTATCGGATCGCCACGCTGGTGCAGATCGCCGGCGCGCTGATCCTGGCGGCCGGGGTGCCGCGGGCCTTCGAGGGTGACTTCGCGCTCGTCACGGTCGGCTACCTGGTGATGCGGGTGGCGCTGACCGGCCAGTGGCTGCGGGCGGCCCGCGACGACCCCGGGCGCCGCGAAACCGGCCGGCGCTACGCCCTGGGCGTGGCGGTCCTCCAGCTCGGCTGGGTGGCCAGACTGGCGCTGCCCGGCGGTTGGATGGCGGCGGCCAGTTTCCTGGTGCTGGTGGCGCTGGAGCTGGCGGTGCCGGTGTGGGCGGAGCGCAGGGGCGCCATCAGCTGGCACCCGGGCCACATCGCCGAGCGCTACGGGCTGTTCACCCTCATCGTGCTGGGCGAGTCGGTGGCCGCCGCGACCACCGCGGTGCAGTCCGCGGTGGCCAGCGGGCAGCAGCTCGGCAGCCTGCTGACGCTGGCCGCCGGCGGGCTGCTGATCGTCTTCTCGATGTGGTGGCTGTACTTCGAGCAGCACGCCGACGAGCGGCTCTCCAGCACCAACCTCGGCTCGTTCGTCTGGGGCTACGGGCACTACGTGATCTTCGCCTCGGCGGCGGCGGTCGGCGCCGGGCTCCAGGTCGCGGTGGACCACGACGCCGGCAGGGCGCACCTGCCGGCCTGGGGCGCAGCCGGCAGTGTCGCCGTGCCGGTGGCGCTCTACCTGCTGAGCGTGTGGCTGCTGCATCCCGGCGCCGAGGACCGCCGGTCGCCGCGCCGCGCGGCCTACCCGCTGGCGGCGGCGCTGGTGCTCTGCGCCATGGCGGCCGGCCAGCCGGTGCTGCTGATCGGGCTGCTGCTGGCCGCGCTGGTCGCCGCCCGCCTGCTCACCGCGCCACGCGGCGCGGCCCGAGAGCCAACCTGAGCGGCGCCGCCGCCGAACGCGGCCGTCCGGTGTCAGGATGGTTCCCCTCGGCGGCGGCCGCCTTGCGCGGCCGCGCCGGCCGGACCCCGAACGACGGCGAAAGGCGGATCAGGATCGTGACGGTCTCGATTGGCGAGCGCATCGCGGCGGAGCTCGGCGTGCGCCCCGAGCAGGTGAACGCGGCGGTCGAGCTGCTGGACGGCGGCTCGACCGTGCCGTTCATCGCGCGCTACCGCAAGGAGGCGACCGGAGCGCTCGACGACGCGCAGCTGCGCACCCTCGAGGAGCGGCTCGGCTACCTGCGCGAGCTGGAGGAGCGGCGCGCACAGGTGATCGACACCATCCGGGCCCAGGGCAAGCTGGAGCCCGAGCTGGAGGCGCGGCTGCTGGCGGCCGACTCCAAGGCGCGGCTGGAGGACCTCTACCTGCCGTTCCGGCCCAAGCGCCGCACCAGGGCGCAGGTCGCCCGTGAAGCGGGCCTGGAGCCGCTGGCCGACCGGCTGCTGGCCGACCCGTCGCGCGAGCCGGGCGACGCGGCCGCCGCCTTCGTCGACCAGGCCAAGGGCGTGGCCGACGCGGCAGCGGCCCTGGAGGGCGCGCGGGCGATCCTGGGCGAGCGCTTCTCCGAGGACGCCGACCTGATCGGCGCGCTGCGCGAGCGGATGTGGTCGCGCGGCCGGCTGGTCTCGCGCGTGCGCGACCACAAGCGGGAGGACGGCGCCAAGTTCGCCGACTACTTCGAGTTCGCCGAGCCGTTCGCCAGGCTGCCGTCGCACCGGGTCCTGGCGCTGTTCCGCGGCGAGAGCGAGGAGGTGCTGGAGCTCACCTTCGACCCCGAGCCGGCGCCGCCGGACGACGCCGCCACGCCGCCCCAGCCGGCCGCGCCGGGCGGCTACGAGCTGGAGATCGCGCGGCGCTTCGGCATCGCCGACCTGGGCCGGCCGGGCGACCGCTGGCTGCTGGACACCGTGCGGTGGGCCTGGCGTACCCGCATCCTGGTGCACCTCGGCCTCGACCTGCGCGGGCGGCTCTGGCAGGCGGCCGAGGACGAGGCGGTGCGGGTGTTCGCCGCCAACCTGCGCGACCTGCTGCTGGCCGCGCCGGCGGGCTCGCGCACCACCATGGGGCTCGACCCCGGCTTCCGCACCGGCGTCAAGGTCGCGGTGGTGGACCCGACCGGCAAGGTGGTGGCCACCGGCACGGTCCACCCGCACGTGCCGCAGCGGCGCTGGGCCGAGGCGCTGGAGGCCCTGGAGCGGCTGGTCGAGCGCCACGGCGTGGAGCTGGTGGCGATCGGCAACGGCACCGCCTCGCGCGAGACTGCCAAGCTCGCGGCCGAGCTGGCCGCCCGCGGCAACGGGCGCCGCCTGGACACGCTGGTCGTCTCCGAGGCCGGCGCCTCGGTCTACTCCGCCTCCGCCTACGCCTCCCATGAGCTGCCCGGGCTGGACGTGTCGCTGCGCGGCGCGGTGTCGATCGCGCGGCGGCTCCAGGACCCGCTGGCCGAGCTGGTCAAGATCGACCCGCGCTCGATCGGCGTCGGGCAGTACCAGCACGACCTCGCCCAGGGCAAGCTGTCGCGCTCGCTCGACGCGGTGGTGGAGGACTGCGTCAACGCCGTAGGCGTGGACGTCAACACCGCCTCGGTGCCGCTGCTGGCGCGGGTGTCGGGCATCGGCGGCTCGCTGGCGGAGAGCATCGTCGCCCACCGCGACGCCTCCGGCGCGTTCCGCTCGCGGCGCGCCCTCACCGGCGTGCCGCGGCTCGGTCCCAAGGCCTTCCAGCAGTGCGCCGGCTTCCTGCGCATCCGCGGCGGCGACGACCCGCTCGACGCCTCCGCCGTGCACCCCGAGTCGTACCCGGTGGTGCGCCGCATCCTGGAGGCCACCCACAGCGACGTCGCCGGGCTGATCGGCAACACCGCCGTGCTGCGCACGCTCGACCCCGAGCGCTTCGTCGGCGACGGCTTCGGCCTGCCGACGGTGACCGACATCCTCCAGGAGCTGGAGAAGCCGGGGCGGGACCCGCGCCCCGCCTTCCGCACGGCGACCTTCGCCGAGGGCGTCGAGACGCTCGAGGACCTGAAGCCCGGGATGGTGCTGGAGGGCGTGGTCACCAACGTGGCCGCCTTCGGCGCCTTCGTCGACGTCGGCGTGCACTCCGACGGCCTGGTCCACGTCTCGGCGATGTCGAGCAGCTTCGTGCGGGACCCGCGCGAGGTCGTCAAGCCGGGCGACGTGGTGCGCGTCAAGGTGCTCGGCGTGGACCTGCCCCGCAAGCGCATCTCGCTGACGCTGCGGCTGGACGACGAACCGGGAGGAGGCGAGCGCCGCCAGCCCGCCCGGCAGGAGCGGCGCGACCGCGGGCGCCCCCCGCGCGACGCGCGGCGCCGCCAGCCCGACCGCGA
>DASVXQ010000349.1:0-10532 GCA_036392615.1 Actinomycetes bacterium | reverse complement strand
CCGTCGCCGCCGGCGGGCTCCAGGTACACCACCTTGTCGTAGCCGAGCAGCTTGAACAGCCGGTTCTGGCAGGAGATCAGCCGCAGCGGCGCGCCGTCGTCGGCGAAGTGCTGCGCCACGTGGTTGTGCGGCACGTAGAGGGTGTCGCCGGGCTTGATCTCGTGCCGCGTGGGCCGTTTGGCGATGCGCGCGTGGTAGCGGTCGTCGATCTCCGCCTCGACCTCCCAGTGCAGGCTGTAGCCGGTGCCCGAGCGCACGTAGAGCACCTCGTCGGCCATGTGCCAGCGGCGGCCGGAGCGGCCGCCGGCGGGGATCTCGAGCTCCATCACGTCGACGCTATTGTTGCGCACATCTGTATGCCGTGGCGAGGTGAGCACCCGCGCCCGGCCCAGCGGCGTCTGCTCCCAGACCGTGTCGGCCGGCTTGACGACCTTCCTGCGCCGCCCGGACCCCTCGGTCCACAGCTGCGACCAGTCGGTGCGCGGGCCGAAGGCGTCCTCGTTCTCGATCGGACCGCTGCGCCCCTGCTGGATCAGGCCGAGGTACATCCAGGCGCACTTGGCCTTGACCACCAGCGCGGTGGCGGGCTCGTCGTAGGGGTTGTAGTGGCGGTGCACCGAGTCGGTGTGCACCAGCACCAGGTCGTCGGTGGCCCAGTCGTAGCGCTGGCCGTCGTGGATCTCGTAGCCGGCGCCCTCGAGGATGAAGAAGGCGGCCTCGTTCTGATGCTCGTGGCCGTGGTTGGCGCCGCGCGGGGGGACCATCACGAAGTGCACCTGCAGGCTCTGGGTGAGGAACGGGTCGTCGCCGGGGCCCATGCGCCACCAGGTGCGCGACTCCGCCGAGTCGCCGGAGTGCGCCACGCTGGCGTCGTCGACCACCACCGTGTCGTCGCGAACCCGCGGGGCCGCCAGCTGCCGCCGCCGGAACTCCTTGAGCCCGTAGCTTCCGAGGTCATGCCGCGAAGGAAGACCCTGCCCGCCTTGCCCATGTGCACTCCTGGATGCCGGGGGTTCGGTCTAACTTTTATACCAATTACCCGGACCCGTGTCACGGTTTCGCCTGGTCGGCGACGTCGCTCACGAGGTCAGGGCTCGGTCCGTTCCTCCAGCGCGACCTGCTCCGCGCGGATGGCGGCGGTCTGGCCGAACACCTGGAGGAAGACCGCCTCGCGCGCGAGCCGCTGGGCGTGGTGGCTGGTCAGCACCGCCCGGCCGCCGCTGGTGACCACCAGCAGGGTGGCCGCCCGCAGCGCCAGCCTGGCCGCGCGGGCCCTGGCCGCCGGCAGGTCCTCGACGCCCGCGCGGTCCAGCGCCTCGCGGCAGGCGCGCAGCTCCGCGTCGTAGCGGCTCCGCCCGAGCAGCGCGCAGCAACGCCGCGCCACGCCGAGCGCCAGCGACCCGTTGGCGCGCAGCCCGCCGGCGTCCCTGGCGCGCCAGGTCTCGAACGGCTCCACCAGCGTGACCCGCTCGTCCGGCACCGCGTGACCGGCGAACCGCACGGTGACCGTGCCGCTGGCCGCCACCGCGGCCAGCGGCAGCGGCTCGACCTCCAGGCTCGGCCCCGCCGCCGCGTCGACCAGCGCCCAGACCACCTGGCCCCGGTCGTCCCTGGCGGCGACGTGGACGACGTCGATCCGGCCCCAGCCGGTCACCCACGGCGCCGTGCCGTCCAGCACCCAGCCGCTCCGCGTGCGCCTGGCCACCAGCAGCGGCGGGCCGGGCCGGCGCAGCCCGGCGAAGGCCACGCCCGAGCGCCGCTCGCCGCGGCACAGCGGCTGCAGCCATTCCCGTCGCAGCGCCGGCGGCGAGAAGGCGGCGACGGTGCGGACAGCGCCGTGGTGCTGCATGAACACGAAGGTCGTGGTCAGGCAGCCGCTGGCCAGCACCTCCGCCACCGTGGTGAAGGTCTCCGGGTCGGCGCCGAGGCCGCCGGCCTCCGGCGGCCCGGCCAGGCCGTAGAGGCCGGCCGCCGCGAGCTGGTCGAGCAGCCCGGCGGCGACCAGCTCGGACCGGTCGGTCTGCAGCGCGGCCGGGAAGAGGACGTCCTCGGCCAGCCGCATGGCCCGCGCCACGATCTCGTCCGGCGTGGCGGCCGGGCGGCGGCGAGCGTTCGCGTCCAGGCTCAGGTCCCCGGGCGGATGAAGGCCAGCATGCGGCGCCAGGCGTCCTCGCTCGCGCCGGCATGCTCGGCCGCCTTGCGGTCGAAGAACGAGTGCGGCGCGCCCTCGTAGCTGATGATCTCGTTGCCGACCCCGGCGCTGTCCAGCGCCTGCCGGAAGCGGTCGACCTCCTCGGTGGGGACCGCCTGGTCCGCGCCGCCGAACAGCCCCAGCACCGCGCAGCGGTAGCCCGGCGACAGCAGGATCGGCGCGTAGTCGTCGTCCGGCTCGCGCTGCTGCACCACGCCGTAGAAGCCGATCACGCCGGCCAGGCCGATGTCGCGGGCCGCCTGGTTGAAGGAGTGGCGGCCGCCGAAGCAGAAGCCCACCGTGTAGACCGCGCGGGCGGCGCCGCCGGCGTCCGAGCGGGCGAAGGCGACGCTCGCGTCGACGTCGAGCGCCACCTGCTGCGGGGTGGTCTTCATCACGTGCGGACGGTGCTCGAAGCTCTCGTCGCGCTCCTCGGTGCCCGCCGTGCGGCCGAAGTAGTCCATCGCCACCGCGTTGGCGCCGGCCTCGGCGAAGCGCACCGCCAGGTCGCGGTAGAAGGGGTGCAGCCCGCGCACGTCGGGCAGGATGACCACGGCGGGCGCATCCGGCGCGTCCGTCCTGGCACTGAAGGCCGAGAAGCGGTTGCCGTCCGTGGCCTCCAGGACGATCGCTTCGCTCGCCGCCAGGCCGGAGCCGCCGGCGATCGGTGGCAGCGGGGGGCTCGCGCAGGGCTCGTAGCACATTGGAGGTTCCTCCGATCGGCGTACCGGGAAGGTGCTGATCGGACAGACCATACCGCCCGTATCCGGGAATGGGGACCTCGGGCCGGACAGCCCGCGGCCCCGGCGCACGAGCCGGGGCCGCGGGGATCGTTTGCCGTGTCACGGGATCGCGACCCGGAGGCTAGCCGCTCGGCACCCGCACCGCCGCGGCGTAAATCTCCTGGTCGTTGGCCACGGCCGCGTTGATCGCGCTGCGCTGGCAGACCGCCGGAGGCACGCCGGGGGACGCCGGTGCCCGGGCACAGGAACAGCGCGGGGTTGCGCGTGTCCGACCACGCCGGGAAGGCGGTGTCGACCGCGGACAGGCCGGTGTAGTCGCCCCAGAAGGTCCCGTCGAACTGGGTCGGCGGCGGCATCGACGAGGTGGTCACCCGCAGGCGCGGCCGGGGTCGCGGCCCTGCTGGTAGGTCTCGCAGTCGGGCAGGTCGTAGTAGTTGGACACCTTGACCGGCGCGCTGAAGCTCTGGCCGCCGTCGGTCGACCGCGCCAGCAGCATCTGCGAGGCGTTCTCCTCGCCCTTGGGCTCCTGCTGGGTGGCGTTCTGGCGCAGGCCCTCGCCGCCACCGCCGCCGCCCTCGTCGTCACCGCCGCGCGGCTCGGTCGAGCTGTTGAAGTTCGCCCAGGTCACATAGAGCGTCCCGTCGGGGCCGGTGAACGGCTGGGAGAAACTGGTTCTCGTTGCAGCGGCCGAGCGGGGTGGGGATGCCCAAGGTGTTGGGGCACAGGTCGCTGTCGCGGCTGACCAGCACCCGGTTGGAGAAGTGCTCGCCGTAGTCGTTGGAATGGGCCGACCAGATGTAGGCCGTGCCGTCGGCGGCGAACTCGGTCCAGGTGACGTAGATGCGGTCCTGGAAGGGGCTGCCGACGGTGTTGTCGACCGTCATCAGCTGCTTGTCCTCGAACACCGCGCCGGTGCCGGCCACGTCGTTGTTCTCGAAGATCGGCCGCGCCGGGAAGTTCCACGAGGCGCCGTGGTTGCCGGTCGAGCGCAGCAGGTAGAAGGCGCTCGACAGGTCGGGGTTGGGGCTCGTCGGCGTGCCGCGGTTGAAGGACTGGCAGGACAGGTAGGCGTTGCCCTTGGTGTCCCAGGCGACCGAGGTGTCACCGCCGCCCTGCCAGTACTCGCGCGCGTTCGGCGCCCAGGTCGACGCATGCAGGTCCTCCTTGACCTGACGGAATACTCCGGAGGAATGCTCCCTCTCAGGGCGCATGCCGGCAATCCCCGATTTATACCGCTAGCCCGAGTGGTCCGTAGCAGGATTTACGGCACGCTGCCGCTAGTTTTCGACCACTCTGTCATGGTATCGGTTGCCTGCAACCTTTCGGCGGCAGGTGCCAGGGGTCGGCACACCAATGGAGGTTGGCCGTGGTGGGACCCCGAGCTCACGGGAGCGTGCATGCACAGAACCCGTCGACAGCGTGTGTCGACTCTCCTCAGTCCCTTCGTCGTCCTGGCCCTGGTGGCGGCCGTGATCGCCGCGTTCACCACCACCGCCGGCGCCAGCCCCTCCCCCTCGGCGGCGGCGGCCGCGGTCAAGCGCTCGGTCCGCCAGATCCCCAGAGGCGTGGCGCTCAGCTTCCCGACCAATCAGCGGGTCGGGAGCGTCCGCGGCGTCCAGAACCCCGAGATCAAGCCCGGTGAGCCCGAGGAGGGCGGCGGCGACGGCGCCAGGGCCGCGGCCCGGGCCGCCACCGCTGGCGGTCACCGCCTGACCAAGGCGGGCAACCGCAGCATGTCGGTCCGCCCGACCGCCAAGACGGCGCCGCTGCGCGCCCAGGAGGCCGGCCTGACGATCCCCAACGTCAGGGGCATGCGGGTCCAGGGCACGCCCGGCCTGCGCCGCTCGTTCGAGGGCCTGAACCACTTCGACCAGCGCTTCGCGAACAACGGCAACCAGTTCTCGATCGTCCCGCCCGACCAGGGCCTGTGCGTCGGCAACGGCTTCGTGTTCGAGACCGTCAACGACGTGCTCCAGGTCTTCGACACCAGGGGCAGGGCGCTGTCGCCGCCGACGGACCTGAACTCGTTCTACGGCTACCCGCCGATCATCGACCGGACCAACGTCATCTTCGGGCCTGAGCCGACCGACCCCTCGTGCCTGTTCGACGCGGCCACCAACCGGTGGTTCCACGTGGTGCTGACGCTCGAGGTCGACCCCGAGGACGGCGCGCTGACCGGCGCGAACCACCTCGACCTGGCCGTCTCCAAGACCGGCAACCCGCTGGACGGCTTCAACATCTACCAGCTCCCGGTGCAGGACGACGGCACCCAGGGCACCCCGAGCCACGTCGGCTGCCCGTGCATCGGCGACTACCCGCACATGGGCGCCGACAAGTTCGGCTTCTACCTGACCACCAACGAGTACCCGCTGACCGACTCCGGCGGCGTGTTCGGCAACGGCTACAACGGCTCGCAGATCTACGCCTTCTCCAAGGCGGCGCTGGCGCGCGGGGCGGCCTCGGTCAACGTGGTGCAGTTCGAGAGCCCGACCCTGAACGACGGCACCCCGAGCTTCACCGTCTGGCCGGCGCAGTCCAACCCGGCCGAGTTCGTCACCCGCCAGAACGGCACCGAGTACTTCCTCCAGTCCACCGCGGCGGAGGAGACCCTCAACGAGGAGGGCATGTCCAACCGCCTCGGCTTCTGGAAGCTCACCAACACCAGGTCGCTGGCCACCGCCAGCCCGGCGCCCCACCTGACCAGCGTGATCATCGGCAGCGAGACCTATGGCGTGCCGCCGCGCTCGGAGCAGAAGGGCGGCAGCGTGCCGCTGCGCGACTGCCTGATCACGCCGAGCTGCGCGACCCAGGTGCTCGGCGCGACCGACCCGTTCCCTGAGGTCGAGGGTCCGCTGGACTCCAACGACACGCGCATGCAGCAGACCTGGTTCGCCGGCGGCAAGCTGTACGGCGCGCTGGACACGATCGCCAGGGTGAACGGCAACCTCAAGGCCGCCACCGCCTGGTTCGCGGTCGACCCGCGCACCCCCAGGGTGGTCAGCCAGGGCTACGTGGCGGTGGCCAACAACAACGTCAACTACCCGGCGATCGGCGTGCTCAAGGGCAGCGGCAAGGGCGTGATGGCCTTCACGCTGGTGGGCGGCAACCACTTCCCGAGCGCCGCCTACGTGACCCTCAAGAACGGCAGGGTCACCGGCAACGTCCACGTCGCCGGCAGGGGCCGGGGCCCGGAGGACAGCTTCTGCGAGTACGTCGCCTTCAACTGCGCCCAGACGGACCCGCCGGCCATCCGGCCGCGCTGGGGCGACTACGGCGCCGCCGTCCCGGTGGGCAACTCGGTCTGGATCGCCTCGGAGTGGACCGGCCAGACCTGCACCTTCGCCCAGTACCTGAACGACTTCACCTGCGGCCAGACCAGGACCGCGCTGGCCAACTGGTCGACCAGGATCAGCCTGGTCCGACCCTGACCAACCAGCGGCAGCGAGAACCGAGGGCCGGCCCCGGGTTGCTCCGGGGCCGGCCCTCGGCCGTACGCGGCCGGTGCCCTCCGGCCCCCCGACCCCGCCGGCCCCGCCCCGCCCGCCGGAAATCCGATTGAGCTGCTGGCGGCCGGTCTCTACCCTGAGCGCATGGCGAGCTTGCTTTCGGTGAACCTCGGGGCCCTTCGGCCGGCCGAGTCGGACAACGGCGTGTCGGCGATCGACAAGCGGCCGGTCGAACGTGCGGTGATGGTCCGCGACCCGGGGCCCGGGGGCATCGGCGAGCCCGGCCTGGTCGGCGACAGCATCGGCGACACGCCCCACCACGGCGGCCACGACCAGGCCGTCTACGCCTACGCCCGCGAGGACCTCGACGCCTGGCAGGAGGACCTCGGCGTCGAGCTGGACCCGGGGGTGTTCGGCGAGAACCTCACCACCACCGGCCTGGACGTCACCGGCGCGCGCATCGGCGAGCGCTGGAGGATCGGCGACCAGGTGCTGCTCCAGGTGACCCTGCCGCGCATCCCGTGCCGCACCTTCGCCGGCTGGATGCGCCGCCACGGTTGGGTCAAGACCTTCACCCTGCGGGGGCAGCCCGGCGCCTACCTGCGGGTGGTCGAGCCCGGCTGGATCCACGCGGGCGACCCGGTCGTGGTCGAGCACCGCCCCGGCCACGACGTCACCATCGGCCTGGTCTTCCGCGCGCTCACCACCGAGCCGGAGCTGCTCCCGCGCCTGCTGGAGGCCGAGGAGCTGCCCGACAAGGCCAAGGACCGGGCGCGCCGCCGGCTCACCTTCGACGTCCTCTCCTAGGGCGTGGTTCCCGAAGCCGAGCTTGTGCGAGGAGGACCCTGTTGTGATCACCCGGATGTGGCGAGGTTGGGCGCGTTCTGACCAGGCAGACCGCTATGAGCAGCACTATCGCTCCGAGGTCATGGCGACCCTGCGGCAGCTTCCCGGATTCCGGGGAGCGCGGCTGCTGCGGCGAAGCATCGGTGAGGAGACCGAGTTCGTGTCGTTGACGCTCTTCGATGACCTGGACGCCATCCGCGGCTTCGCCGGGCCCGACTACGAAACCGCCGTGGTTGCTGGGGAAGCCCGCAAGGTGCTCGTCCGGTTCGACGAGCAGGTCTGCCACTACCAGACCGCGTTCGAGGCCTGAGGGGCGCTGGCGCAGGCGCGCCCGCGCGCGTGTGCCAGACTGGGGCGCGTGCCGGTATCGAGCGGGGAGGTCGTCATGGCCGCTGGAGGCGAGCCGCCGCTGCACCCGGAGGTCGCGCCGCTGGCGTGGCTGCTCGGCACCTGGCGTGGCGAGGGAGCGGGCAGCTACCCGACCATCGAGCCGTTCCGCTACGGCGAGGAGCTCCGCTTCTGGCACGTCGGCAAGCCGTTCCTCGCCTTCGCGCAGCGGACCTGGGCGCTCGACGACGGCCGTCCGCTGCACGCCGAGTCCGGCTACTGGCGTCCCCAGGCGGACGGGCGGGTCGAGCTGGTGCTCGCTGAGCCGAGCGGGCTCGCCTCGATCTACGAGGGCCGGATGAGCGCTGGCGGGGTCGAGCTGGCCACCATGACGATCGTCCGCGCCCGCACCGCCAAGGAGGTCACCCGGGTCGAGCGCAGCTACCGGCGGCGCGAGCCGGACCTGCTCGCCTTCCGCATGGCGATGGCCGCCGTCGGGCAGCCGATGACCCACCATCTCGCCGCCGAGCTGCGGCGGACGCCCTAGCCCGCCTCGCCGTAGACCAGCTGCTTCTCCAGCGACACCACCGTGCCCCGCTCGGCGAACGAGGCGAAGCCGACGGTGTCGACCAGCGTGCGCATCAGCAGCAGGCCGCGGCCGTGCTCGACCTCGGCGCCCGGCGGTGCGCTCGGGATGCGCAGCTTGTCGGGGCTCCCGCCCACGTCGACGACCCGCAGCACGCAGCGGTCGTCGTCGACGTTCAGGCGGACCTCGTACTTGTCCCTGGTGCCGGCGTGCTGCACCACGTTGGTGCAGGCCTCGCTGAGGGCGACCTCGATGTCGTACACGCAGGAGGAGCTGACCCCGAGGTTTGCCATGGCGGCGCGGACGATGTGGCGCGCGATCGGCACGGAGCGCCGTTCGTGCGGAAGCGCCACCGCCAGCTCGAGCCGCATGGACCGGTCCTGTTCCGCGCGGGCGGGACCCCGTAAACGCCGCGCCGTCGCGGGCCTGCAACGCTCGCCGATCGCCAGCGATGGGCTGACGCGGCGGTCCCCGAGGCTCCCGCGGGGTCCGGGCGGGTCCGGTGGGGTACCAGCGTGGTACCCACCCAGCAGTCCGCGAACCCTTTGCGCCGCCCCTCCGGTACGTGCCCCACCGCGATCGCGCCCCCCGCTCGCGACCGCGTCCCGCCGCACGTACCCCGCGCGTGCACCCCCCCGTTGGCACGCGCCCCCGGGCTACGTCCGCATCCCCCCGGTGCGGCCCTGTCGCCCGCAGCCTTGCATGTCCGGTCGAAGCTATCGGGCCACCGGTTGGGGGCCCGGTCAAGTTCGAACCTTATGTGCCACCAGGCGGGCTTCGCATCGGGGAACTCCACAGTCTGTGGAGCGCCCGCGGGCCCATATGGGGAGGAATCCGCCCTGGTCAGCCGCTGATGCGGTCGGGGCGCTCGAGCACCAGGCGGGCGAGCTGCACGCGCGAGCCCACCCCGAGCTTGGAGAAGATCTTGCTCAGGTGGTACTCGACCGTCCTCCGGCTGATGAACAGGCGGGCGGCGATCTGCGGGTTGGAGGCGCCCTCGCCGACCAGCCGAGCGATCCTCGCCTCCTGCGGGGTGAGCGCGATGGTGGCCGCCGCGCGCCGCGCGCCGTGCGCGCCGGTGACCGACAGCTCGACCCGGGCGCGCTCGGCGAACGCCTCGGCGCCCATGGAGGAGAGCAGCTCCAGCGCGTGGTGCAGCTGCGTCCGGGCCTCGCGCGGCCGCCGCGCCCGCCGCAGCCACTCGCCGTAGAGCAGGTGGGCGCGGCCCAGGTGCACCAGCGCACGGGTGCGTTGCAGGCGCTCGATCGCCTCCCGGTAGAGCCCGTCCGCCTCCGGGCCCTCCTCCAGCAGGGCGCGGCAGCGCGCCTGGATGCCCAGGGCCCAATCGGTCCCGCTGGCCTCGGCCCGCCGCGACACGCGCGCCTCGGCGGCCACCGCCAGCTCACGCTCGCCGCTGCGCACGGCCGCCTCGACCAGCTCGGGGAGCGCCTGGCCGGCCACCCAGAGCGCATGGTCCTCGCAGGCGGCCAGGGCGGCCGGCAGCGCGCTCGCATACCTGGCCATGCCGACCTCCAGGACCGAGACGGAATAGCGCGTGGCGGCGACCGCGCCGCCCAGACCCTGGGCGAACGCCTGGCGCAGGCACCGCTCGGCCAGTTGGCGCGTCTCCGCCTCCTGCCCGCGGCAGGCCGCCAGCAGCAGTTCGCCCGCGTGGATCCACCAGCCGGCGCGCGGGCTGCCGACGGCCGCCGACAGCTCGCGGGCCTCCTGGAAGCGGGCCTCGGCCTCGCCGAAGCGGCCGGCGGTCAGCTCGGAGAAGATGCCCAGCTGCGCGAGCGCGGTCGGCAGGATCATCAGCGAATTGGACGCCTGGGCGAGCGCCACCTGGAGCGACGCCAGGGCGTGGAGCCCGTCGTCGTCCCAGGTGTCCAGCGCCACCAGCGAGCCCAGCGCCAGCCAGCGCGGGTTGTCGTCGCGCCGCAGCGCCTGGATCGCCCGGCGGATGGTGGGCATCGAGGCGAGGTGGCCCTCGATGCACATGATGGCGACGCCGTCGAGCAGCAGGTCCGCGGCGGTCGTCTCGGCCTCGGGCGGCCGCGCGGCCGATCGGGCGGCCCTGGCGGCCTCCCGGATGCCCTCGATGCTGCCGATCGGCGAGGAGAGGATCGCCGCCTCCAGCGCCTCCAGGTAGGCGTCGCGCGCCTGCCGCAGGTCGAAGGCCTCCAGGGTGCGGGCCGCCTGGAGCATCATCGCGGTGGTCTCGGCGCCCTGGCCGAGGGCGAAGCCGATGGCTCCGCGGAGGCGCAGCGCCTGCGCCCTGTCCGACTGACCGACCAGTTGCGTGGTCGCCTCGGAGAGCAGCGCGGTGGCGCGGCCCAGCGAGCCGGCGGCGAACTCGGCCCTGGCGGCCTCCAGGCTGCGCCGGGCGCGAT
>DASVXQ010000348.1:0-47810 GCA_036392615.1 Actinomycetes bacterium | reverse complement strand
CGGGCGCCGCGCCGGCCCGGGGCGGCGCGGCCAAGTCCAGGCGCCCGGCGGCCGAGCCGGAGGTCGAGGACGACTGGACCGCGCCGGCGCAGGTGCCGGCGGGCCCGATCGACCTCGCCCTGGTCAGCCGGTCCTGGGCCGAGGTGGTCCAGCGGGTGCAGGCGGCCAGCCGGGTGACCGCCACCTTCCTGGAGCACGGCCGCCTGACCGGCCTCGAGAACCGCCAGGTGCTGGTGGAGTTCTCGCCAGACGACCGCTTCCACGCCGAGGCGCTGGGCAAGAACGGTCGCGACAAGCAGGTCGAGGCCGCCCTGGAGGCGGTCATCGGCGGCGGCCTGGGCTTCCGCGTGGTGATCGGCGACACGCCGGCCGCGGCGCCCGCCGGCGGCGCGGAGCCGGCCGCCGAAGCGCCGCCCGACGAGGCGGCGGTCCCGCCGGTGGTCGAGCCGCCGGCGGTCCACGAGTTCGACATCGACCCGGCCAACGACCAGGGCGAGCCGATCGACGCCGATGCCGACGCTCGCGCGGTGGCAGACTGGGCGGCCCGGGAGCTGGGCGGCCAGGTGATCGAGGAGCACCCGAACCAGGCCTCCGGCGGCCGGCGGCCGAGGACGCCCAAGTCCAGGGAGCGGAGCGAAAGGGGCAGGCGGTGAGCATGGGCCGGGGTGGGTTCAACCCCAACCAGATGCTGAAGCAGATCCAGAAGATGCAGCAGCAGATGCAGGAGACGCAGGACCAGCTGGCCGAGGAGGTCGTCGAGGGCACCGCCGGCGGCGGCGTGGTCACCGCCCGCGTCAAGGGCGACGGCATGGTCGACTCGATCTCCATCGACCCCGACGCGATCGACCCGGAGGACGCCGAGATGCTCGGCGACCTGGTCACCGCGGCCGTCAACGAGGGCCTGCGCAAGGCCAAGGACCTGGCGGCGGAGCGGCTCAACAACGTCACCCAGGGGCTTCCGCTGCCCCCTGGACTCGGCCTCTAGACCGCCGCAAGGGACCGCTCCGTGTACGAAGGACCCGTTCAGGACCTGATCGACGAGCTCGGCCGACTGCCCGGCGTCGGCCCCAAGAGCGCCCAGCGGATCGCCTTCCACCTGCTCAAGGTCGAGGCGATGGACGCGGAGCGCCTCGCCAGGGCGATCCTCGAGGTCAAGGCCCGGGTCCACTTCTGCCGGGTGTGCTGGAACGTCGCCGAGGGCGACACCTGCCGGATCTGCAAGGACCCGCGCCGCGACTCGAGCCTGGTGTGCGTGGTCGAGGAGCCGCGCGACCTGGTCGCCATCGAGAAGACCCGCGAGTTCCGCGGCCGCTACCACGTCATCGGCGGGGCCATCAGCCCGATCGAGGGCGTCGGGCCGGACGACCTCCACATCCGCGAGCTGCTCGCCCGCATCCAGCCGGACGGCATCCGCGAGGTGATCATCGCCACCAACCCCAACGTCGAGGGGGAGGCGACCGCGATGTACCTCGCGCGGCTGCTGGCGCCGCTCGGGGTCCGGGTGACCCGGCTGGCCAGCGGCCTGCCGGTCGGCGGCGACCTCGAGTACGCCGACGAGATCACCCTCGGCCGCGCGTTTGCGGGGCGGCGGCCGATGTGAATTTCGAGGGGGGAGCGGCAGCTCCCCCCTCGAGGCTCCCCCCTCGCGGCGTGGCCGGGTTGCCGGGTACAGGGCGGCGGGAGGAGGCAAGCTCCTCCCTTGGCCGGTTGCGGGCGACTTCGGTTCTCGGTGACCTCGGTCCCCTAGCGTCCACGGGGTGGGGGGGAGGATTGATAGGCTGAGGGGGTCTGCCGGGCAGCGCTGCCCGACGTTGTTCTTCGGACACCACCCCCCTGTGAGCGGATGCCCATGGCTTTGATCGTTCAGAAGTACGGTGGCACGTCGGTGGCTGATGCGCCGCGGATCCGGCGTGTGGCGGACCGCGTGGTGGCCAACAAGCGGGCCGGCCATGACGTGGTGGTGGTCGTCTCCGCCATGGGCGACTCGACCGACGACCTGATCGAGCTGGCCAGGCAGGTCAGCACCGAGCCGCCGCCGCGCGAGCTCGACATGCTGCTCACCGCCGGCGAGCGCATCTCGATGGCGCTGCTGGCGATGGCCATCGCCGACCGCGGCGTGACCGCCAAGTCGTTCACCGGCTCCCAGGCCGGCATCATCACCGACACCCTGCACGGCAAAGCCCGGATCCTCGACGTCCGCGCCGGCCGGATCAGCGAGGCGCTGTCGCAGGGGCACGTGGTGATCGTCGCCGGCTTCCAGGGGGTCTCCACCGATCACGACGTCACCACGCTGGGGCGCGGCGGCTCGGACACCACCGCGGTGGCGCTCGCCGCCGCGCTCGGCGCCGCCAGCTGTGAGATCTACACCGACGTGGACGGCGTCTACACGGCCGACCCGCGGCTGGTGCCCGGGGCCCGCAAGCTGCACGTCGTCTCGTACGAGGAGATGCTGGAGATGGCGGCCTGCGGCGCCAGGGTACTGATGCTGCGCTGCGTCGAGTACGCCCGGCGCTACGGCATCCCGCTGCACGTGCGGTCGAGCTTCACCGAGGCGCAGGGCACCTGGGTGCTCGAGGAGGACGAACGAATGGAGAAGGCGATCATCTCCGGTGTGCCGCACGACACCTCGGAGGCCAAGGTGACCATCGTGCGCGTGCCCGACCGGCCGGGGATCGCCGCCAAGGTCATGCGCGGCATCGCCGACCACGGCGTCAACGTCGACATGATCGTGCAGAACGTGTCCCACCAGGGCACCACCGATATCTCCTTCACCGTGCCCAAGGACGACCTGGCCGGCGCCATGGTGGTGCTGGAGAAGGTCGCCAGCGAGGTCGGCGCCGCCGAGGTGGTGGCCGACCCGGACATCGCCAAGGTGTCGCTGGTCGGCGCCGGCATGAAGTCCAGCCCCGGCGTGGCGGCCGGCATGTTCGAGGCGCTGGCGGACGCCGGCGTCAACATCGAGATGATCTCGACCTCGACCATCCGGATCTCCTGCGTGGTGCGCGCCGGCGACGTGCGCACCGCGGTCAGCGCCATCCACGACCGCTTCCACCTCTCCGGCGAGGCCGACTTCCGGCACGAGCACGGCGAGGGCACCGCCGAGATCCCGGTGGTGCGGCCGTGACCGCCGCGGTGATCGTCGGCGCCACCGGCGCGGTCGGCGAGGAGTTGCGGCGCATCGTCGCCGAGCGCGAGCTGCCGGTGGACGAGGTCCGCCTGGTCGCCTCGCCCCGCTCGGTCGGCCGGCGGGTGCCGCTCCGCGGCCGCGACGTCGAGGTCGGCCCGCTGGAGCCGGAGGCGTTCGACGCCGCGGCGGTGGCCTTCTTCTCGGCCGGCGGCGCCATCTCGCGCGATTGGGCGCCGGTCGCGGCGTCGCGCGGGGCGGTCGTGGTGGACAACTCCAGCGCCTGGCGCATGCACCCCCAGGTGCCGCTGGTCGACGCGGACGTCAACCCGGGCGACGCGGCTGCGCAGCAGATCGGCATCGTCGCCAACCCCAACTGCACCACGCTGACCATCACCCCGGTGCTGGCCGTGCTCCGCGACCTGTTCGGTCTCGCCGCGATCACGCCGGTGTCGTTCCAGGCGGCCGGCGGGTCGGGGCAGCGCGCCATGGACGAGCTCGCCGACCAGGCCGCCAAGCTGATCGGCGACCGCGAGCTGCTGCGGCGCGGCGGCCGCCCAGCGGCGCTGCCGGCCGGCGAGGTCTTCCCACACCCGCTGGCGTTCAACGTCATCCCGCAGTGCATGGGCTTCGAGGACAACGGCTACACCGTCGAGGAGCTCAAGCTCCAGAACGAGCCCCGCAAGATCCTCGGCCTGCCGGACCTGGCCAGCCACCCGACCTGCGTGCGCGTGCCGGTCATGGTGGGACACTCCGTTTCGGTCCGGGCGGTCTGCGAGCGGGCCGTCGACCTCGACGCCTTCCGCTCGGCGCTCGCCGCCGCCCCGGGCGTGACCGTGGTCGACGACCCCGGTTCCGCGGCCTACCCGACCCCGCTGGAGCTCGCCGGCACCGACGGCGTCTTCGTCGGCCGCATCCGCGCCGACCTCGCCGACCCCAACGCTCTGCTCTTCTGGTCGGTCGCCGACAACCTCCGCAAGGGCGCGGCCCTCAACGCCATCCAGATCGGCGAGACCCTCCTCGCCGCCAGCGGCTGATCAGGCCGCGGAACCGGCCGGGAGGCGGTTCGGCGCCCAGCCGCTCGGCGAGGGCGTGCGCGGTCGGGCGGCCGGATGGCAGCTTGGCCAGCGCGCCGGCGGCCGGCTCGCGCAGCTCGGACGGGAGGGCGGCCAGGTCCGGCTGCTGATAGCGGATCCGCCGCTCCAGCGCCTCGACCCCGCCCGGCTGGCCCTTGTCGCCGAAGGGCGGCCGGCCAGTGCTCGCGTAGACCAGCAGGCCGCCCCAGGCGAACAGGTCGGCGGCCGGGCCGACGCCCACGCCGTCGAACTGCTCGGGCGCCATGAACTCCGGCGTGCCGGAGCGGACCGCCGTGGTGGCGTCGCCCCGCCGGCCGCCGACGGCGCGCGCCACGCCGAAGTCGATCACCCGCGGCCCCTCGGCCCCCAGCAGCACGTTGCCGGGTTTGAGGTCGCCGTGCACCAGCCCGGCGGCGTGGATCGCCGCCATCCCCGCCGCCATCCCCGCCGCCAGCGCGCCCACCTCGGCCGGCGGCAGCGCGCCCCGGCGGCGGACCCGAGCCTGCAGCGTCTCGCCGTCGATGAAGGCGGTCACCAGGTACGGCCGCTCGGCGTCCACGCCGGCGTCGAGCACCTCGGCGACGAAGCGGCCGCGCACCTTGCGGCCGAGCTCGACCTCGCGCCGGAAGCGCGCCAGGTAGTCATGGTTGGCGGCCAGCTCGGGCCGGATGACCTTGATGGCCACCAGCCGGTCGCCATGGTCGCGGCCGAGGTAGACGACGCCCATCCCGCCCTGCCCGAGGCGGCCGAGCAGCCGGTAGCCGCCGAGCCGGCTCGGGTCCCCGGCGAGCAGCGGTGGCGCGGGAAGCATGCGGACCTCGTCCTCGGACCACAACGGTCATTCTCCTGATCCGAGGAGCCTACCCTGTATGGGCGGCCTGGAGACGGATTGCCGCGTTGTCCCGCTCCGTGTGGCGGTCCGGTCGGGAGACGGTCCGTGGGCCGTCAGTAGGGCTCCGCGGTGAAGGGTCTGGGACTGGCGAAGGCCCGCCCGAGCAGGGCGAGCCCGGCGCTGTCGACGCCGTCCAGCAGCCCGACCCTGGCCAGCTCGTCCGCCGTGGTGAAGCCGGTGAACAGGGCGGCCAGGCCGCGGATGCTGGCGGTCGCGGCGCCGGCGGGTCCGCCGGCCGCGCCCCCGCGCTCCAGGCGGCCCTGGCCGTGCTCAACCTCCAGCGTCCAGGCCCCGCCGTTCCAGGGGCACAGGGGGTCGTCGACCCGCAGGTCCACCCGGCCGGCGGCGTCCGGCGGATAGGGCCGTGCGCCGAAGGCCCCGGCCAGGTCCACCAGGCGCAGCATCCAGTGGCTCCGCCGCACCAGCCTGATCGCCTCGTTCGGCAGCAGGAACAGGAACGGGTCCGGGTCCGGCCCGCTCCAGCGGATCACGCCCTCCAGCGTCCGGTACCCGCTCAGCGCGCCCACGGCCGCCAGGTCGTGGCCCGGCAGCCAGCCCCAGTCCTGGATCCGCAGGCGCAGCGCGAACGACTGGCTGGCGGGCACGGGATCCTCGCCGAACGCCACCATTGCCCAGCCGACCGGCCCGGCCAAGCTCTCCAGCAGGAAGTTCGCGGTCTCCTTGCTCTCCTGGTGGCGTGTCCTCGACAGCATGCCACGCCACCACCATTCCTCACGGGCGAAGGCGCCGTGCCGCGTCGGGGCGATCTGGTCGTACAGCTTCGCCATCGGGGCGACGTCGTCCGGAGCCAGACGGCGCGCGTGGTAGGCGGGGTCGGGCGGCGGCAGGTCCCGACAGGCCAGCTCGTACCGGTTCCACGCGCCGGCGAACTCGAACCCGGCCGAGCGGTAGAACCGGGCGGTGCTGGGCTGCAGGGTCACGGTCGGAACGCCGGCCTCGCGCAGCTCGGCGAAGAGGCCTTGCAGCAGGGCGAGCCCGCGGCCGCGGCCACCGTGCTCCGGCGAGGTCGCCAGCGACAGCACCTGCGCCGAGGGCACCGGCCGGCCGAGCCAGAACTGCGACAGCAGCGAGACGCGCAGCACGCTGGCGAGCTCGCCGTCCACCTCCAGCACGCGCAACTGGTCGGCGTCGACCGGCGCCGCCCACTCCCGCGCCTGCGCCGGGTTGCCGAACGCCAGGCCGATCACGGCCAGCGCGGCGATCTTCTCCTCGCCGGCGATGCGCCGATAGGCCACCCGCTGGTCCGGCATCAATAGAAGTCGGGGCTCCAGGGCCTGGGCCCGGCGTGCATCGCCTCCAGGAACTCGACGTCCTTGGCGGTGAGCCCATGGACCAGACCCAGCGTGGCGAGGTCGCCGGGGTCGATGTATCCGCCGAACATGGCCGCCAGCCCGCCGGCGGTCGTGCTGGCGGCGGCCGGCTCGTCCGCGACGCGCGAGGCCTTGCCCTCCCCCTGCTCGACCTCGATCGACCAGGTGCCGTCAACCCACGGGCAGATCTCGTCGTGGACCCGGACGGTGAGCCCGCCGCGCAGGCTCGACGGGTAGCCGCGGGCGCTGAAGGCCGTCGGCACGTCCACCACCCGGAGCATCCAGCGCTGCTGGCGCACCTGGTGCACGTCCTGCTCGCGCAGCAGCAGCGAGAGCGGCTCCGGCTCAGGGCCCTTCCAGTTCACGATCGCGTCCAGCGAGGCGAACCCGGCGGCCAGCACCAGCAGGGAGCGCCAGCCCTCCTCGGTGACGGCCCCCCAGTCGATCACCTGCACGCTGGCGGTGACCGCCTGGCCGGTGACCTGCTCGCTCAGCTTCAGGACGGCCCAGCCGTCGGGCCCCTCCGGCCCGTCGATCAGGAACACCTGGGGCGGCCCCTGGCCCCGGTCGGCCAGCAGGTTGTGCATCCACCAGTCGGCGTCGCGCTCGACGTTCCCGGCACGCAGCGGCGCGATCCGCATGTACCGCTCGTGCAGCGGCGCCGGGTCCTCGGCCGAGCCGGGCGTGGCGTGGTAGCCCTCCGGCCAGCCCAGCGGGAGGTTCCGCGCCGCGGCCTCGTAGAGGGTCCAGGTGCCGGCGTACTCGTAGCCGGTGCGCCGGTAGAGCGGCACGGTCGCCGGGAACAGCGTGCTGATGCCGGCCCCGCGGTCGTGCGCCTCGGCGAGGTAGCCGCGCAGCAGCTCGCCGGCGGCTCCCCGTCCGCGGTGCTGGACGCCGATGGACAGGCCGGAGACCTGGCTGGCCGGCACCGGCCGGCCACCCCAGAAGACGCGGTGGAAGCGGGCCAGCAGCAGGCCGATGGTGGCGCCGTCGTCCTCGAGGACGCGAAGCTCCTCGACCGCCGTGCGGGCCAGCGAGCGGTCGATGCTCGGCCTGGCGGTCGAGTCCCCGAACGCCTGGGCGTCCTGGATGACGAGCGGCCGATGCTCTTCGGGGCGGGCTCTGCGATAGGTTCGTGGCAACGCGCACCTCCTGTCGCTCCCACCCTACCCAATCAGCGCGTCAAGGCTGAGCCCCAAATCGGCGCGCCGCTCCTGGACCGGAGGCACTGCCCATGTCGAGTCAGCGCGTGGCCGCCTCGGCCACCCAACGGGACTGCTCGCGCCAGCTCCGCGAGCTCCAGCGCGCGGCCCGCGCGCCGGGCGTGGTCGCGGCCATCGTCCAGGACGGGGCGGTGACCTGGTCGGACAGCGCCGGGTTCGCCAACGTCGAGGCGGGTAGTGAGCCCACGCTCGACACCCAGTACGCCATCGGGTCGATCACCAAGACCTTCACGGCCACGCTGGTGCTCCAGCTTCGCGACCTCGGCAAGCTCGACCTGGACGACCCGCTCGAACGGCACCTGCCCGGGGTCGCCCACGGCGACGTCAGCCTGCGGCGCATGCTCGCCCACCTGTCCGGTCTGCGGCGCGAGCCGGCGGCGGGCCCTGGCGGCGAGATCTGGGAGACGCTGGAGGACCCGGACCGCGAGGAGCTGGTCGCGGGCGTCGAGCGCGCCGGCAGGGTGCTGGAGCCGGGCCGGCTCTGGCACTACTCGAACTTGGCGTTCGCGCTGCTCGGCGAGGTCGTGGCGCGATCGCTCGGGATGCCCTGGGAGCAGGCCGTCCGCGAGCGGTTGCTGGAGCCGCTCGGCCTGCGCCGCACCAGCACCGAGCCCTCCGACCCGGTCGCCCAGGGCTACCTGGTGGAGCCGTACAGCGACGTCGCGCGGCCCGAGCCACGGCTGGTGCTGCGCGGCACCGCCCCGGCCGGGCAGCTCTGGAGCACCCCGGCCGACGTGGCCCGCTGGGCGGCGTTCCTGGCGGACCCGGACCCCGAGGTACTGGACCCCCGGACGCTCACGGAGATGCGGCACCCGCAGGTGATCGCCGACCTCGACGGCTGGACCCTGGCGTGGGGCCTGGGCCTGATGCTGTACCGCAAGGGCGAGCGGATCTTCCACGGTCACGCCGGCGGGATGCCGGGGTTCGTGTCGAGCATGATGGCGTTCGAGCGGGACGGGCGGCGCGCCGGCGTCGTGGTGCTGTCGAACTCGTCCGCCGGTGTCGACGTCGAGGGGCTGGCGGCGGAGCTGCTCACCACCGTGCTGGACGCCGAGGAGGACGAGCAGCCGTGGCGACCGTCGGAGCCGCCGCCGGCGGAGATCGCCGGGATGCTGGGGCGCTGGTGGTCCGAGGGCAGCGAGTACATCTTCTCCTGGTCGAACGGGCGCCTCCAGGCGCGGTCGGCGATGGAGGGGACCTTGCGGGCACGCCCGCCGGCCGTGTTCGAGCCGACCGGCGCCGACCGCTGGACGACCGTCTCCGGCCGCGAGCAGGGTGAGGAGCTCCGCGCGGTCCGCTCCGGCGACGGGACCGTGCGCCGCCTGTACTGGGCGACCTATCCGATGACCCGGGCCCCGGAGGTCTTCGGCACCAGGCCCTGACCGCGCCGGTCGCGGTAGGCTCGCCGGCATGCGGATGCGAATCGGAATCCTCGAGGCCACACCGGCCGTCGAGCGCCTCGACCTGGTGGCGCCGCCGGTCGCCGCGGCCCTGTCCGCCTGGAGCGGGCCGGTCCCGGTCGCCGAGATCGGCGTCGCCGAGATCGATCCCGAGCTGGCGGACACGGCGGCGTTCTGCGAGCGCTACGGCGTTGGTTTGGAAGCGTCGGCCAACTGCGTGGTGGTGGCCGGCCGCCGAGGCGGCGAGGTCCGCCTGGCCGCCTGCGTGGTGCTCGCCACCACCCGCGCCGACGTCAACGGGCTGGTCAGGCGCCACCTCGAAGCGCGGCGGGCGTCGTTCGCCCCGCTGGACGAGGCCGTGGCCGAAACCGGCATGGACTACGGCGGCATCACCCCGATCGGCCTCCCCGCGGACTGGCCGCTGCTGGTCGACGCCGCGGTGGCCGCCTCCCCGCGGGTGGTCGTCGGCAGCGGGCTTCGCCGCTCGAAGCTCACCCTCCCGGGCAAGGCGCTGAGCGACCTGCCCAACGCCGTGGTGCTGGACGGTCTCGGCCGCTGATCAGGCCATCGGGCAGAGACAGGGAGACTTGCCGCAGCGTGGGCAGCTGTCCATGAAGCGGGCGACCGCCCGCTCGAGGTCGACGTCCACCAGGTTGGCCACGCTGGTGAGCCACGCGAGCGCGTCGCCGAGCTCGTGCTCCAGCTCGGCGCGATCGCGCTTGCGCAAGGCTTTGGCGACCTCGCCGACCTCCTCGACCCACCACCGGAAGGTGCCGTCGACGCCCCGCGTCCGGTCGCGCTCCCCGAAGGTCGCCGCGATGCTCGCCTGGAGGTCGCGCAGCGGGAGCCCAGCCTCGATTTCGCTTGGTTTCACGTGGAACATCTCCATGTCGACAAAAGCAGAACCCCCGCAGTCGATGGCTGCGGGGGTCGCGGTGGTCGGGATGCCGGGATTTGAACCCGGGGCCTCCACGTCCCGAACGTGGCGCGCTGCCAAGCTGCGCTACATCCCGAGGGAGCGTGGGCAGTGTACCCACCCAGTCCCCGCCCGGACAACCGGCGCTGGGACCCGCCGGTGCGGCAGCACGCGGTTGCGGCCGGGCACGGTGCGGGCGAGCGGCCGGGCCTTGTGGGGCTCGCGGCGATGCGCCTAGGCTCGGACAAAGTTGGCCAGTCAGGACAGGAGGCGTGGTATGGCCGACGCCGAGCGCATGCCGATCGCGGTCGTTCCCCACTTCATGCGGCTCCACGAGTGGATCGCGATGGACGAGGGCTATTTCACCGCCGAGGGCCTGGACCCCGCGCTCCGCGACGACGTGATGCACGCGGTCAGCTCCCACCTTGGCGACCCCTACAAGTCGCGCCCGCAGGACCTGCCGTTCGCCGACCAGGCCGAGGTCGCCAACTCGGCCTGCCACTGGGGCAGCGTCTGCAACGCGGCGGCGGGGATGGGCAAGTTCGTTCCGGACGTCTACGGGGTCGCCAACTTCGGCGTCTACGTCCGGCCCGACTCGTCGATCCGCACGGTCGAGGACCTGCGCGACGTGCCCATCGGCGTGGGGATCATGGCCGGCAGCCACTTCACCACGCTGGAGGCGCTGGAGCGGCACCTGCCGGAGGAGGCCATCAAGGTGGAGTACGTCGGCGGCCCCGGCAGCCGCCTGCTCGCGCTCGAGGAGAGCCGCATCGAGGCCGCCAACCTGCTCGACCCCGAGATCTTCATCGCCGAGCAGCAGGGCCTGCGTCGCGTGATCGGCGGCGAGTTCAAGACGCTGTTCTGGGTGTCGGCCACGCTGCCGCGCGAGGTCCTGGTCCGGTACTTCGCGGCGCTGCGCCGCGCGGACCGGGCGCTGCGCGCCGATCCGGCCCGCTACCTGCCGCTGTGGGAGCGGAACGTGCCGCCGGCGCTGCGGGACCACCAGTACGACGTCGGGCGCTTCGGGCCGGGCGAGCTGCTGGTGTTCGAGCGCTACCCGGAGGACGAGTTCGAGCGCACGGTGGCCTTCGCCCGCAAGTGGGGCCTGGACGGCGAGATGCTGGAGACCAGCTACGACCGGTTGATCGCCTCGTTCGCCTGAGCGGCCGGTAGCGCTACGAACCGGGGATGTGGCTGCCGCCGGGGTGGCCGCCGATGGCCTGGCGGAGGGCTGGCTCGGTGTCCAGCGCGGTGACGGCGAGCAGCTCGTCGCCCGGTTCGAGCGGGTCGCTGCCGCCGCCGGGCAGGACGCGCTCGCCGCGGACCACGGCGACGACCACCGAGCTCTCGGGCAGCTCGAGCTGGTCGGTGCGGCGGCCGACCGCCGCGGCGTCGTCGTCCAGGGTGACCTCGACCAGGGCGACGCCGCCGTGCTCGGAGCGCAGCAGGGCGACCACGTCCTGGATGCCGACGGCGGTGTCGAGCAGCCGGGTGAGGATCGCGGGCGCGGAGACGGCGGTGTCGACCCCCCAGTCCTCGGTGAACAGCCAGGCGTTCTTGGGGTTGTTGACCCGGGCGACCACCCGTGGCACCCCGTAGGAGTGCTTGGCGAGCAGGCTGACCACCAGGTTGTCCTCGTCGTCCCCGGTGGCGGCGACCACCGTGTCGATGGTGTTCAGCCCGGCGCGGTCGAGCACGGACGGCTCGCATGCGTCGCCAGCGATGACCACCCGGCCGCCGCTGGCGCGCGCGTGCCGCGCGGCGGCGGCGTCCTGCTCCACCACCACGACCTCCTGGCCCTGGCTGACGAGATGGTCGGCGATGTAGGCACCCCAGACGCCCGCTCCGGCCACCAGGATCCTGCTCACCGGCGTGCCTCCTCGCCGAGCAGGGCGTCGAGCCGGCCGCGGGCGTCGCTCTGCACCGCCAGCCGGACGACGTCGCCCTCGGCCAGCGCGGTGGCGGCCGACGGCACCAGCGCGCCGCCCCGTCTGGTGATGCTGACCACCCGCAGGCCGCCGCCCGCCTCCAGGTCGCCGACGGAGCGGTCGACCAGGTGCTGTGGCAGCTCCAGCCGCACCAGCGCGACCTCGCCGCGACCGAAGGTCGCCTCCTCCTTCAGCGGCAGGTGCTCGAGGTAGTCGCGGATCTTGCCGAGCGTCCAGCCCACCGTGGCGACGGTGACGATGCCGAGCTCCTCGTAGATCGCGGCGCGGCGGGGATCCTGGATGCGGGCGACCACGCGGGGCACCTTGTAGGTCTCGCGGGCGATCCGCGCGGCGACGATGTTGGAGTTGTCGCCGCCGGTGGCGGCCACCACCGCGTCGGCCCGCGCGACCCCGGCCTGCTCCAGCACGTCGCGGTCGAAGCCGATGCCCTCGACCGCCTGCCCGGGGAAGCCCTCGCCGAGGCGCTCGAAAGCGCGGGGGTCCTTGTCGATCACCGCGACGGTGTCGCCGCGCCCGGTGAACATGACGGCCAGGCCGGCGCCGACCCGGCCGCTGCCGATGATCACCACCCTCACCGAGCGGCACCGCCGGCGTGGGTCACGAGCGCACCTCCTGCTCGGCCGGCTCGTTGGCCACGAACCGGTAGCCCATGCCGGGCTCGGTCAGGATGATCGAGGGCGCCGCCGGGTCGTCCAGCTTCTTGCGCAGGTTGGCCATGTAGACCCGCAGGTACTGGGACTCGCGCTCGTACCTGGGCCCCCACACCCGCTCCAGCAGGAACCGGTGGGTGCACAGCCGGCCGGCGTTGCTGGCCAGCACCTCGACCAGGCCCCACTCGATGGGGGTGAGGTGGACGGGCTCGCCGGCCCTGCTGACCAGCTTGGCGTCGAGGTCGATGCGCAGGTCGCCGGCCTCGACCACGTGCGGGCGCGCCAGGACGCCCTTGGCCTGCTCGCCGTGGCGCAGCGCGACCTTGATCCGCGCGAGCAGCTCGGCCATGCCGAAGGGCTTGGTGACGTAGTCGTCGGCGCCGAGCTCGAAGGCGGCGACCTTGTCGCGTTCGGCGTCGGTGGCGGTGAGCACCACCACCGGCACCGACGACCAGGTGCGCAGCCGCCGCAGGACCTCGAGGCCGTGCAGCCCCGGCAGGCCGAGGTCCAGCACCACGCAGTCGGGGTCGCCCGTCTCGACCGCGCTCAGCGCGGCGCTGCCGGACGCGACGGTGGTCACCTCGTGCCCGCGGGCGCGCAGGTTGGCAGCCACCGTGCGGGCGATCGGCGGCTCGTCGTCGACGACCAGGATGCGGCTCACCGGCTGCCCTCCCGCGGCCCCGCCGCCGCCGGCATGTCCGGCTCCAGCGCCGGGCGCTCCGCGACCGGGAGGGTCAGGACGAAGGTGGCGCCGCCGCCGGGGGTGGTCTCGACCCGCAGGTTGCCGCGCAGCGCCGCGACGATGCCGCGGCAGATCGACAGGCCCATACCGGTGCCCTCGGGCCGTCGGCCGCCGCCCTTGAGGCGGTAGAACTGGTCGAAGACGCGCTCCCGCTCCGGCTCGGGGATGCCGGGCCCGTGGTCGATCACGCGCAACTCGACCGAGTCCGCCACCTGGCGGGCGACCACCGCGATGGCGCTGCCGGCGGCGTACCGCACCGCGTTGTCCAGCAGGTTGCCGACCACCTGCTCGAGCAGGACGGGGTCGGCCACCACCGGCGGCACGCTGTCGGGCACGTACACGTCGATCCGCTGGGTCGCCGAGGCGCGGACCCGCCGGACGACCGATCCGGCGATCTCCGCCAGCGAGGTCTCCTCCAGGCGCGGGTCGAGCGCGTTGGCCTCGATGCGCGACATGTCCAGCAGGTTGTGGACCAGCCGCGTGAGCCGGTCGGCCTCCTGGTCGATGGTGACCAGGAACTCCCGGCGCTCGCGGTCGCTCCAGTGGACCTCGGGGTCCAGCAGGCTCGACGCCGACGCCTTGATCGAGGCCAGCGGCGTCCGCAGGTCGTGCGAGACGGAGTTGAGCAGGGCGGTGCGCAGCCGGTCGACCTCCTCCAGGGTCCGCGTCCTGGCCCGCTCGTCCTCCTGCCTGCCCTGCTCGACCGCGAGCGCGGCCTGGTTGGCGAAGGTCGCCAGCAGGCGCCGCTCGGCCTCGCCGAAGCTCGGAGCGTCGGGGCCGCCGGCGACGACCACCAGGGCGCCGACCGGCTCGGCGCCGGCACGCAGCGGCACCGTGAGCGCCTGCCCTGGCTGCAACTGGCCGCCGATGCCGCTGCCGGCCGTCGGGGCGAGGATCCGCTCGAGGCCGGTGGGCGTCTCGCCGTCGCTGGCGGCGACCCGCACGCCGTCGCCGTCCGGCAGCACGATCGAGCAGCCCGCCAGGTCGAACAGCGACCGGACGGTGCGCACCACGCTGGCGAGGGTGTCGTCGAGGCTTCCGTGCGCGACCAGACTGGTCGACAACTCATAGAGGGTGCGGGTCTCCTGCTCGCGGCGCTCCGCCTGCGCGCGGCGCCGTTCCAGCGCGCCGACCAGGTAGCTCACCACGATCGCGGTGAGCAGGTACACCCCCAGCGAGAGGTAGTCCTGCCGGTCGTTGACCACCAGCGTGCGGTACGGCGGCAGGAACAGGACGTCGAAGGCGAGGAAGCCGGCCGCCGCCGCCACGGCGCCCGGGCCGAGCCCGCCCGTGGCGGCGGCGGCGACCACCACGAGGAGGAAGGTGAGCACCACGTTGGTCTTGGAGACCTCGGGCCGCACGGCCAGCAGCCCGAGGGTTGCGGCGCCCGTGCCGAGCACGGCAATCAGGTAGCCGAGACCGGTTCTCGGCCCGTGCACGTCCAGTCTCCGCCGGTATGGTCGCGCCTGCATCGCCAGGTCAGCATGCCACCGGGCGCGTCCCCGCGGGGACGCGAAACCGCGCCGGCAGGCACTCTTTGCAGCATCTTTGCGGGGAAGGCCCGGCTTGTTTGCGGCGTCTTTGCAGCCGGCGCTGAACGTGGGCGGCGTCGGCAACCCGGACAAGCAGGAGCCGCTGGGACATGGACCTGATCGCGCTCGCCCTGATCGTCGGCCTGGCCGCCGTCGGCCTGGCGTGGATCACCTTCGCGGACCGTATCTAGCGCCACAGAGAGAGGGAGCGCGGCTCCCATGGCACAGGCGGTCTTGGGGGGGTTCGGGGGGGAGCGAGCTCCCCCCGAATCAACCGGGGAACCGCGTTCAGATCACCCATGCATACACCAGGAGGTACCCACCGAAAATGGACTGGGAGAATCTGCTCGCGCTCTGCTGCTCGATCCTGCTGGCGGGGTACCTGGTGTACGCCCTCGTCCACCCGGAGCGCTTCTGATGCTGGTCGCTGACGTCGTCCAGCCGGTCCTGCTGCTCCTGCTGGTGATCGTGATCACCCCGCCGCTGGGCAGCTACATCACCCGGGTGATGGAGGGCGGGCGGAGCTTCCTCCATCCGGTGCTGGCCCCGGTCGAGCGGCTGACCTACCGCGCGCTGCGGGTCGACCCGGAACGCGAGCAGGCCTGGAAGCCCTACACCCGCTCGCTGCTGGTCTTCTCGATCGTCTCGGTCGCGCTGCTCTACCTGCTGCAGCGCGTCCAGGGCCTGCTGCCGCTCAACCCGGACGGCCACGGGGCGGTCGACCCGTTCCTGGCGTTCAACACCGCCGTCTCGTTCGTCACCAACACCAACTGGCAGAACTACCTCGGCGAGCAGACGATGAGCCACCTCACCCAGATGGCCGGGCTCGCCGTGCAGAACTTCGCCTCGGCGGCGGTCGGCCTGGCGGTGGCGATCGCGCTGGTGCGGGGCATCGCCAGGCGGCGCAGCCAGACGATCGGCAACTTCTGGGTGGACCTGACCAGGGGCATCCTGTACGTCCTGCTGCCGCTGGCGCTGGTGCTGTCGCTCGTCCTGCTCGGCCGCGGGGTGGTGCAGAACTTCCACGGCTTCGACAAGGTCACCACGCTGAGCGGCCAGACCCAGCGGATTCCCGGCGGGCCGGTGGCCTCGCAGGAGGCCATCAAGGAGCTCGGCACCAACGGCGGGGGCTTCTACAACGCCAACTCGGCCCATCCCTACGAGAACCCCGACCCGCTCACCAACTTCCTGGAGATGCTGGGCATCCTGGTCATCCCGGGTGCGCTGACCGCCACCTACGGGCGCATGGTCGGCTCCAGGCGCCAGGGATGGGCGATCTTCGCGGTGATGTTCCTGCTCTGGGGCATCTCGGTGGCGGTCGCCATCGGCGCGGAGCAGCAGCCCAACCCGGTGGTGGCGCGCACCGGCGTGGACCAGCGCGCCTCGGCGCTCCAGGCGGGCGGCAACATGGAGGGCAAGGAGGCCCGCCTCGGCATCGGCGCCTCCGGTGCCTTCGCCGCCACCACCACCGGCACATCCACCGGCGCGGTGAACTCCTTCCACGACTCGTACAACCCGATCGGCGGCATGGTCCCACTGACCAACATGCTGCTCGGCGAGGTGAGCCCCGGCGGGGTCGGCACCGGGCTGTACAGCATGCTGGTGTTCGCCATCATCGCGGTGTTCATCGCCGGGCTGATGGTCGGGCGAACGCCCGAGCTGCTCGGCAAGAAGATCCAGGCGCGCGAGGTCAAGCTCGCCGGGCTGGCGATCCTGGTCATGCCGGTCACCGTGCTGGTGCTGGCGGCGGTCGCCTCGGTGGTCAGCGTGGGGCTCTCCTCACGGCTGAACCTGGGGCCGCACGGGCTCTCCGAGATCCTCTACGCGTTCGCCTCGCAGACCAACAACAACGGCTCGGCCTTCGCCGGCCTGACCGGCAACACGCCCTTCTACAACCTCACCGGCGGGGTCGCGATGTTCCTGGGCCGGTTCCTCTTCATCGTCCCGGTGATGGCGATCGCCGGCGCCCTGGCGGTCAAGGAGCGGGTGCCCGCCGGCGTGGGCACCATGCCGACCGACCGGCCGCTGTTCGTCGGCCTGCTCACCGGCGTGGTGGTGATCGTGGCCGGGCTCACCTTCTTCCCGGTGCTCGCCCTCGGTCCCCTCGTCGAGCAGCTCATCACCACCACAGGAAGGCTCTTCTAGATGTCGACCACGTCCCCGCAGCAGGCGCCCGTGGCCCTGCCGGCGCCGCCCGAGGAGCCCATCCGGCGGCACGCCCCGCAGCGGCTGCTGGAGCCCAGGATCGTCCGCGGCGCGGTGGTGTCGGCGTTCCGCAAGCTCGACCCTCGGGTCCAGCTCCGCAACCCGGTGATGTTCACCGTCGAGGTCGGCAGCGTGCTGGTGACCCTGCGCTTCCTGGTCGATCTCATCGAGGGCGGCGGCCCGGGCGGCCGCTCGTTCACCGGGCAGGTGGCGCTCTGGCTGTGGTTCACCGTGCTGTTCGCCAACTTCGCCGAGGCGATGGCCGAGGGGCGCGGCAAGGCACAGGCCGACGAGCTGCGCCGCACCCGCAAGGAGACCACCGCCCGCCGCCTGCGCCAGGACGGCGGCACCGAGCCGGTGCCGGCGGCCGAGCTGGTCAAGGGCGACCAGGTGATGGTCGAGGCCGGCGAGATCATCCCTGGCGACGGCGAGGTGGTCGAGGGCATCGCCTCGGTCGACGAGTCGGCCATCACCGGCGAGTCCGCCCCGGTGATCCGCGAGGCCGGCGGCGACCGCTCGGCGGTGACCGGCGGGACCCGGGTGCTGAGCGACTGGATCCGGGTGCGGATCACCTCGGAGCCGGGCAAGAGCTTCCTCGACCGGATGATCGCGCTGGTCGAGGGCGCCGCGCGGCAGAAGACCCCCAACGAGATCGCGCTGTCGATCCTGCTCAGCGTGATGACCCTGATCTTCCTGTTCGCGGTGGTCACCCTGCAGCCGTTCGCGGTCTACTCGGGCCGGCGCGCCGACGTGGTGGTGCTGGTGGCGCTGCTGGTCTGCCTGATCCCGACCACCATCGGCGGGCTGCTGTCGGCCATCGGCATCGCCGGCATGGACCGGATGGTGCAGCAGAACGTGCTGGCCATGTCCGGCCGCGCGGTCGAGGCGGCCGGCGACGTCAACACCCTGCTGCTCGACAAGACCGGCACCATCACCCTCGGCAACCGGCAGGCGACCGAGTTCCTGCCGCTCCCGGGGGTGGACATCGAGCAGCTGGTGGACGCGGCCCAGCTGTCCTCGCTGTCGGACGAGACGCCCGAGGGCCGATCGATCGTGGTGCTCGCCAAGGAGCGCTACAACCTGCGCGGCCGCGAGCTGCTGGAGCGCCGCACCCGCTTCGTCCCCTTCAGCGCCTACACCCGCATGTCCGGCGCGGACCTCGACGGCCGCTCGATCCGCAAGGGCGCCGCCGAGGCGGTGGTCCGCTGGGTCCGCGAGCAGGGCGGCAGCATCCCGCCGCAGCTCGACCCGATGGTCGACCGGATCGCCCGCGACGGCGGCACCCCGCTGGTGGTCGCCTCGGGCGACCAGGTGCTCGGGGTCATCCAGCTCAAGGACGTGGTCAAGGGCGGCATGCGGGAGCGCTTCGCGCAGCTGCGGCGCATGGGCATCCGCACGGTGATGATCACCGGCGACAACCCGCTGACCGCCGCGGCGATCGCCAGCGAGGCCGGTGTCGACGACTTCCTCGCCCAGGCGACCCCGGAGAACAAGCTCGAGCTGATCCGGCACGAGCAGGAGGGCGGCAGGCTGGTGGCGATGACCGGCGACGGCACCAACGACGCGCCGGCGCTGGCCCAGGCCGACGTCGGCGTGGCGATGAACACCGGCACGGTGGCCGCCAAGGAAGCCGGCAACATGGTCGACCTCGACTCCAACCCGACCAAGCTCATCGAGGTCGTCGAGATCGGCAAGCAGCTGCTGATCACCAGAGGCTCGCTGACCACCTTCTCGATCGCCAACGACGTGGCCAAGTACTTCGCCATCATCCCGGCGCTGTTCTCGGTCACCTACCCGGTGCTGGACCGCATCAACGTGCTGCGGCTGGCCACCCCGCAGTCGGCGGTGCTCGCGGCGGTGATCTTCAACGCGCTGGTGATCATCGCCCTGGTGCCGCTGGCGCTGCGGGGGGTGCGCTTCCAGGCGGTCGGCGCCGCCGCGCTGCTGCGCCGCAACCTGCTCATCTACGGGCTCGGCGGACTGGTGGTGCCGTTCGCCGGCATCAAGCTGATCGACTACCTGATCCACCTCGTCCACCTCGCATGACTCCGGGAGGAACCAACCGATGCTGCTCGACCTTCGACGAGGACTGATCGCCCTGCTGGCGTTCACGGTCCTGGTCGGCATCGCCTATCCGCTGGTGGTGACCGGCGTCGGCCAGGTGGCCTTCCGCGGCGCCGCCAACGGCAGCATGGTCCAGCGCGACGGCCGCACGGTCGGCTCGTCGCTGATCGGGCAGGCGTTCGACGACCCCAGGTACTTCTGGGGCCGGCCGTCGGCGGCGGGCGACGGCTACGACCCGACCGCCTCCGGCGCCTCCAACCTCGGCCCGACCTCGGCCAAGCTCGACCAGCAGGTCCGCCGGCGGCTGGCCGACCTGCTCGAGGCGAACCCGGGCACGACCGCCGCGCAGGTGCCGTCCGAGCTGGTCACCGCCTCGGGTTCGGGCCTGGACCCGGACATCTCGCCGGCCGCCGCCGACTTCCAGGTCAACCGCGTCGCCAGGGCGCGCGGGCTCGACCCGGCGGCGGTCGCTCGGCTGGTCGACCAGCACACCCGGGGACGCACGCTGGGCGTGCTCGGCGAGCCTCGGGTCAACGTGCTGGAGCTCAACATGGCGCTCGACCGGCTTCGCTGACCCGGCGGACAGCGAGCGTGACCAGGGAAATGGGACGTGATGAACTTCGGTGATGGAGCGCGGGGAGGTGTCGAGCGGCCCAGGGCGCGGCCGGCTCAAGGTCTTCCTCGGCGCGGCCGCCGGGGTGGGGAAGACCTACGCCATGCTCGGTGAGGCACGGGACCTGAAGGCGGCCGGCGTGGACGTGGTGGTCGGCTACCTGGAGGCGCACCAGCGCCGTGCCACCGAGGACCGCGCGGCCGGCCTCGAGGTGGCGCCGCGCCGCGCCGTCCGGGTCGGCGGCCGCACCTTCACCGAGATGGACCTCGACTGGCTGCTGGAGCGCAAGCCGCAGCTCTGCCTGGTCGACGAGCTGGCCCACACCAACCACCCGGGCGGCCGGCACGCCAAGCGGTGGGAGGACGTCGAGGACCTGCTCGACGCCGGCGTCGACGTGTTCACCACGGTCAACATCCAGCACCTGGAGAGCCTCAACGACAAGATCGTCGAGCTGACCGGGGTGCGGGTGCGGGAGACCTTCCCCGACCGGCTGCTGCGGCAGGCCGACGCGCTGGTGCTGATCGACCTGCCGCCCGGCGAGCTGCGCGAGCGGATCGCCCAGGGGCGGGTCTACTCGGCCGACAAGATCCCCGCCGCGCTGGCCAACTTCTTCCGCACCGACAACCTCACCGCCCTGCGCGCGCTGGCCCTGCACGAGGTGGCCGAGCAGCAGGAGGCCGGCCCCGCCACCGGCGAGCGGCGGCCCAGGGTGGCCGAGCGGGTGCTGGTCTGCATCGACGGGCGGCCGAACTCGGAGGGGCTGGTGCGGCGGGGGGCCCGTATGGCGCGCCGTGCGGACGGCCGCATGTACCTGCTGCATGTCTCCTCCGACGGGGAGCCGCTGAGCTCCCAGGCGGCCGCCACGGTCGAGCGGGCGGCGACGCTGGCGGCCAGCCTCGGCGCCACCGTGGTGCGGCGCGAGGGGCAGGTCGCGCCGACGGTGGTGGCGCTCGCCAACGAGCTCGGCATCACCCAGATCGTCCTGGGCGAGTCGCATCGGCCCAGGTGGAAGGAGCTGGTTGGCCAGTCGATCATCGCCCACGTGCTGCGCGAGACCGACGGCGTCGACATCCTCATCGTGGCCGACGCGCGCGCCCGGATGGAGACGCTCGCCGCCGCCGAGGAGGGCTGAGCGGTGGCCCGTGGATGGCACGGCGGAAGGAGGCGGTCGTGGTGACCCGCGTGAGCAGCGGGATCGAGGGCGAGGGCGTCGTCTGGGGCGTCGGAGCGTTCGCCGCCAGCATTCTCGTGGGGGTGGCGCTGGCGCCGCTGCGCGGCTCGATCGGGCTGGAGAACGTGACCATCGTCTTCCTGGCGGTGGTGGCGCTCGCCGGCGCGGTCGGCGGCCGCCTGGCCGGGCTGCTGGCCGCCCTGTCGGCGGCGCTGTCCTACGATTTCTTCTTCACCACCCCGTTCAACTCGCTACGGATCGACTCCGGCGAGCAGGTGGTGACGGTGGTGCTGCTGTTCGGCGCCGGCCTGCTGGCCAGCCTGGGCGGCCGCGCCGGCCGCCGCTCGCTGGCGCGCTCGCGCGAGGAGGAGGAGGCCATCGGCGCGCTGCACGCGATCGCCCGGGCGGTCGCCAGCGGCAACAGCCCCGACCGCGTCGCGGCCGACCGCCTCCGGGCGCTGCTCGACGCCCGGGCGGTGCAGGTCGTGCGCGGCAACGGCCAGAGCGACCAGGTGGTCGCCGCCGCCGGCGAGCCGCTCGGCGAGCTCGACGTCCTGGCGCTGCCGCACCTCGACGACGAGGGCCGGCTGCCCTCGGGGCACCTGCGCTCGGTGGGCGGCACCCTGGTGCTGCCGGCCGGCGGCGCGGTGGTCGACCTGGTCCACGACCACACCCGGGTCGGTTCGCTGGTGGTGGTCCCGCAGCCGGACCGGCCGATCCTGCGCTCCACCCGGGTCGCGCTGGCCGCCGCCGCGCACGTCCTGGCGAGCTGCTGACGCGGCGGTCGCCTACAGCCAGCCGTTGCGCTCGGCGATCCTGGCGGCCTCGATGCGGTTGCGGGCGCCGGTCTTCTGGATCGCCGCGGAGAGGTAGTTGCGCACCGTGCCCTCGGAGAGGAACAGGCTGCCGGCGACCTCCGCCACGGTGGCGCCGCCGGCGGCGGCCGCGAGCACGTCGCGCTCGCGCGGCGACAGCGGGTTGGGCCCGGCGCTGAGCGCGGCGGCGGCCAGGCCCGGGTCGATCACCCGCTCGCCCTCGACCGCCCGGCGGATCACCTCGGCGAGCTGCTCCACCGGACCGTCCTTGACCAGGAAGCCGCTGGCGCCCGCCTCCATCGCGCGGCGCAGGTAGCCCGGCCGCCCGAAGGTCGTGAGGATCAGCACCTTGCAGCCGGGCAGGGCGGTGCGCAGCTCGGCCGCCGCCGCGATCCCGTCCAGACCGGGCATCTCGATGTCGAGCAGGGCCACGTCCGGCCGCGCCTCGAGCGCCGTGGCCACCACCTGGTCGCCCGACGGCACCTGGGCGACCACCTCCAGGTCCGGCTCGAGGTCGAGCAGGGCCGCCAGCGCGCCGCGCATCATGCCCTGGTCCTCGGCGAGCAGCACGCGGATCACGGGGTCCCGCCCTCCGCGGCGAGCGGCACGCTGACCGCCAGGCCGAAGCCGCCGCCGGGGCGCGGCCCGGCGTCGAGTTGGCCGCCGGCCGCGCGGACGCGCTCGGCCAGCCCGCGCAGGCCGCTGCCGGCGCCGTCCTCGCCCGTGCGGGCCCGACCGTCGTCGCGCACCTCCAGCAGCGCGCGGCCGTCCTGGTGGAGCACCTCGATCTCGCAGCGCCGGGCGCCGCTGTGGCGCAGGACGTTGGTGACCCCCTCGCGGACCGCCCAGCCGAGCAGCGCGTCGGCCGTGCCGGGCAGCGGCGTGCCGGCGCCGCGCACCAGCGCGTCGATCCCGGCCGCCTCCAGCGCCTCGCGGGCGCCGTCCAGCTCGGCGGCCAGGCTGGGCCGCCGGTAGCCGCTGACCGCCTCGCGCACCTCGACCAGCGACCGCTGCGCGACCGCCTCGATGTCGCGCACCTCCCGTCCGACCGCCTCGGGGTCGCGGTCCAGCAGCCTCCTGGCGAGCTGGCTCTTGACCACGATCAGCGACAGGCTGTGCCCCAGCAGGTCGTGCAGGTCGCGGGCGAAGCGCAGCCGCTCCTCGCTGACCGCCAGCCTGGCGACCTCCTCGCGAGCCTGGCGCAGCTCGGCGACCAGCGCGAAGGTGCGCTGGGAGCTCAGCACCATGATGCCGACCGCGGCGGTCACGAAGACGAAGAAGGCGGTGTTGGTGGTGTCGATCCGGTCCAGGCGGCACAGCCCGAGCATCCCCAGGGAGACCAGCGCGACCGCCGGCGGCGTGGCGCGCCGTGGCAGCGCCAGCGCGCAGGCGGCGCTCAGGTAGATGAAGGTGCCGACCCAGTTGCCGCCGTAGGCGACCCCGGTCGCCACGGCGAGCGCGGCCATGCCGCCGAGCAGCGCCAGCCGCAGCCGCTCGCGGCCGCCCGGCTGGCGGTAGTCGAGCCACACCAGCCAGACGTACAGCGCGGTGAAGGCCACCAGGCCCGCGGCCGCCAGGGCGTCCGGCCCGGCGACCCGGTCGCCGACCAGGTCGCCCACGGGATAGGCCATGAACACCAGCCACAGCAACGGCCACAGCTTGAAGACGTTGCGATCCTCGGTCCGCATGGTGCTCACCGTATCCGGCTACGCCGCGGCGCGCCGGTAGCCCGCCATGGCCAGCAGCCCCAGCCCGGCGGTCCAGGCCAGCAGCACCAGGCCGTCGCTCAGCGCGGGCCCGTGGCCGGCCGCCACGCGCCAGCCCAGCTCGGCGAAGCGGTTGGAGGGCAGCGCCTGGGCGACGGTCTGCAGCGTCCTCGGCAGGATGCGCACCGGCATCCACATGCCGCTCGGGGCGGCCAGCGCGAACCAGATGCCGGAGGTCAGGCCGTAGGCGGAGTCGCCGTCGGTGAGCCGCCCGATCAGCGCGCCCAGGGCGGCGAACGGCGCGGTGCCGACCCACAGCAGCCCGGCCATCGCCAGCCAGCGCCAGCCCGCCAGCCGCACGCCGTGGACCGCGACGCCGGTGAGCGACACCAGCAGCACCGCCGGCAGGCCCAGGGTCATCGCGGCCAGGACCTTGGCGGCCAGCAGGTCGCGGGCGGCCAGCGGCATCGTCGCGAGCTGGCGCAGCCAGCCGTTGCCGCGCTCCTGCGCGATCCTCGGGCCGCTGGCCGCCAGCACGGCGCCCATCGCGCCGAAGGTGGCCATCGACACCATGATGGCGACGTCCACGGTCAGGCCGTCGCTCGGCGGCTGGCTGCCGAAGACGCTGCTGAACAGCAGGTACAGCGCGACCGGCATGGCGATGGTCATGATCAGGTAGCGCCGGTCGCGCAGCGTGCGGACCAGCTCCAGGCGCAGGTAGGCGGTCATCGTCGCTCGCTCCTCTCGAATGCTCGTGGGGACGCTCAGGCCGCTGCGGCGGTGAGCGCCAGGAAGGCGTCCTCCAGGTCAGCGCCGGCGACCTCCAGCTCGCTGAGCCAGTCACGGCGGTCGTACAGCGCCCACACGGTCGCCTCCGCGTCGGCGCTGCGCAGCAGCACCCGGTCGCCGTGGACCTCCACCGCGGTCACCCCGGGCAGCCGGTCGAGCCCGCCCGGGAGCGGGCCGCGGAAGGTGAAGCGCACCGTGCGGCCGCCGACGGCCGCCTTGATACGGGCGGGGGAGCCGTCGGCGACCACCCGGCCGCGCGCCAGCACCACCACGCGGTCGCTGCCCTCCTCCGCCTCCTCCAGGTAGTGCGTGGCGAACAGCACGGTCCGGCCGGCGGCGGCCTCCTGGCGCATGGCCGCCCAGAAGTCCCGCCGGCTGGAGACGTCCATCGCGGCGGTGGGCTCGTCCAGCACCAGCACCTCGGGGTTGCCGGCCAGCGCGAGCGCGAAGCGCACCCGTTGCGCCTGGCCGCCCGAGAGCCGGTCGACCCGCCGTCCGGCCAGCTCGCCCAGCCCGGCGACCGCCAGCACCCGGTCCAGTGGCAGCGGGTCCGGGTAGAGGCCGGCGGCGAAGCGCAGCAACTCGATCACCTTGACGCCCGGCATGAACCCGCCGTCCTGGAGCATGGCGGCGATGCGCCCACCGGCGACCGCCTCGTGGGGCCCGCCGCCGAGCACCCGCACCCGCCCGGCGTCCGGCTCCAGCAGTCCGAGCAACAGCTTGACGGTGGTGGTCTTGCCGGCGCCGTTCGGCCCCAGCAGCGCCACCGTCGCGCCCCTCGGGATCTCCAGGTCCAGCCCGTCGACCGCCGGCAGGCGGCCGAACCGCTTGGACACGCCCTCAAGCCTCACCGCGTGATGGTCCACCGTGCGCCCCTCGTGCTCGTCGCGGAAGTCCCTGTCCCGCAAGCCACGCTATGGCCCGCCGGCCCGCCCAGGTAGTGGGGGTGGTGAGCGGTTCGCGGTGACATCTGTCATGCGTGCGGGCGTCCGGGTCGCCGGCTGCTACGATCGCAGCATGGGCGAGACGCGCAAGCGTGGTACCCGGGCGACCTTCCACCCTGGCTGGGAGTTCGGCACGCTGCCAGAGGAGGAGGTCCTGCGCCGGGGCGGCGACCTGTTCGACGACGACATGTACTGGGAGGCGCACGAGGTCTGGGAGGAGGTCTGGCGGCGCCGCAAGGGCCAGCCGGACCGCGACTTCCTCAAGGGCATGATCCAGGGCGCCGCCGGGATGTGGCACTTGAGCCAGCGCAACTACAAGGGCGCCGTGTCGGTGCTGAGCCGCGCGATCGACTACCTGGAGCCCTACCGCCCCGCGCGGGAGGGCATCGACGTCGAAGGGTTCCAGCGCGCCCTGCGCACGGCCCGGAGTGACGCGGCGCGCTCGCTGGAGACCGGCGAGCCGCCGGCAACGGTCGGCGGCTTCAAGCTCGAGCTGCGGCAGGCGGGATGATGGCGATGGCAATGGACACCAGGAAGCGGCACGGCGGCCAGGCGGAGACCGTCCCGATCGCCTCCGCTCGGCCGCGGGTCCCCGCCCGGTTCGAGGGAGACGTCCGCAAGATCCGCATCCAGCCGCTGGCCGCCGTGCCGACGCTCGAGGTGATGCTGGACGACGGCACCGGCCGGGTGACCGCGCTGTTCATGGGCAGGCGGGGGATCGCCGGGATCGAGTGCGGCCGCCGGATCGCCATCGAGGGCACCCCGGTCGCCGGCGAGCGCGGCCTGACGCTCTACAACCCCGCCTACGACCTGCGCTGAGGCGGCGGTAGGGGTGCCGGCGGGAAGGCCGCTCGCGGAGGGCCGCCCGCTCGCCCCCTCAGCCCGTGCGCCGCTGCTGGTTGAGGCTCTCGGCGGAGCTGGTGCCAGGCGGCGACGGCTCCTCCTCCGCCTCGCGCGGCCGCGTCTCGCCGACCAGCACCTTGCGGACGTAGTCCTCGCTGGAGGCCGAGGCGACCGCCAGCACCTCGTCGCCGACGGCGAACACGGTGTCCTCCTTGGGGACCACCACGTGGCCCTCGCGCACCACCGCCACCACCGCCGCGTCCACCGGCAGAGCGAGGTCGCGCAGCGTCCGGCCGATCGAGGGCGAGCCCTCGGCCAGGGTCACCTCGTGCAGCGAGACCTGGCCCTGCTCGAACTGCATCAGCCGGACCATGCTGCCGACGGTCACCGCCTCCTCGACCAGCGAGCGCAGGATGTGCGGCGTCGACACCGCCACGTCGACCCCCCAGGCCTCGCTGAACAGGCCGTGGTTCTTGGGGTTGTTGACCCGCGCGACCACTCTCGGCACCGCGAACTCCTGCTTGGCCAGCAGCGAGATCACCAGGTTGTCCTCGTCGTCGCCGGTGGCCGCGACCACCACGTCGGCGTGGCTCAGGCCGGCCATCACCAGCGACAGCACCTCGCAGGCGTCGAACGGGAACCACTCGGCGCCCTGGAGGGTGCCGCGGGCGGCCTCGACCACCGCCGGGTCCTTCTCGATGAGCGTGACCTGGTGCCCGGCGGCCAGCAGGTCCGCCGCGATGAACTGGCCGACGTTGCCGGCGCCGGCGATCGCCACTCTCACGACCGGACCTCCTCACCGGCACGCTGCTCGGTGCCCTGGCGGCGGTGCCCGGCGATGACCATCGGGCGCAGCTCCTCGAGCCCCTCCTCGTTGACCGCCAGGTACACCTGGTCGCCCTCCTGGAGGATCATGCCCGGAGTTGGGATGCGCGCCTGGCCGATGCGGTTGACCGCCACCACCCGGCGGTGGCCGCTGGACTCGAGCTGATCCACCGTCCAGCCCGCCCACGAGGTGGGCAGCACCAGGGTGACCAGCGAGATCCCCTCGCTGGGGTCCTTCCAGTCCGAGGCGATCTCGTCGGGGATGAGGAAGCGCATCACCTGGTCGGTGGTCCATTTCACGGTGGCCACCGTGGGGATGCCGAGACGCTGGTAGATCTCCGCGCGGCGGGGGTCGTAGATGCGCGCCACCACCGTCGGCACCTCGAACTTCTCCCTGGCCAGGCGCGCGGCGACGATGTTGGAGTTGTCGCCGTTGGAGACCGCGGCGAACGCGCCGGCCCGCTCGATGCCCGCCTGGCGCAGCACGTCCTCGTCGAAGCCGTAGCCGTGGACCTTGGTGCCGCGGAAGTCGAAGCGCAGCATCCGGAAGGCGATCTCGCGCTTGTCGATCACGGCGACCGAATGGCCTCGTCCCTCGAGCCGGGCGGCCAGCTCCGAGCCGACCCTCCCACAACCCATGATCACGACATGCACGATGTGTCCTTCCTGCTGGGCGGTCCGTCGAATCGTACCGCCACGGGCCGCGCAACCGAGGCTCTCGCGTATGGGGCGAACCGACGTGGCCAGCCCGAGCAAGGGAGCCGATACTTGGAGGCGTACCGCGTGCGGTTTGCTGAGGAAGGAGCGGGAGCGGTGTCCACCCAGGCCAGGCCGGAGCTCGAAGGGCCCCCGGAGCGTCCGACCACGGAGTCTCGGACCAACGTCCCGTCACAGCGGTACCAGTCCCTCGGCTACCGGAGCAAGCGCGTCCTGCTTGGTCCACCGCTGAAGACCTCCGAGCTCGTCGACGAACGCATCACCAAGCGGGTCGCGCTGGCGGTGTTCTCCTCCGACCCGATCTCGTCGACCGCGTACGCGACCGAGGAGATCCTGCGGGTCGTCGTGCTGGCCGGCGCGCTGGCGCTGACGCTGCCGATCTCGCTGGCCATCGCCGGGCTGCTGCTCCTCCTGGTGATCTCCTACCGACAGGTGATCGATGCCTACCCGTCGGCGGGCGGCGCATACGTGGTCAGCCGGGACAACTTCGGGAACGTGGTTGCGGCGGTCGCGGGGGCCGCCCTGCTGATCGACTACATCCTGACGGTCGCGGTGAGCGTGTCGAGCGGCGTCGGCAACATGATCTCGGCGTTCGGCCACCCCAACCCGCTGGAGCACTGGCAGGTCGAGATCGCCATCGGCTTCATCGTGCTGCTGGCCTGGGGCAACCTGCGGGGCATCCGCGAAGCCGGGCGGATCTTCGCGATCCCGACCTACCTGTACGTGGTGACCATCGGGGCGGTCGTGGCCATCGGCGTCTTCCGAGTGCTGACCGGCACCATCGGCAAGGTCACCTACAGCCCCAGCGACCAGACCGCGCTGATCGGCCACAACCAGGCGGTCGGGGCGGTCACCCTGTTCCTGGTGCTGCGCGCCTTCGCCTCGGGCACCACCGCGCTGACCGGCGTCGAGGCGGTGTCCAACGGCGTCTCGGCCTTCCGCCAGCCGCAGGCCCGCAACGCCAAGACCACCCTGCTGGTGATGGCGCTGATCATGGGCTCGCTGTTCCTGGGGATCAGCTTCCTGTCCGGGCACCTCGGCATCCGGCCGTTCGCCAACGAGGTGCCGACGGTGGTCGCCCAGCTGGGTCAGCACGTGCTCGGCTCCAGCCAGCTCGGCCACGCGTTCTTCCTGCTCACCCAGGGCGCGACCCTGCTGATCCTGGTGCTGGCCGCCAACACCTCGTTCTCCGGGTTCCCGCTGCTGGCCTCGTTCGCCGCCGGCGATGCGCTGCTGCCGCGGCAGCTGCGCAAGCGCGGCCACCGGCTGGTCTACTCCGGCGGCATCCTGGTGCTGTCCGCGGTGGCGATCGTGCTGGTGATCGGTTTCCACGCCAGCACCTCCGCGCTGATCCCGCTGTACGCCATCGGCGTGGTGACCTCGTTCACCCTCTCGCAGGCGGGCATGACCAAGCGGCACTGGAAGCTGCGCGAGCGCGGCTGGCGCTACGGCCTGGTGGTCAACGGCGTCGGCGGCGCGGTCACCCTGGTGGTGCTGGTGGTGATCGTCGTCGCCAAGTTCACCGAGGGCGCCTGGATGGTCTGCGTGGCGGTGCCGCTGCTGGTGTTGTTCCTGCTGCGCACCCAGAAGACCTACCGCTCCGAGGTCAAGGAGCTGAAGGTCGAGGCGTCGCAGCGCCTCGCCCCGCCCAAGCCGCGGCACGAGGTCGTCGTGCTGGTCGAGGACCTCGACCAGGCCACCCTGGCGGCGCTCCAGTACGCGCGCCAGCTCAACCCGCTGTCGATCACCGCGGTGCACATCGCCATCGACCCGGACCACGCCCGCGAGCTGTCCGCCCTGTGGGCGCGGGTCAACATCCCGATCCCGCTCGAGGTGGTCGACGCGCCGGACCGCAACCTGCTGGCCGCGGTGGAGGAGACCATCGCCGAGCGGGTGCGGCCGGACACCGAGGTCTCGGTGCTGGTGCCCAAGCGGAACTTCTCCAAGTTCTGGCACCGCATCCTGCACGACCGCACCGCGCTCGGGGTGTTCCGGGTGCTGGGCGAGATCGACAACGTGAACGTGACCATCGTCCCGTTCCGCCTCGGCCGCCGCGGCGGGGGCGCCTCGGTCACCCCGATCGCCTCCGCCGACGGCCAGGCGAAGCGCCCGGTCAGGGCGACTTGATGGCCATGAACTCCGAGGTGTCGTCGCCGTGCCGGCGCTCGTCGCCGGCGACGCGCTGCTCGTCCAGCTTGCGGGCCGTGCCGGTCTCGTGGAAGCGGCGCACCAGGTACGGCTTGGCCCGCTGGAACACCTCCGCGTAGGAGGCGATCCGCTCCTCGGCGGCCTCGGCCGAGTCGTCGCGCACCTCGTCCACGAAGGTGGCGGTGCGGGCGAAATACAGCGGGATGAGCGAGTCGATCAGCCGGTCGGGATCGACCATCTGCTCGTTGTAGGCGAGCAGGTAGTCGTAGCAGATCCTGGCCCACAGCTCGATCGGCAGACGGAAGCCCTCCGGGGGCTCGCTGGCCTGGTGGATCGACTCGATCACGCCGTCGAGGTTGTCGCTGGCCAGCACCTGCCGCCAGACGTCCTGGTAGGTGACGTAGCCGTCGACGAAGCGCCAGCGCAGCCGGTCGGAGTTGATCCGGATCGCCTCGGTCGAGGTGGCCGAGCGGAAGCCGAAGGTCGGCACCGGCCGGATGGAGTCGACCGCCATCCAGTGCTCGGCGTAGCGGCCGGCCAGCGCGAACAGGCTGCCCACCACCTGCCGGAACATCGGGCCCAGGTCGCGGCCCGGGTCCTTGGCGTCGTGCAGCTTGGCGCCGAGGATCGACTGGCAGATGTTGAAGTCGTTGCACAGCGCCACGGTGGTCATCCAGATGTCGATGCCGAAGCGCGCCACGTCGGTGTCCCACACGTCCTTGTGCGCCCAGTGGGCGGCCAGCTGGCCGGAGAAGCCGAAGTCCCCGCCAATCGGCTGGCGCACCCCACGGCCGTAGAGCGCCGCGGTGATCGGGTAGGCGATCGAGTTGGTGATGGTGCCGTCGAACTTGTGGCGCTCGTACATCGGCGCGACCAGGTCGTAGCCGTGGTAGAGCACCGGGCCGATGAGGTGCTCGACCCAGGTGGGGGTGACCGAGCGCAGGTCGGCGTCGAACACCGCGCAGGCCCGCGCGCCCAGGCGCTCGGCGACGGTGAAGATCGCCCGGAACGCCGATCCCTTGCCGGACAGCCCGCTGTAGCTGAAGGCCAGCTTGTCGGGCAGCTCGGCCTTGGGGTCGATCAGCAGGGTCTCCTCCTGGCCCTTGGTGGTCGCGGCGAGCGCGGCGTCGCGGGTGCCGTCGGTCGAGTCGCCGTCGGAGATCACGATCAGGGAGCGCTGCCTGGGATAGAACTTGCGGAGCCCCGCCTCGACGGCTTGGACGACGTGCCCGATGGTGTTGGCGTTGTGGAACGAGGGGATGCCGATCAGCAGGTCGACCGAGTCGTAGCTGCGGAACAGGTCTGCGGCGTCTGCACTGAACACATCGGGCGGCATGGTGGCCACGGTGGAGCGCTCCCCTGGGTTGATCGGATCGTGAACGGTGGTTCCAATTCTCCTCCGGCCGGTCGTGGCCCTGCGTACGTTCATCTGACCAGGTTCGGCGACAAGGCCGGCACAGACGGTCACTTCGGACAGCCATCAAGCCGTTGAGCAGGGAACTTCCCGCTACTAGCTCGAAATAACCATGGCGGATCAACCCGAGATGGCTATCCAACCTCAGCCTCAGACGACGATGACAACAACTGCCAGCAGCGCTCCGGGCGGAGGCTCTTCGGTGTGACGGGAGCGGCGGCCCTGGAGCACCTTCCCCTTTCGCCCGGGCGCTGCCGGCACAACCTCCCCCAACCGGCTCTCAGACCGCGTCCCGCTCCGGCTCGCGCTCCTCGCGTGCTCCGCCTGGGATCGCGTCCGGCATGAGCGGAAGGTGGCGCCGGCGCCGGTCGAGCACCACGTTGAGCGCCGCGCCATAGAGCACCAGCTGGGCGAACAGCCCCAGCCAGATCAGCAGCAGCACCACGCTCAGCAGCGAGCGGGGCAGCGCGCTGACGCCGGCCGACCGCTCGGTCCACAGGGCGAAGCCGCGCTTGAGCAGCTCGACGCCCGCGGCGCCGACCACCGCGCCCGGCACCTGGCTCAGCCAGGAGTGGCGCCGCGCCGGCAGCAGCCGGTACAGCAGGAGCAGCAGCACCAGCATCGACACCGGGCTGGCCAGGGTGTTGACCAGCCGCAGCAGCGGTCCGGCGTCGTTGCCGAGCACCGCGCGGGCGGCGTAGCCGATCCAGATGGTCAGGCCGGCCGAGCCGAGCAGCACGCTGCTCATCAGCATCACGATGAAGATGTTGAAGGCCTTCTGGCTGACCGGGTTGCGGCCGGTCTCGACCCCCCACATCTGGTTCATGCAGGCGGTCATCGAGCCGACGAAGCCGCTGCCGGCGTAGGCGACGCTCAGCAGGCCGAAGACCCCGAAGGCGACCCGCGCGCCGATCAGCTGGTCGACCACGTCGCGGCCCTGCACGCCCGGCAGGAGCTGGCCGACGGCGGTGGAGACCGCGCTGGAGATCTGCTGGTTCGACCTGGCCAGCGTGCCGATCACGAAGGCAGCGACCATCAGCAGCGGCACCAGCGAAAGGAAGGTGTAGTACGCCATGCTGCCCGACAGCAGCGCGCCCTGCGCCCGCGAGAAGGTCTGCACCACCGCCCAGGGCAGGCGCGAGAGCCGGTTGCGGGCGAGCCAGGCGTACAGCGCCGCGACGGCCCGCTCGATCCGGGCCTCCACGCGCGCGGCCGGTCCCGGCCGCTTCTCGGGTCGGTTCCCCAGTCCGTCCGATTCCGCCGTCGCCATCGTCCCCGCTCTCGCCCGCTTGGACGTGCTGCCCCAGCTCTCATGATGCGGGTCGCGGCCGGCGGACGCACGGGTGCGGTTCGACGGCAGCGGCGGTTCAGGCCGGGACGAGGGTGAGCAGGGTCGCCTCGGGACGGCAGGCGAAGCGGAAGGGCGCGAACTTGCTGGTGCCGAGCCCGGCGCTGACGTGCAGCCAGGACGAGCCCCAGCGCGACAGCCCGCGGACGTGCTGGCGCGGCAGGTCGCAGTTGGTCACCAGCGCGCCGACCCCTGGCAGGCGCACCTGCCCGCCGTGGGTGTGGCCGGCCAGCACCAGCTGGTAGCCGCTGCGCTCGAAGGCGTTGAGGCTGCGCTGGTAGGGGCTGTGGACCACGCCGATCCGCAGGCGCGCCCCGTCGCCGTCGGGCGGCACCGCCACGGTCGGGTCGTCCAGCCGGATGTGCGGGTCGTTCATGCCCGCCAGCTCGACGTCGCCGAGCTCGGCCCGCCGGTTGGCGAGCACCACCCAGCCCATGCGCTCCAGCCCCTCGATCAGCTCGCGCCACGGGTTGCGCCCGCGCGGCAGGCGCGGCCGGCGCCGCCTGCGGAAGTAGGCCAGGTAGTTCTTGGGCCGGGGGGCGTAGTAGTCGTTGGAGCCGAGCACCGCCGCCGCGCCGAGGCGCGGGTGGAAGCGCGACAGCGCCTCCAGCGAGGCGTCCAGCGCCGACGGCTCGCCGAGGATGTCGCCGGTGACCACCACCAGGTCGGTGTCCAGCTCGGCCAGCTCGGCCAGGAAGCGCTGGCGCCGCCGGTCGCGCGCCAGCAGGTGGAAGTCGCTGAGGTGCAGCACGGTGCGGGGCTCCTCGCCCGGCGCGAGCACCGGCACGGTCTCGCGGCGCAGCCGGTACCAGTGCCGCTCGACCGCCACGCCGTAGGCGACGCAGGCGGCCCCCGCCGCGGCCAGCGTCCCGACTGCCATCCCGACGCTGCCTGCGGCGGTCCTGCCCATCCATCCTCCAGCTCGTGCGGGTCCCGCCCGAGAATGCGGGTGAGTGAGACGGATTCTAGCGATACTCTCTCGACATGCTCATCGACGACGTCCAGCAGGCGATGTTCGCCTCCATGAAGGCGCGGCGCTCCGAGGAGACCGGCGCGCTGCGGCTGGCGCTCAGCGCGCTGCGTTCGGCCACCAAGGACGCGGGCCACGACCTGAGCGACGACGAGGCTGTCGCGGTGCTCCAGCGCGAGGTCAAGAACCGGCGCGAGGCCGAGCGGATCTACCGCGAGGCGGGTCGCTCCGACCGCGCCGGGCAGGAGGCGTTCCAGGCCGAGGTGATCGGCCGCTTCCTGCCGAGCCCGCTGGACGCCGGCGAGCTGGCGCGGATCGTCGACCAGGCGATCGCCGACAGCGGCGCCTCGGACCCCAGAGAGCTGGGCAAGGTGATGGGCCGGGTGATGCCCGCCGTGCGCGGCCGCGCCGACGGCAACCAGGTCCGCGAGCTGGTGCTCGAGCGCCTCAGGGGCTAGACCGGGCGGGACGCTACGGGATGGTGCCGGGCGGCCCAGGGCCGCCGCCACCGCCTCCGCCGCCGCCGCCGCCACCACCCCCGCCACGGCCGAGGCTGACCTGGAGGGTCACGACCGTGCCCCTGGGCGCGTCGGTCCCGGCGGCGGGCGACTGCCCGACCACCCGGCCGGCGGGGGCGTTGCTGCGGACGATCTGGGGGCGCGCGCTGAAGCCCGCCCTGGCGAGGATGGCGGCGGCCTGCTGGTACTGCTTGCCGCGCACGTTGGGAACGCCCTTGCGCTTGTCGCCCTTCCGCTTCGGTTCGGAGGGCCGCCCGTGCGGCGGTCGCGGGAAGTCGAGCACCGGCTGGCCGGCGAGCGCGGCGGCCATGTACTGCTGGAAGATCATCGCCGGGTAGGTGCCGCCGAACACCGGGCCGCCGTTCGGGGAGAGGTGCGGCATCGGCGTCGGCTTGCGCGGGAAGCCGACCCAGACGCTGGTCGCCAGCTGCGGCGTGAAGCCGTTGAAGAAGGCGCTCTTGTAGTCGTCGGTGGTGCCGGTCTTGCCGGCGACCGGCCGCCCGATATTGGCCGCCGTCCCGGTGCCGCCGCTCACCACGGTCCGCAGGATGTCGGCGACCTGGTTGGCGATCCCGCGGTCGATGACCTGCTGGCAGTCGGCCTTGTGGCTCCAGAGCGTCCTGCCGTCGGGCCCGAGGATCTTGGAGATCGAGTACGGCGCGCAGTGGACGCCCTGGTTCGCCAGCGTGCCGAAGGCGCTGGCCATGTCGAGCACACCAACGCTGGGGGTGCCGAGGACCAGCGAGCAGACGTTCCAGTAGCCGTAGGCCTTGTTGCCGGCGTTGGTGATGCCCATGCGGCGCGCCACGTCGAGGCCAGCCTCCGGAGGGATCCGTGTGTCGACCAGGTGCGCGAACCAGGTGTTCACCGAGTGCTGGGTCGCCCCGTAGATGTTGAAGGTGCCGGCCTCACCGTCGCCGGCGTTGCCCGGCTCCCATGGCTTGCCGCTGTTACAGCGCGGGCTGGTGGCATGGTAGACGGGGGGAGCGTCGTAGGTCTCGCTGAGCGGGAACCCCTTCTCCAGCGCGGCCACGTCGAAGAACATCTTGAACGACGAGCCGGACTGGAAGCCCCTACCGCCGTAGCCGATGGTCGCCAGGTTGACCTGCGACTTCTTGTAGTCCTTGCCGCTCACCATGGCGACGACCTGGCCGGTCTTGGGATCGACGCTGGCCAGCGCGCCGTCGATCCCCGCGCCGCTGAGCTGGCCGTCCTCGCCCGCGCCGTTGGTGCGCGCCGAAGGCGCCGCGAGCTTGTCCCGCACCGCCGCCTCGGCGCGCGCCTGCTGGTTCTGCTGCAGGGTGGTGTAGACCCGCAGGCCGCCCCGGCGGACCGCATCGGAGCGCTTGTTGGTGCCGACCTTGCCGAGCACCTTGTCGTAGGTGTGGTCCTCGAGCAGCTGGCGCCGCACGTACTCGAAGAAGTAGGGCCGTGTCACCTTTTGCGTCACGACCTTCACGTGCAGCTTGGACGCCTTCGCCTTGGCCACGTCGGCGGCCGAGGCGAAGCCGAGCTGCTGCATGCGGTCGAGCACCACCTGCTGCCGCGGCAGGTTGTTCTTGGGGTTGGTGGGCTTGTAGTACTCCGGCGACTTGATGGTCGCCGCCAGCGAGGCGGCCTCGGCGAGGGTGAGCTGCGAGAGCCGCTTGCCGTTGAAGTAGTGCTGCGCGGCGGTGGCGATCCCGTAGGCGCCCTCGCCGAAGTAGGCGGCGTTGAGGTACCGCTCCAGGATCTGGTCCTTGGTCAGCTTCTTCTCGAGCTGCACCGCGTAGGCGGCCTCGCGGATCTTGCGGTCGAAGGTCTCCGAGGTGTCGTTGATGATGATCAGCTTCACGTACTGCTGGGTGAGGGTGCTGCCGCCCTGCTGGATGTCGCGGGAGCGGATGTCCTCAACGGCGGCGCGGGCGATGCCCCGGAAGTCGATGCCCTTGTGCTCGTAGAAGCGGTCGTCCTCGATGGCGATCACCGCGTCCCTGACCATCTGGGGGATCTGCTTGATCGAGACGACCTTGCGGTTCTCGTCGGCCAGGGTGCCGAGCTGCGTGCCGTTGGCCGCGTAGACGGTGGTGGTCTGCGCCAGCGGGCCGACCTTCGGCAGCGGCGGGATGTTGCCGAGCCGCTTGGCGGTGTCACGCGCCAGGGCGCCGGCCGGGATCACCACCGGCAGCGCCAGCAGGGCCATCAGCATCGCGATGGCCACGCCGATCACGACGATGGAGCCGAAACGAGTACCCAGGAGCGCCGCGACTCGCCCTATGGGGCTCGCCAGGCGCGGTCGGGGGAAATGGGCGTCCGCCATGGCACATGGGTATAGCACACTTGGGACGGCACGGCTGGCACCGGCCGAACCAGCTGGGATGATAGGTTTGTTGTCCTGGACCGGCAAACCGGCCCGCTGACAGCTCACCCGTACGTGCGGAGGCCGTGGAGACTGCTGTTCGACGTCAACGTGCTCGCCCAGTTATTGGATGAGGCACCCTCAGTGCAAGGGTTGGTCGGATCTTTCAAGCGTTTCGGCGAAAGCTTCATCGAGCAGCTGCCGAACCTCCTGGCAGCTTTGGTGTTCCTGGTCATCACGGTGGTCCTCGCCCGGCTGGTGCGGCGGGGAGTGGAGGCGGGGCTGCGCCGCACCTCGACCGAAGCGTACGTTCACCTGCTCGTCGGCAAGCTGGCCTACTTCGGGACCATGCTGCTGGGCATGGTCGTGGCGTTGTCGATCGGCGGCGTCAACCTCGGCTGGGTGGTCGGCAGCCTCGGCCTGGTGACCATCGCGCTCGGCTTCGCCCTGCAGGACATCCTCGGCAACTTCGTCGCCGGCATCGTGCTGCTGCTGGAGCACCCCTTCACCCGGGGCGACCAGATCGCCATGGACGACGTCGAGGGCACGGTCGAGGACGTGCGCGTGCGCGCCACGCAGCTGCGCACGCCCGACGGGCGGCAGCTGATCATTCCCAACAAGCTGCTGTTCACCAGCGTGCTGACCAACTCGACGGCGACCATGCACCGGCGCGTGGAGGTGCACCTGAGCGTCCCCGGCGCGGCCATCTCCGCCAAGCTGCGCGAGCGCCTGCTCGCGGCCGCCACGGGCGTCGAGGGCGTGAGCGACGGCGACAGGGCGCCGCGGCTGCTGATCCAGGATCTCGATGACGACAAGATCGAGCTGCTGCTGTGGTTCTGGGTGGATCCCCGCCGATACCCTGAGCTGCAACGGGTGCGCAGCGAGGTGCTCGAAGCCACCCAAGCCGTGCTCGCCCGGTCCAATATGGGGTTGACCGCCTCGAAGGCCGGTTCGGGCGCCTCGGACGACAAGAAGGCAGGATGACCGCGATCAAGGGTCCCTCTCTGGCCGACCTGCGGAGCACTCTGGCCCGCCAGGTCGAGACGCTGATCGGGCGCGTCGGTGACTGGTCGCAGGACGACTGGGAGCAGCCGTCCAGCAATCCCGGCTGGAGCAACGCCGACACCGTGCGCCACGTGTCCGAGCGCCTGACCGTCTACGCCGTCGGCGTGGAGCAGGGGGGTCAGGACGAGCGGCCTGACTTCGACCAGGCCCTCCCGCCGCCGCCCACCACGCCGCTGGTGCTGCCCCGGCGGCTCGAGGAGGCGGGCGACCGGCTGGTCGAGGCGCTCGGCAAGACCGAGCCCACCGAGCTGGTGTGGCACCCGGACCACCGCTTCTCGGCGCGGACCATGGCCGCGGTGGCGCTCTCCGAGGTGGTGCTGCACCGCTGGGACCTCACCGGCCCCGGCGACCGCGGCCCCGAGCCGCGCGCCGCCCGCCTGGTGCTCCAGGGGCTGTTCTCCTCGCACGACGACTCCTCCGCCAGCCCGACCGCGCTGCTGCTGCACGTCTCCGGCCGCAGCCGCATGGAGGGCCGGCCAGGCTGGAGCGGCGCCGACTGGCACTGGGACATCCCCGACGAGGCCCCGGTCGGGTAGCTACCCCCCGAACAGGTGGTCGCCGAGGCGGCGGAGACCGGCGAGGTCGTGCACGTCGTCGGACAGCAGGGGGACCTGCACCAGGTCGACCCCGCGCACCCGCTTGGCCAGGTCGGCGATCCGCTCGCGCTCGCTGGCCGCCAGCGCCTCCAGCGCCTGGTGCTGGTCCACCAGGTCGGCCAGCAGCCGCCCGTCGGCGCCGTCGTCGGCCAGCCGGTGCAGCGCGGCCGAGGGGACCTTGGGGACCGGCGCCGCGCGGTGGATCCGGTTCACCACCAGCGCGCCGAGCGGCATCTGCTCGCTGGCGAGCCGGCCGGCGAAGTACGCCGCCTCGCGCAGCGCGGCCTGGTCCGGCGTCGCCACCACCACGAACGCCGTGTCGGGGTGCTTGAGCAGCTCGTAGACCCGCCGGGCGCGGTCCTTGAAGCCGTCGTACATGCCCTCGAAGGCGGCGAAGAACTCGCCCACCTCGGCCAGCAGCTCGGAGCCGGTGAGCCGCCGCACCAGCCGGGTCATGGTGGTGGTGGCGAAGTTGAGGCCCTTGAGGTAGCCGCGGCCGACGCGCTGCGCCGGGGCGATCAGCAGCCGCAGCGCGCGGGCGTCGAGCAGCTCGTTGAGGTGCTGCGGCGCGTCGAGGAAGTCGAGCGCCGAGCGGGTCGGCGGCGTGTCCACCACCAGCAGCTCGTAGCTGCCCTCCTCGTGCAGCTCGTAGAGCTTCTCCATCGCCATGTACTCCTGCGTGCCCGCCAGGGTGGAGGAGAGGCGCTGGTAGAAGCGGTTGGCGAGGATGCGCTCGACCTGCTCGTCGTCGCGTGCGTAGCGCTCGATCACCTCGTCGAAGGTCCGCCGCATGTCCAGCATCATCGCGTCCAGTCCGCCGGGCTCCCTGGCGGCGAAGCCCTTGCCGGCGACCGGCCGCGGCTGGTTGGACAGCAGGTCGAGGCCGAGCGCCTGGGCCAGCCGCCTGGCCGGGTCGATGGTCAGCACGCAGGTGCGGCGGCCCCGCTCGGCGCCCCGCAGGGCCAGCGCCGCCGCGGTGGAGGTCTTGCCCACCCCGCCCGAGCCGCAGCACACCACGATGCCGGCGCTCTCGACGATCGCCTCGAGCGACGAGGCCGTCCGGGTGATCACCACCGCGCGTCCGCCCTGGCGGGCGTCGCGCCCTTGGCGCGGCCCGAACGGCCCTTGCCGCCCGGCTTCGAGCGGCCGGCGTCGAGCTCGCCGTCGCCGGTGAGCGGCGAGTCGAGCAGTCGCGCCGCCAACTGCCGCACCGCCTCGGGGCCGGCCGCGCCGCCGGTCAGCAGCGGCAGCTCGACCACCGGCAGGTCCTCGCCCAGCTTGGCGCGCAGCTCCTTCAGCAGGCGCCGCTCGCGGGCGACCTGGCGCTGCCGGTCGCGCGCCTCCTCCAGCAGCGCGCCGACGGCGGCCTCGTCGAGCCTGGCGCCGGCCATCGCCGCGATCTCGACCAGCGGCGAGGGGTCGCGCGACAGCGACGGCAGGCGGCTGGCGCGGCTGGCCAGCCGGTCGGCGGTCACCTGGTTGGCGATCACCGCGCCGAGCGGCAGCTCGGCCGCGCGCAGCGCGACGCTGGCCTCGATCGTCTCGGTCACCGGCAGCTCCTCGGGCAGGCAGGTGAGCACCATCGCGGTCCGGTCGGGGTCGTCCAGCAGCTCCTTGACTCGGTCGGCCTGGTGCCGGATCGGTCCCACCCGTGCCAGCTCTGCGACCGTCTCGGGCGTCCGCAGGAAGGGGATCACCCGGCCGGTCGGCGGGGCGTCCAGCACCACCAGGTCGTAGACGCGGCGCGGGCCGGAGCGGCGGGTGGCCGCCTCCCAGACCTTGCCGACCAGCAGGATGTCGCCCAGGCCAGGGGCCGCGGCGGTGACGAAATTGGTCAGCCTGGCCCACGAGAGCAGCCTCGCCAGCGGCGCGAAGCCGTAGCGGCCGAGGTACTCGCGCAGCGACTCCTCGGGGTCAACCGCCAGGCCGTTGACGCCGTCGGCGAGCCTGGTCTCCTGGTAGCCGAGCGAGCGGCGGCCGAAGGGCGCCGCCAGACCCTGCCGGCCCTCGACCTCCACCACCAGCGTCCGGCGTCCACGCCGCGCCGCGGCAATGGCGAGAGCGGCCGCGACCGTGGTCTTCCCGGTCCCGCCTTTGCCGGTCACTACCAGGAGCTGGGCCCGGTCGAGCACGTCGAGGGGCATAAGGGAGCCATCGTAGCCGCCCCTGTCCACAGATTGCTCGTTCGGGTTGTGGGCTCTGGAGTGCCCGGAGACAATGGCCCGGCTATGCGTCGCGTTCTCCGACCCCTCTCCCCGCCCTGCCTCGGCGTGCTGCTCGTGCTCGCGCTCGCCGCCGGGCTCGGCGTGGCCTCCCCCGCCCGGGCGCAGACCGGAGGCGGCCCGACCGTCGAGGTGTTCACCCTCTCCGGCGTGCTCGACCAGAGCCTGCTCGGCGACCTGCGCGGCGCGGTCTCCGGAGCCGAGCGCCGCGGCGCCAGGGCGCTGCTGATCCAGCTCGACAGCTTCGGCGGGCTCGGCACCGACCCGGCCGAGGCGCAGCGGGTGATCGCCGGCGCCAGGGTGCCGGTGGCCGTCTGGGTCGGCCCGCGCGCCGCGCAGGCGGCCGGCGCCAGCGCCTTCCTGCTGGCCAGGGCCGACGTGGTCGCCTCCAGCCGGCAGGCGCGCATCGGCCCGGCGCTGCCGGCCGAGCTCGGCCGTGGCCGCGACCAGGCGGCCGAGGCGTCGCTGTTCGCCGCCTCGGGCCTGCCGGACGAGGTCGGGCGCGGGCGGGTCGACGGCGCCCGGGCCGAGTCGCTGGGGCTGGTCGCCTACCAGGCCGAGTCACTGCCCGACGCGGTGCGGCAGCTCGACGGCCGGCGGGCCGACGGCCGTCCGATCGAGGTCAGCGGCTTCCAGGTGCGCTTCCTGTCGTCCTCGCTGCTCGACCGGGTGCGGCACGGGCTCGCCAACCCGACGCTGGCCTACCTGCTGCTGCTGGCCGCCGCCGCCTGCCTGTCGTTCGAATGGTTCCAGCCGGGCTTCGGCGTGGCCGGCATCGCCGGCCTGCTGGTCGCGCTGCTGGCGATCTATTCGCTGGTGGTCCTGCCGACCAACTGGCTCGCGCTGGCGGTGCTGGCCGCCGGCACGGTGGCCTTCACGGCCGACACCGCCTTCGGCGGGCTCGGCGCGCTCACCGTGCTGGCCACCGCGCTCACCGGGGTGGGCTCCTGGTGGCTGTTCTCCAGCCCGTCGGCGCTGCTGCGGGTCGACGGCCGCCTGGCGGTGCTCGGCACGCTCTGGTCGGTGACCTGGTTCGTGGTCATCCTGACGATGCTGCTACGGTCCCAGCGGCAGGCCCCGAGGGGCACCGAGGCGCTGGTCGGCGCGCGCGGCGTGGTCCGCAGCGTGCTCAACCCCGGCGGGATCGTGGTGATCGACGGCGCCATGTGGCGCGCCGACCTGATGGGCGGCGGGCTGCTGCCGACCGGGCAGCGGGTCCACGTCGACGCGGTCGAGAACGGCATCCTCAAGGTCACACCCGAGGACCCGGCGGCGGTGCGCCCCGCGCGCCGGCGCCTGCGCCCCGCCCGCCCCGCGCCCAGGGCGTAGCACAATGCGACCGCCGCCTGGACGAACCACTCGATACGGGCGACCATGGCATCGAGCGCTCCAGTCGGCGCGGGCGGGAGCTGCCCGCTGACTTGCATCGCCGGCCGCGGAACGGGTGACGCTTTCCGTACATGAGAGACTGGGCCAACCGCGACCCGCCGCATAGGGCGGGAGGAAACTCGAGGAGACGGAATTGGGCGGCGTCGTCATCGTCATCTTCCTGGTCCTGCTGATCCTTGTGGTGGTCGCGCTGGCCACCATGGTGCGGGTCCTCCAGGAGTACGAGCGCGCGGTCATCTTCCGCGTCGGCAACGTGCTCAGGGCCCCCAAGGGACCGGGTCTGTTCCTGATCCTGCCGTTCGGCATCGACCGGATGCGCAAGGTCAACCTCCAGACCGTGGCCATGAACGTCCCTCCGCAGGACGTGATCACCCGCGACAACGTCACCCTGCGGGTCGACGCGGTCGTCTACTCGCGGGTGGTCGACCCCGTCAAGGCCGTGGTCGAGATCCAGAACTACCTCTTCGCCACCAGCCAGGCCGCGCAGACGAACCTGCGCGCGATCCTCGGCAAGAAGACCCTGGACGAGGTCCTCAGCGCGCGCGAGGAGATCAACGCCGAGCTGTCCGCGGTGATTGCCGGGATCACCGCGCCGTGGGGCGTGCGCGTCACCTCGGTCGAGATCAAGGACGTCGACCTGCCCGAAGAGCTCCAGCGCGCCATGGCCCGCGAGGCCGAGGCGTCGCGCGACGCCAAGGCGCTGAAGATCTCGGCCGACGCCGAGCTGATGGCGTCCCACGTCCTGTCCGAGGCGGCCGGCGTCATGTCCCAGAACCCGTCGGCGCTCCAGCTCCGCTTCCTCCAGACGGTCGCCGAGGTCGCCACCGAGCGGAACTCCACGCTGGTGATGCCGATCCCAATCGAGCTGCTGAGCTTCTTCGGCCGCTTCGGCGAGGTGGGCGCGCTGCCGGGCAACGGCGGTCCGCCCGCGGTGCCCAAGCCGGCGCCCGCCGCGCCGCACCCGATGGAGCCGGCGCAGGGCTCGGCCACCGCCCAGCTGCCGGCGGTGGACACCCCGCCGCAGCCGTCCAGGGACATCGACCCGGAGCTCGACACCGATCCGGGCGACACCCTCCACGGCCGCAGGGAGTCGGGCGACGACGGCGGCCGCTATCGGCGCCGGGGGGATTGAACCGACCGGTTCACCAAAATTTCACTCGGCGCGGGGGGCATTGCGGGGCCGCTGGCCGGGCGGTTTTATGCCGCGTTGACTCGGGTCATGAGATACCAGGGCTGAAACCGAAGCGTTACGACGCGGGGATTGAGACCAACCATCCCGAGGGTTACGCTGCGCCTATAGACATCTCTGACCAGCTCGGGTGATCCGCCCGACTCGTATGGCGGTCGTGAATGCAGTGGGGTGCCAGGGCAACCGCGCGGCGACCGACGCGAGGAAGGAACCGTCATGGCGACCACCACCAGGACCGCTGCCGCGGCGGAGCGCGCGGCGACCGCCGCGATTCCGAGCACGTGGCATCTGCAGATCGGCTGGCAGTACCGCGCGGCCTGCAAGGGCCCCCAATCCGAGCTCTTCTTCGCGCCGAATCATCTCGAGCGCAAGGAGGACCGGCACCAGCGCGAGGCCGCGGCCAAGTCGATCTGCCGCGCCTGCCCGGTGCTGGTGCAGTGCCGTGAATACGCGCTGATGGTCCGCGAGCCGCACGGTATCTGGGGTGGCCTGAACGAATACGAGCGCCGCCAGTTGCTCTCCCGCCGCGCCGGCTGAATTCCCCTTCGCACGGTCCCTCGTTCTTTGGCGCGCCCCGCAGGGCCCGCTCGCACGGTCGCGCCGCGTTCCACGCCCGCCTTTGACGCGCCGCGCCCGCCAGCTCGCCGTGCCGCGGCGCTACGGTAGCCTTTGCGGTCGTGTCCAGACAGGACCTTCGAGAGGACCAGCGATGACCACGTGGGAATACGTGACGGTGCCCCTGCTGCCGCACAACACCAAGCAGATCCTCGACAACTGGGGCCAGGACGGCTGGGAGCTGGTGGCCGTCCACACCGCCGAGGTCGGCGGCACCGTCGCCTACTTCAAGCGCCCCAAGGGATAGGGTCGCCCGGCCCTCGCCGTCAGCGGCGGCGCGAGATCACCCGGAACGACTCGGCGTAGCGCAGGCCGTGCCGCGCGCCGACCGCCTCGAGGCGCCGCGAGACCAGCTCGCGGAGGTCTCCCTGGACCTGCGCCATCTGGCTCGCATGCGCCTCCAGGGCGGCCAGCTTGCGGTCGAAGTAGGCGGTCACGTCCACCACCTCGTCGCCACCGCTCGGCCCCATCAACCAGATCTCCTCGAGCTCGCGCCAGGGCGGCAGCCCCTCCTCGGTGAGCAGCTCGGGGAAGATCCCCGCGGTGGTGCCGCCGGTGATGGTGGTGTCGAGCGCCGCCGTCGCGACCGCGCGGTGGTCCGGGTGGTTGACGAAGCCGCCGAGCGGCAGGTGCTCCGGGTTCATGGTCAGCAGCCGGTGCGGCCGGTGCCGGCGGAACTCGCGCGCGATGTCGCGCTGGAGCTGCGGCGAGTAGGTCACCTCGGTGTCCATGTAATCGAGGAAGGTCACGTCGGTCACCCCGGCCACCTTGGCCGCCGCCCTGGACTCCTCCTCGCGGATCCTGCCGAACGCGACCGGGTCCTGGGTGGCGTCCTGCACGCCCCGCTGGCCCGAGGTCACGATCACGTAGCGGACGTCCCAGCCCTCGTCGACCCACCGGGGAATCGTCCCGCCGGCCCCGAACTCGATGTCATCCGGATGCGCGGCGATCGCCAGCACCCTGCGGCGCTCACCCGCCGCTCGCTCATTCTCAGTCATACCAACGAGGCTAGCCCCACCGTCGCCCAGCCCGCATGAGGGCTGCCCCCTGTGGACGAGCCCAGCGAGCTGTCGCGGCGATTGGATAGTGTGCGCTCATGGACCTCGATGCCGCGTTCGCCTCGCTCCCCGGGCTCACTCCCAGGGCGGCGCAGCACGCCATGGCCGACGCCGTGCGCACCGCCCTGGAACGCGAGGAGCCGTTGCTCGTCCACGCCCCGACGGGCGTGGGCAAGTCGTTGGGGTACCTGGTGCCCATCGCGGCCGCCGGCCGGCGCGCCATCGTGGCCACCGCCACCAAGGCCCTCCAGTCGCAGCTGATCGACCGCGACCTCCCGCGGCTCGCCGGCGCCTTCGAGACGACCTCGGCGCTGATCATGGGCCGCGCCAACTATGTATGCCTTGCCAAGGTCGACGCCCTGGTCGCCGCGACCCAGCTCGCGGCCACCGCCCAGGAGGAGGCGGCGCTCGAGGTGGTCGAGTGGGCGATCGACTCCGAGACGGGCAGCCGTCTGGACGCGCCACCCGGCACGCGCGACGACGTCTGGGACCTCGTCTCGACCTCCGGCGAGGACTGCCCGGGGCAGAAGGGCTGCGCCTTCTTCAAGCGCTGCTTCGCCGAGCGCGCCAAGGAGCAGGCGCGCGACGTCGACGTGGTGGTCACCAACCATCACCTGCTACTGCTCGAGCTCGAGCTGCGCCAGACGTCGGAGTCCCCGGGCGTGATGCTGCCCGAGGTGGACGTCGTGGTGGTGGACGAGGCGCACCGCCTGGCCGACCACGCCGCCGACCTCTACGGCGTGACGGTGACCGGCGCGCGCGTGTCGCGGGCGGGCGCCGCCGCCGACGCGATCATCAAGGCGAGCGGCTCGACATCGGACTGGGCGCGGCGCCTGCGCGCCCGCTGGGAGGACCACGCCAGCGTGCTGCGCCCCGGACCGGTCCTGCCGAGCTCCCGTGCCGCCGCCGAGCTCGCCACCGCGCTTGACCCCGTCCTGCGAGAGGCGCAGGCCGCCGCCGTCGCGCTGCGCGGGCTGCCGGCGGTCCCCGACGACCTCGAAGGCGGGGTGCACGCCGCGCGCCGCCGCCTCACCGGCCTCTGCCGCGACCTCCAGCGGCTCCGCGAGGTCGAGGCGCCGCTGGCCGCTGCCGAGCGCAACGCCCGCCGCGCTCCGGGCCGGCTCGCCACCGACGCTCCTGGCGGCGGCGACTGGGAGCCCGAGGGCCCGTTGGCGCTGACGGATTCCAGGTCCACCGCCGAAGGGTCCGACCCGGACACGGCGGACGGGCTCGACGCGCCAGGCGACCGGCGGCCGGCGGCGACCGACCTCGCCGTCTGGGTCGAGGCGCGCCGCGACGGTGGGCGGACCATCCGCTCCGCCCTTGTCGAGCCGGGCGAGGTCCTGCGCGAGGTGCTCTGGGACCGGGTGCCCGCCACGGTGGCCTGCTCGGCGACCATGGCCATCGCGGGCGAGCTCGGCGGCACCGCGGCGGCGCTCGGCGTCGAGCGGCCCGCGGGCCTGGTGGCCGAGTCCCCCTTCGACTTCCGCAACAACGCGCTGCTCTACGTGCCGCGCGGGGTGCCGGCTCCGACCGGCGAGGGCTTCCAGGCCGCGGCCGAGCGCGAGCTGCGCGCCCTGGTCGACGCCTCCGGCGGCCGGGCGCTGGTGCTCTGCACCTCCTGGCGCGCGGTCGAGTCGTTCGCCAGCGCGCTGTCGGATCTGCCGTGGGAGCTGCTGGTCCAGGGCGAGGACACGGCCGCGCGCCTGGTCGCCCGCTTCCGCGACGAGGTGGCCAGCGTCCTGGTCGCGACCAGGACCTTCTTCGAGGGCGTCGACGTGCCTGGGGAGAGCCTCTCGCTGCTGGTGCTCGACCGCCTGCCGTTCCCGCGGCCCGACGACCCGCTGCTGGCCGAGCGCGGACGGCGGATCGAGCGTCGCGGAGGCTCCAAGTTCGGCGAGGTGTGGCTGCCGAGCGCCGCGGTCTCGCTGCAGCAGGCGCTCGGCCGGCTGATCCGCTCCGAGTCCGACCGCGGCGTCATGGCGGTGCTCGACCGCCGGCTGGCGGACGCCGGCTACGGGCGGCAACTGCTCGTCAGCCTGCCGCCGGCGCCGCTGACACGGTCGATCGCGGACGTGCGCCAGTTCTTCGGCGGCGACCCCAGGCGGTAGGCTTTGGTCGCACCGGCGGTCGCGTTGCCGGTGCCGGCGCGCCGCCGACGACCGCGTCACCGCGGATGCGGCGGCCGCCGACCCCGGGGGGCGTGTCAGGACACTCGGCCAGAAGGAGATCAGCCATGGCGTCGCCCGAACAGCGTCTCGAGGAGCTCGGCATCACCCTGCCCGAGCCGGTCAAGCCCGTGGCGGCCTACGTGTCGACCGTGCGCTCGGGCGACATGGTGTACGTCTCCGGGCAGGTGCCCCTGGTCGACGGCAAGCCGTCCCACACCGGGCGCCTCGGTTCCGACGGGCTGAGCGTCGAGGAGGGCGCCGAGGCCGCCAGGCGCTGCGCCATCAACGTGATCGCCGCCCTCAAGGCCGAGCTCGGCGATTTATCGCGGATCCGCCGCGTGGTCAAGCTGACCGGCTTCGTCGCCAGCGCGCCCGACTTCTACGACCAGCCCAAGGTCGTCAACGGCGCCAGCGAGCTGATCGTCGAGGTGTTCGGCGACGCCGGCAAGCACGCCCGTTCGGCCATTGGGCTCGCCGCGCTGCCCCTCGGCGTCCCCGTCGAGGTCGAGGCCATCGTCGAAGCGCCCTGAGCCGGCACTTGGAGCACCGGTCATGTATCCCCACCTTGCGGGGACCGGAGTGGCCGGGGGCGGCGCGCAAGCCGTGGGGCTGCACGGACGGTCAGGCGCCGCATGCGCCGTCGACAGGACCGGCACGCTAGTCGCGCCGGCGGGCGCGGTAGGCGCGCGTCTTGGTGCGGTTGCCGCAGACCTGCATCGAGCACCAGCGGCCCGAGCGGTTCTTGGAGCGGTCGTAGAAGGCCCACTGGCAGGTGTCGGCCGAGCAGACCTTGAGCCGGCTCCAGGTGCCGCGCGCCTTGGCGAGCGCGATCGAGGCGAGCATCGTGGCGAGCGCCCCGCGCACGCCCTCGGACCCCGGACCGAGGTCGGGCTCCCCGTCCGCTGAGAACCGGAGCTGGAGCGGGAGCTCGCCGGCCGCGCGGTTCAGCACCTCGACCGCCGCGGGGTCGATCTCGTGCCCGTCGTTGGCCCGCAGCATCGCGCGCAGCGCCTCGCGCAGCTCGACCGTGGCCGTCAGGTCGGCCTCGCTCACCGCGGCACCCGGATGGAGCAGCTTGCGCTGCACCAGCCAGTCGCGCAGGACGGTCACGTCGGCGAGCTCGTCGACCTGGTCCTCCACGTCGAAGGTGTTCACCAGGTCCATGACCGGCTGAAGCTCAGCCGGAACGGCCTGCTCCGTGGTGGGCATCACCAGTCACCCCCTCCGATCCGCCAGGTGGCC
>DASVXQ010000347.1:0-11825 GCA_036392615.1 Actinomycetes bacterium | reverse complement strand
TGGGCCGGCTGGCCGCTGCGCCCGGGGCCGCTGGAGCCGTTGGCGCGGCGCGGGCTGGCCTACCTGCTCGGTTGCTGCGCGGTCCCGGTCGGGCAGGCCACCTGCCTGGTGACCGACCACCGGATCCTGCCGCTGGCATGGACCCGTGACGCCTATTTCATGGCGAGCGCGCTGCTCGCGTGGGCGCGCACCGGCGGTCCGGCCGAGGCGCTGGGCGTGGTCCGGCGGCACCTGGACTGGCTGTTCGACGTGGCGATCCGCCCGGCGGGGTGGTGGGCCCGTTCACACCTGGTCGGCGGCCAGCCCAAGGACATCGTCTTCCAGCTCGACCAGCAGCTCTACCCGCTGCTCGAGCTGGCCGACTACGTCGAGGCGAGCGGTGACCACTCCATGCTGGAGCGCCACGCCGCCGCGGCGGTCGCGGTCCTCGAGGTGGTCGAGCGCCGCCGCGCCAGCGCCGGTGCCGCCTTGTACTCCAGCGACGAGAACCCGGCTGACGACCTGCTGCAGTTTCCCTACCAGACCTCGGGGCAGATTCTGGCGTGGCGCACCTTCATGCGCCTGGACCGGCTCGGCCTCCGTGGCACAAGGCGGCTGGCAAGGCTGGCCGAGGCGGTGGCCGGCGCCGTGCGCCGCCACCAGGTCATTCGCTGTGGCCGCGGTAAGCGCGCCTACGCCTACACGACCGACCTGGCGGGCCGCTCCCAGCTGCACCACGACGCCAACGACCTGCCGCTGGCACTGGCCCCTGCGTGGGGCTTCTGCCCGCCGGGCGACCCGCTGTGGTCGACCACCATCCGGTTGGCACTGTCCAACGCCAATCCCGGCTATTTCCCCGGACCATATGGTGGGCTCGGATCCCTCCACACCCCCGGCCCCTGGCCGCTCGGCCATGCGCAGGCGCTCCTCGCCGCCCGCTCCGTCCGGGACCGGCGCCGCGCCGAGGCGGCCGAGCGGGCACTGGTCAGCGCCGCCATGTGGGACGGTGCACTCCCAGAGGCCAATGACCCGGACTCCGGCCGGCCCCGCTCACGGCCCTGGTTCGCCTGGCCAGGCGCGCTGGCCGCGACCCTCGCCCTCGACCAGGAGGCCAAGATGGCAGCCTGGCCTCCCGTGGCCACCGGCGCGCTGGCATGACAGGATCCCCGCACCATGAAGCTCTCACCCAGGGTGACGGCGCCGCCAAGCCTAGGCTTCGGGGTCGGCTGCACCAGTTCGCGTTCGCCGCTTCGATCCCGGCCGGCTTGGCCCTGGTGCTGGCAGCACGAGCACTTCCGGCCCGGCTGGCGGCCGCCGTCTACGCCCTCAGCCTGGCCGGCCTGTATGGCACCAGTGCCGCGTTCCACCTCGGACGCTGGTCGGCGGCGGTGCGGCGCCGCATGGACCAGGCCGACCACGCGATGATCTACGTGCTGATCGCCGGCAGCTACACGCCGTTCGCGCTGCTCGCCCTTGACCGGGCATGGGGGCTGACGGTCCTTGGCGTGGTGTGGACGGTCGCCGTCGGCGGGATCGCCGTGGTGATCCTGTGGCATCGGATCCGGCTGGTCGGGATCACGCTGTACCTCACGCTCGGCTGGCTGGGGGTCGTGACGCTGCCGTCGCTGGCGGGGCGGCTGGGGATCGCCAAGCTCGCCCTGCTGCTGGTCGGCGGCATCCTCTACACGGTGGGCGCGGTCGTGCTCGACCGCCAGCGCCCGGACCCCAACCCGTTGGTGTTTGGCTACCACGAGGTCTGGCATGCCTTCACGGTTGCCGCGGGTCTGTGCCACTACGCGCTCATCTGGCTCCTGGTCAGGGCCGCCTGAGAGCAACAGTCGCGGCCGATCACGGAGCCCGGTCACCTTCGCCAGGCTCTCGCGCCAGCTCAGTACGCGATCGGGCGGCAGGGAAAGTATCATCCTTGCCGTGCCCGGCCGGCTGATGCGGTCCCTGGTCGCGGAGGCGCCAGAACGCCCTACGGCGTCCGCGACCTGACGGGACCGCAGGTCCAGAGCAGAAGTCCGCAGGCCTCAGTTGTGCGATGATCCGATGCTGGATTGAGCCCTCGGCCGGACGGGGACTCCCGCAATGCGGGGAACAAGGCTGTTCCCAATGGATGAAAGGGGTCCCTGGTGGACATCATCGGTGTGATCATCGCAGGCATCATCATCGGCCTGCTGGGCAAGTTCTTCGCGCCCGGCAACCGCGACAACATTCCGCTCTGGCTCACCATTGTCTGCGGGATCGGCGGAGTGCTCATCGGCTACTACATCGCCGCAGCGCTCGGTGTTGAGGCGACGCGCGGCATCGACTGGATCCGGTGGATCATCAGCATCGTCGTCGCGGCCGTCCTCGTCATGATCGCTGCCTCGGTGACGAGCAGACGCGGCAGGACGATCTAAAGAGTCCTGGGACCGCGAGGACAAGGTCTCGGCGCGGATGAAGCTTCGGCCGGCCGGCGAGCCATGCTCCCCACGGCTTCGACCCGGCCGGCACGAATCATCCCGTGCCTCAGCGTGCTCTTGTGCCAGCTGATCTCCGCTGCATGGCGCGCAGTCACGTACGGTTGAGCACCGTGTCGTCTGGGGTCGCGTCCGCCACGCTCCTGGCCCGCACCGTGCTGCGAGCCGCGGCGCGCTGAGGCGCACCCTCATCCAACTCGCGATCGCCTTCGTCCTCAAATCACCCCGCCAGCACCGGCGGCGCTCATCGGGCCGCGGACCATGGAGCAGCTGGAGAGCCAGCTGGCAGCGGCCGAGGTCGTCCTCGACCAAGCTGGCTGGACCGCATCGACGAGACCGTCCCGCCCGGCTCGACCACAATCCGGTCGACAACTCTTTCGACAACCCAGCCCTCCAGCCGGCCATGCGCCGGCGGCAAGGAGCATCATGAACTACCGCAAACTCGGCTCCTCGGACCTGGAAGTCTCGGAGATCTCGCTCGGCTCGTGGCTGACCTTCGCGGGCGGCGTGGGCTTGGAGCAGACCCGCGCGTGCACCGACGCGGCGTTCGAGGCTGGCATCAACTTCTTCGACACCGCCAACGTCTATGGCCGCGGCGCGGCTGAGTCGGCGTGGGGCGAGATCCTCTCCGGCCGCCCGCGTGACTCGTACGTGCTGGCGACCAAGGTGTGGGGACAGATGTCGGACGACCCGGCCGACCGCGGCCTGTCGGCGACCCAGATCGGCAAGCAGATCGACGCCTCGCTGGCTCGCCTGCGGACCGACTACGTCGACCTGTACCAGGCGCATCGCTTCGACCCGGACGTCCCGATCGAGGAGACCATCGAGGCGCTCCAGCAGGTCGTCGCCTCGGGCAAGGCGCGGTACCTGGGCTTCAGCGAGTGGACCGCGGAGCAGCTCCAGGCGGCGATCGACCTCGCTGGGCCGGACCTGTTCGTCTCCTCCCAGCCCCAGTACTCGATGCTCTGGCGGGCGCCCGAGGTGGAGCTGTTCCCGCTGTGTGCGGCCAACGGCATCTCGCAGATCGTCTGGTCGCCCCTCGGGCAGGGCGTGCTTACCGGCAAGTACCGCCCTGGACAGGCGCCGCCGCCTGACTCGCGGGCGGCGAACAGCAACATGAACGTCGCGATGAATCGGCTGATGGACGACGCGGTCCTGGAGGCCGTCGACCGCCTGCGGCCGGTCGCCGACCAGGCGGGTCTCTCGATGGCCGAGCTCGCGTTGGCGTGGGTGCTCCGACGCCCCGAGGTCGCGTCGGCGATCATCGGCGCCACGCGGCCCGAGCAGGTCCACGCCAACGCCAAGGCCTCGGGCATACAGCTCACGCCGGACACGCTGGCGGCCATCGAAGAGGCGCTGGGCGACACACCGGTGAAGCAGCCGACGCTGGCCCCGCTCGCGCGGCCCGGCGTGACCCACCGCCGAAGCGGCGGGCCGTAGGCAGAATCGTCGGCGGTCTCAACGGGTCAGCGCGACGCCTCCGCCAGTACCTCTGAGGGTGTCTGGAATTGGTGCCCCGCCGTCCCGACCGCGCTGGGCCGCCTGCCGAATATCAGGTCGCCTTCCCGGTGGCCGGGGCACCGCCCGGTGCAGCGACTCACCTCGCCGCCAGCGCGCCCACACCTCGTCCTGCTCCTCAGAAGACAGTCCCAGGACCGCACCCACCACCTCCACCGCCGACGTGCCAGTCAGTGCGGAGGTGATGCAACCACCCATTGAGACCAGCGTCGTCGCATGGGACACCGACCTGGTCCTTCTCTTGCGCCCATCGCCGGCGCCACGCTCGGCATGCCCGCGTCCCGGCTAATCAGGGCCACAGGCCGGAAGGTGCTAGGGCGCCAGCCAGGTCGATGGCCACACCGCAGCGACTTGGCTCACTGGTCGCGGCCGGCCTGACCGTCTCGCAGGCCAGGGTCGCGCGCTCGCCGATGGCGGGTGCATGCTGGGAAGGCGAGATGCTTCGGCGGGTCGGCCGCTTGCCGAGGTCGTCTACAAGGGCCGTGCAACATGCCTGCTTTATCGCTTCGCAGCAACGTCGCCAACGTCTTGGTGATCGGCACCGGCGCGGCCGGGCTGCGCGCGGCGATCGCCGCGTACCAGGCCGGCAATGAGGTGGTGGTGATCGGCAAGCGTCGCCGCGACGACGCCCACACGGTGCTGGCGGCCGGCGGGATCAACGCCGCGTTGGGCACCGTCGACCCGGAGGACTCCTGGCAGCAGCACTTCGCGGACACCCTGCGGGAGGGCTACTTCCTGGCCGATCCCCGGGTGGTCGAGCTGCTGGCCCGGGAGGCACCGTCGGCAGTGCTGGAGCTGGCCGAGTGGGGCGCCCCGTTCGCCCGCACACCCGACGGTCGCCTGGACCAGCGGTTCTTCGGCGCCCACCGCTGGCGCCGGACCTGCTATGCGGGCGACTGGACCGGGCGGGCGATCCTGCGCGCCCTGGCCGCCAAGGTCGCCGAGCTGGGCGTGGCCGTGATCGACAATCAGTACGTCGCACAGCTGCTGGTCTTCGACGGGACCTGCTTTGGGGCGCTGGCCTTCGACCTGGAGACCGGCGAGCGGACGGTGTTCCTGGCCGACGCGGTGGTGCTGGCCGCCGGCGGGCACACCCGCATCTGGCGCCGGTCGTCGTCGCGGCGCGACGAGAACACCGGCGACGGCATGTACCTGGCGCTGCGAGCCGGCTGCCGGCTGGCCGACATGGAGCTGGTCCAGTTCCACCCGACCGGGATGGTCGCTCCTGAAGAGGCGGCCGGCACCCTGGTGACCGAGGCGGTCCGCGGCGAAGGCGGCCACTTGACCAACGCGCTCGGGGAGCGGTTCATGGCCCGCTACGACCCCGACCGGATGGAGCTGTCAGCCCGCGACCGGGTCGCGCTGGCCAACTACACCGAGATCGCCCAGGGCCGCGGCGGGCCGCATGGCGGAGTGTTCCTGGACATCACCCACCTCAGCAAGGACCGTATTCTGGAGCGGCTGCCACGGATGTACCGGCAGTTCCTGGAGTACCAGATGCTGGACATCTCCCAGCAACCGATGGAGGTCGCCCCGACCGCCCACTACTCGATGGGCGGCGTCGTGGTGGACCCGGCCACCCACGCCACCGACGTGGCCGGCCTGTACGCGGCCGGGGAGGTGACCGCCGGGCTGCACGGCGCCAACCGGCTGGGCGGCAACTCCCTGGCCGAGACGGTGGTGTTCGGCCGCCGGGCCGGCGAGGCGGCCGCCCGGTACTCAGCCGGCCGCGACGTGCAGCTCCGCGCCCGCCAGGTGGTCCGAGCCGCCAACGACGAGCTGTCCGGGTTCATCCGCTATGGGCGCCAGTTCGCCCGCCCGCTGCAGCGGGCGCTGCGCGACACCATGTGGGAGAGCTGCGGGGTGGTCCGCGACGACGCAGGGCTGCGGCGCGGCCTGGCCCGGGTGGTCGAGCTGCGCGAACTGGCGCGCGAGGTGGACGTGCGTCCCAGCTCGGAGGGCTACGCCGACCTGGCCCACGCCCTGGACCTTCGCGCGTCGCTGGTGGCCGCCGAGGCGACCCTGCTCGGGGCGGTGGCCCGCCGCGAGAGCCGCGGCGCCCACCAGCGACGCGACTTCCCGGCGCTGTCAGCTGACCTGTTGGTCAACTTCCAGACGCGCCTGGACGCCGACGGCCGCTTGACGGTCGACGCCCGGCCTGTCCCACCGGTGCCAGCGCAGCTTAAGGCGTGGGTTGACGCGAGCGAAGCGCCAAGCGTTGCCGGGCGACTGCTCGAATAGGCCAAGAGCCATCTCCCCTACAACTGCCTTCCCCAGAGAGCGGCTCTCCCCTCTCCCGGCAAGACATCAGACACCGCCGGTTGCTGCCCCTTGCCGCCCGCTCCCGTGACCCGCATAGACAAATGCGGCCAGAGTACAGGTAAAGACCCGCTGACCAGCGGAAATGGAGTGGGCCTGCGAGGACTTGAACCTCGGACCCCTTCCTTATCAGAGAACGACGACTTACCGCTTGCAACCCTGCGTTTTCGCTGGTCGCCGGCGACCGTAAATAGCGAAGTTATGTGGTCTCATGACGGTGGTTGAGACGACCTCATTTCCATCGCTTATCGGCACTTAGCAGCTCTCTGCTACTGCCCACATCAGCCCGCCGACCAGCAACGATACCCAGGAGACTTTGCCTGTCACCAGACCGGCGCGCCACTTCTCCGCTGCTCGCATGCGCTTTTCCGCCGCTGCCTCCTGCGTACCATCGAATTTAAGGCAGGAGAGCACGATGAGCAACGAACAGGCGGCACCTGAGACGAAAGGTGTCACGGTGGAGTTACTTGCAACGGTTGACCTTGGCCCTGAGATCGAGGGCATGGCAGGGCGCCAACTTCGAATGCGTATGGTGACCATCGAGCCTGGCGGCGTCCTCGGCCCGATCCACGACCACAAAGACCGACCAGGCACCGTCTATCTACTGCAAGGAACGATCACCGACCATCGAAATGGAGCCGCTACGGACTACGGGCCGGGAGTGGGCTGGCCCGAGGACAGGAACACCACACACTGGCTTGAGAACAGAGGAACGATTCCGGCGGTGGAGATCTCGGTCGATATCGTCGGGCAACAGTAAGCTCAGGCCCGACATCTCCTGGTAATGGTTGTGTCGGCTCGCTGGCCCGTGAGGTTGTCCCGGTTTGCTGTGGAACGTTGGTGGCGGTCCGGGCGGTGATCAGGCGGCGTCCTCCTTGGTGGCTGTGACAGCGCTGACGCTGCGATCCAGCGCTCAACGGGTCTGCGCGACGCAGAACTCGTTGCCTTCAGGGTCCGCCATGACCGTCCACTGGTAGCCCCACTCGTTCATGTCGGTGACCCGGGTCGCGCCCAGCTCAAGGAGTCGGGCCACCTCGGCCCGCAGGTCGGCTGTGGCCATGTCCACATGCATGCGGTTCTTGGCAGCCTTGCCCTCGGGCACCTTGGCGAACAACCACGTCGGGTCGCCGTCCAGACGCCACCCACTCCTGTCGCGGTGCTCAGGCATGCCGATCGAGGCGAACTCGCTCGAGGACCGGGCATCCAGCGGCCGGCCGAGCGCGGCCGCCCAGAACCGGGCGACGACCAGCGCGTCGGTGCAGTCGACGGTGACGGCGGCAAGTCTAACGGTCACAGGGCTCGTCCTCCTTCCTGCCAGCCAAGACCCCGGGGCACCGATCAACCAAGGAGGTCTCGAACCTTGGTGGCCGCCCCCCGGGTGAGCATCAGGGCGCCTCCCCCTCCTCCTCCTGATCCTTGCACGGACCGGTGACAGGCCGGGGCGACCTTGGCCTGCAGCGCGGCGCGCAGGGCGGGGGGGTGCAGGTAGCCGTTGCCGCGGCGAAACTGCTTGGCGGCCTCGACCATCCCTGCGGCGCACCAGCGCAGCACCATGGTGCCGTCCTACCAGCGCTCGGGCGTTGCGGCACGGTCACGGCAGATCGAGATCATCGACCCGATGGTGTTGGTCGATCGCAGCCTGCGGGCCCGGTCGGCGGCACGCCCAGCCGCAGCACCGTCAGGGTCTCGGCCAGGCCCTCCCGCAGGCTCCGGTGGTGAGCTGAGGTCAACCAGGGTTGACTCGCGATGGAGGTCAATGTAGGTTGACCCCATGAACGAGACGGTGCATGGCGAGGTGACGGCGGTGGCGGCGGCGACCGGCAGCAACGACCCGGAGGTGGCGCTGGCGGCGGTGGCGGCGCTGCGCGGCCTGGTGGAGGTGCTGGAGGCGCTCAACGTCGAGCACGCCCGCGCGGAGGGCTGGTCGTGGGAGGCGATCGCCACCCGGCTGGGAGTCACCAAGCAGGCGGTGCACAAGAAGTACGTCGGCAGGCGGTTTCGCTTGGGGAGGTCTCGGTGATCGACCGGCTCACCGACCACGCGCGGCGGGTCTTGGACCTGGCCGAGGAGGAGGCCAGCCGCTTCCGGCACCGCTACGTGGGCCCTGAGCATGTCCTGCTTGGCGTGCTACGCGAGGGTGCCAGCGGGGCCGCTGAGCTGCTTCGGGCTCGGGGGATGGAGTTGGAGGCGGCTCGGTCAGGGCTTGGCCGCCTGGCCGAGCAAGGCGTGGTGGCCAGCCCGGCGCTCAGCGACGCCGAGCTGCTGAGCATGCTGGGGATCGACCTGGACGCCGTGCGCCAGCGCACCCAGCGGACCTTTGGGTCGCAGGCGGTGGCGCAGGCCACCCGGGAGGCGACCCGTGCGCGACGCCGCGGGGTCGGGCGGGTGGCGTGGACGCCGTTATGCGGTCCGCCGTTCCTGGCCAAGCGCGTGGTGGGTCTGGCCCACCGGCAGGCCGGCGCGTTCGGGAGCGTGGGGATTGGTCCGGAGTTGCTGCTGCTTGGAGTGCTGGACGACATTAGCGAGCCATGGCCGAGGTGCATGTCGAACCGGTGGCGCCGGCGCCTGCTGGCATATGTCGACCTGCCAGCCGACTACCGCGGCGCCGCCAGGCCACTACTGGAAGCCTTTGGCGTGGACCGGGCCGAGCTGCGGGACGCCCTGGTGGCGCAGGTGGGCGAGGTTCCGCGGTGAGCCGGCGGGGTCGCCTTGGGTTCGTGGCCGCTTGCCTGGCGGCGTTCGTGGTGCTGGCCGTGTGGGTCAGCTGGTCGACGCCGTCGGGTCCGCGCGGCAAGACACACGCGACCGTGACGCTGGCGCCAGGGGCGACCCGCCCCGCCAGCCTGACCGTGACCGACCTGCACGACACCCGCCAGCTCCAGGCCCGGTTCAACGCCGACCAGGGCCACCCGCGGCTGGTGCTGGCGCTGGCGCCCACCTGAGGGGAGTGCCTGGCGGGCGCCAGTTGGGTGGCCCACAACATCCTCGACCGCTATCCGGATCCACGGCTGCGGGTCTATGTGGTCTGGGTGCACCGCTGGGCCACCGACACCCGCGCCGAGATCGACGGGGCCGGCCTGGTGGACCAGCGGGTGACGCACTTGTGGGACACCTCAACAGTGATCGGCCAGCCGTTCCTTGACCGCTTCGGGGTCGACCTCGGCGGGCTCGACTACGACTTCTTCCTGCTGTTTGGTCCCGAGGCGACCTGGGGGTCCAGCCCACCCCGGCCGGTCAGCTCCGGCGGGACCGTGATCAGCACCAGCGACCGGCTGGCCAGCGCCGCAGCCGCGCTGCTGCGATGACTGCAAATCAACTATCGGCGGTCATGGGCACGGGTTAGCACTCCAGCTCGCCGGAGGCGTGCCGTGTGCTCTCGCGGCGGGGCGGGGATCGTGCCGTGGGCGTCTGCGGAGGTTGGCCGCGTCGCCAGGCCGGCCCGCCGGCGCAGCTTCGCGACCTCGGCCGCCTGCTCGGGCAGGACGAGCGTGACGACGCTACCGGCAGCACCCGCGCGGGCGGTGCGTCCCGACCGGTGCAGGTAGGCCTTGTGCTCGGCCGGCGGGTCGAAGTGCACCACCAGGTCGACCCCGTCCACGTGGATGCCGCGGGCAGCGACGTCGGTGGCCACCAGGACCGGTGCCGCCCCGGCGGCGAACGCCGCCAGCGCCCGCTCTCTGGCGCGCTGTGGCAGGTCGCCGTGCAGCGCCCCGGCTCGCACGCCGGCACGGTCGAGCTGGCGCGCAAGCCGCGCGGCGCCACGCTTGGTGCGCGCGAACAGCAGCACCCGGCCGGAGCGGGCGGCAAGCTCCGTGGCCACCGCGACCTTGTCGAGCGCGGTCACGGTGATGAAACGGTGGTCCATCCGCGTGACCGCCGCCGCGGTGGCGGGCGCGACCGCGTGACGTGCGGGATCGTTCAGGTAGCGGCGCACCACGACGTCGACGCCGTTGTCGAGGGTGGCCGAGAACAGCAGGCGCTGCCCGCCAGCGGGGACACGGTCCAGCAGCCAGGTCACCGCGGGCAGGAAGCCCATGTCGGCCATGTGATCGGCCTCGTCGAGGACGGCGACGTCGACCGCGTCCAACGAGCAGGCCTCTTGACGCAGCAGATCGGTGAGCCGCCCGGGTGTCGCGACCACCACGTCGGTGCCGCGTCGGAGTGCCTGGACCTGGGTGCGCATCGACGTGCCGCCGTAGACGGCCAGCAGCCGCAGGCCCAGCGGCGCCGCCAGTGGGACCAGCTCGTCGTGGACCTGGCGGGCCAGCTCGCGGGTGGGCACCAGCACCAGCGCGCGAGGTCCGGGTCGGCCCTGTCGCCCGGGCCGCCCGGTACCCCCCGCCGCCGTGCGGATCAGCAGCGGCAGCCCGAACGCCAGGGTCTTGCCCGAGCCGGTCTCGGCACGGCCGAGGACGTCACGCCCGGCGAGCGCGTCAGGCAGCGTGCGGGCCTGGATGGGAAGCGGCGTGGTGATGTCGCGCCGGGCGAGCGCGGCGGCCACGGCGGATGGCACACCGAGCTCCTCGAAGGAGCTGGCTGGCGTGGCGATCGAAGGGGTGGGATCAGTAAGAGTGGCAGGCAAGGAGGGGAACACTCCGTTCATCAGTTGGGTGGGCGCCGCAGTGGCGATACCGCGTGCGGACGACCTGCGCCGAGGAGATCGGCGTTCGTACGAACGGAGTACGTGACCTGTGACGACCGCGGGGGCGGTCGCCCTCGCCGGATACCGTGGAGCGAGCATAGCAGCAGTTGGCCATGCCAGGCTCAGACGACCCTTTGGTGGACGTCGCACCGCCTCGTGACCCGACGGGGATCAGACGCGGACCAGACGCTGGCGCACCAGGCAGCCCGGTGTCCCGCGACCCGACAGCAGCGCAGGTCCTTCACCAAAGCCAACCCCCTTTGAGGGCCATGCGCCAACGAGGGCATCGCTGCCACCTGCTCCGCACCGACCGATTCAGTATGCGCCGGACCCTCAACCGCTGGGCGGCGTCGGAGCGTGCGATACGTGGCGCGCTACCAGTGCTGAGCTGGCGATCACGGCCGCTGGTGGATGGCGGGCCAGACCTCCCCGCCCTCGACCTGGTCATTGGGTGGGCTGGAGCCTGGCTCGGCTGGCCACCCGCATCGACGCCACGTGATCGGGATGGATGGGGGCCACGATCTCGCCAACGCCGTGGTTGCCAAGCCAGGACGCGAGCGCTTGGGCTGCCTCGGAGCGCAGTCCTTGGTGCTGCCAGGGGGCGCCGATGACCCAGGCCACGTGGGCGGTCCACTGCTGGTCGTGGTTGGCGAGTGTGGCCTGCACGGCGCCGACCGCCTGCCTGTCAGCGCGGCGCCGAACGATCCAGTTGCACCACACCTCGTCGGGCTCCGGGGAGCCGGCCGCCAGACTGGCGTAGTGGGCACTGAGCTCGTCGAGGGTCGCAGGGTTGCCGCCGATGAACTGGTGGAGCCGCGGATCGGCGAGCACGTCGACCATCATGTGCGCCTCGCAGGTGGAAGGAGACGCCAGGGCGTACAGTGGCTGGGAGCCAAGCTGCC
>DASVXQ010000346.1:0-4709 GCA_036392615.1 Actinomycetes bacterium | reverse complement strand
CCCGCAGCTCCTCCTCGGAGCGGGTCATCGCCTCGTCGGTGGTCGGGCCCGACAAGTCGCGTCCGACCGCGCCCGCGGGCGCCTCGTGATACCGGTCGCGTGGGGCGAGGTTCTGTTCGGCGGTGCCGGCGGGCAGGCCGGACTCGGAACGGGACTCGGTGTAGTCCAGGCCGTAGTGGCGATAGAGGTTGGCCTCTTCGTCCTGGGACAGTTGCCCTTCGGCCGGTATGGCGGGGGCGTTCTTGACCCGGTCCTTGTCGTAGGGCACCCGGACGCTGGTACCCATTGTCTGGGCTTGGGCGAGCGGGACGAAGCTCTGCTTGGTGCCCAGCAGGCCGGTCGTCACCGTGGCCCACTCTGGTTGGCCGGTGTCGTCGTCGAGGTAGATGTCGGCGATCGTGCCGATCTTGCGGCCGGCCGGGTCAACTATGGTGCGACCCCGCCATGCCTGGACGGTGTCGATACGTGGTGTTGTCATGCGAATTCCCTTTCTCGACGGGTGTTCCGTGGCGGTTGTGGGTGGCGTCGCTGGTGCTGGGGCGCGGGATGGGCTAGCTTTCGAGCAGGTCGCCGCCGCTGAACCGGCCCGGCAGCTCTTGGGATCCACGCCGAACCGGTCGAGCAGGTCAGCGTGCTGGTCGGTGTCGACCTGGTCAGGAAGCTCCTGGTCGGCCCGCTGTTGATCGCCGCGCCGGCGTAGGAGGTCCGGGATCAAGTTTTTGTCAGTTGCATGCGATCTCCTTTGTGGCTTGTGACTGGTTGACTCGATGTGCGGGGCGCCTCGGGCCCCACGTGCTTCCGAGGCGCCCCCGCAACCTGGTCAGCTCGAGTCGCGGCGCGGCAGGCGCACGCCAACGCAGTGCGAGAAGGTCGTTGTGGTAGCGAAGCAGCACAAACCCCAGACGGACGTCGCGCACACTGTGAGCGAGACAGTGGCCCGGGTCTGGGGGCCTCGCCGGAGACGAGCTGCCCTGAACGGGTCAGCCGACTGGCGCGGACTAGCCGGCCGGCCAGCCCCTAAACCTGCGCGGCAAAATGTCGACGACGCGCAGGTCGCCTACCCGTCGAGCGTGATGGACCCGTCCACGACTTGGCGGGCAAGCCCGGTCAGGTGCAGTCCGCGGACGCGCCCGTAGCGCCGCAGCAACGTGAAGGCCTCGTCCGGGTCGACCCCAAGCCGCTCGGCCAGGACCCCTTTGGCCTGTTCGACCACCACCCGACTCTTCAGCGCGTGCTCCAGCTGTCCAACCAGCTGGGTCGTCTCCTGGGCGGCTCGGGACTGTAGGATCGCGATCGTGGCCACATCGGTCAATGCCTGCCCGGCCTGGACGGCCGCCTCGTCAAGCTCACCCGGTGTGGCTTGAAAGACATTGAGTGCGCCGATCCGATTGGTGCGCAGCCGCATCGGGAACGCGTATACCGCCGCGACGCCGGCCTCGAGCGCGTGCGGCGTGAACACCGGCCAGCGCCCTCTCAGACGGCGAAGATCCGGCATGGCCACCCGCCGTCCAGAGCGGTAGGCATCCACGCACGGCCCCTGCCAGCGTTGGACCTGTAGCGTCTGAAGCGCCGCCGCCGTCTCGGTGGACGCCACCGCCTGCAACCGCCCCTGCCGGTCGGTCAGCAGGGCGCCCGCCGCCGAGATCTCCATGACCTTTACGAACCGTTGGCATAGCCGGGCCAGGAACTCCACCACGTCGTGGTCGCTCACCAGCGAGTCAGAGAACTCCTCAGATGCCCGCGCCAACCGCCCCTCACGCATCGGCCCCCCTGTCGTCACTACTTCGACCCGAGACGTGTCCGAGGTTGCGTATGCTCCGCTTCAGCACCCCGCAGCAGCGAGAATCCCTCCACGGGGCCATCGCCTGCCCATGATGCGGCGACGGAAAACAGCAGAATTCGGCTCGCTGTACCGACCCAGGGAAGCGGCTGTGCCGAGATCGTCTCGCCTGCCCACAGCGGGCCGAAGACGCGATGCCGCACCGCGACCGCACCCGCCAGCAATCCTGCGAGCTACTTCGGGACGCGCACCGGCGGCTTCGCGCCGACCACCTGGGCGAGGTAGGGCAGCCACTCCGAGACAGGAGCAGGCTGGTCCTCGGTGATGTTGTAGACGCCGCGGGCAGTCAGCTCGAGCGTCGCAACCGTCGCGGCGGCGCGTCGTCGAGGTGCATCCACGACCAGACGCCGGTGCTGTCGCCGATGACCGGGAAGCGGCGCTTGCGGTGCGGAGAGCCGGGACGGCCGAGTGCCTTGGCGCGCAGGACATCGGGGTCTCGCGGGTCCAGCGGGAGGACCTCAGGCCAGCGCCCTGTCACGGATCTTGGACCGCTGGATGTGGATGCGCTGCATCGGCCGAGTCGTCCGAGGGCCTGCAAGTCCAAGCGACCGCGTCAAGCGATATAGCTGGCTTCGTGTCCTGCTGTGGCTGTCAGCAGCTTGTCAGCAACCCGGCCGCACAACGCCTCACGGCACATCACGCACCACCGCGCCGCCAACGTCCTGGCCTGCGGTGATCTGTAGCGGAGTGGGGTAGCGTGCTGTCCTGTCGACCCTACCCGAACCGCCGGTTGTTCCATGGTAAGGATGGGGTCGCCAGTTCGATTCTGGCGGGGGGCTCACCAAGGCACTGACCAGCGGAAACGCTGGTCAGTTCGCGTTCGGGGCCGGTTCGTCCCGTGGGCATAACGCTTGCCCACCCCATCACTTCGCCAAGGTCGCCGGCATGGACCCTAACTAACGCACCCCACAACCTGCGCCGCTCCTTCGAGCTGCACCTTCGCGCCGAGAACCGAGCGCCCAACACCATCGCCGGCTACCTGGAGAGCATCCGCCAAGCCGAGGCGTTCCTCGACGATCTCAAGCCCGACCTGGTTGCCACGCACCGCGGTGCCGGCTTGTCATCGCGATCCTGGGCCTGCTCGGACCCACGGCCGGCGCGTCAGCGCATTGGCGCAAGCAGCGTGCGCTTACCGATGCCACAGCGGCGAGCGTCAGGATCAACGTCGACCGGCGATACGCCGTCAGCATCCGCCAGCGTAAGCCATCTGGTCAGTTTCGGGTCTGAGCGCAGTAGGGCACGATAACTGCGGATGACCGAAATGCAGGAAGCTTCCATCGATGGCGTGCTGCCGACGATCGACGACGTTCCGCTGGCCGGTAGGGCCGAACTGCTGCTCTCACTAGCGGTAGCGAGAGTGCCGAAGAGTGTGATCACAGCAACAACGACCGCGAACGCCCCGGTGATACGTGCGACGTGTACCTCTGTCGGTGGATTCACGGCGACACCTTCGCCAGAGCAAACGTCAACCGATCTTCAATGCCCTGATATCCACTAGCACGGGCCAGGTCGCGGCGAGCCACAGCCGACCTTCGAAGGCTCTCCAATTCCTTATGGTCCACGGGTGGTGCTCCTGGCTTCTTCAGTTGCTCCAGGTAGTCAGCCAAGCGTAGGGACTCGTCAATGAACGAGCGGCGTCGCTCCCAGATTCGACCCAGGAGCACCGAGGTGCACACGACCAACAAAGATGCGGCCGCAACCCCCCACCACCACCATTTGCGAACCGTCTCAGCGTGAAGGGCGAGAACCGATGCGGCGACGACAATGGCCAGGATCCCAGCAAGGTCGAGGATCGCCAACGTGACGACCTCTTCCCGTTGCGGCAGCCAGTTCCGGACGGTTGCCACTTTCTCCTCCATTGAGAGGGATTCTCCGTTCCCGACGTAACAACCTCAAAGGAGCCGACCCTTCAATCTCGCCTTAAGGTGACCACCAGACGGCCAGTAGCGGCAAGCCCAGAATGCCGACGGATGGCCCATACCCCCTTTGTGGGAGTGGTGCGGCCGAGCCGGGCGGTGCGCCCGCCGGCCGAGAAATTCCGGCGGCAGATCGAGGCCGGCTAGCTCGGCTTGGCCGGGACGAGCCGCTTGACGAAGTCGAGCGCGGTCTGCGCGACCTCCTGCCAGCCGTGGTCGATGGTCAGCGAGTGGCCGCGGTTGGGCATCTTCTTGATCTCGGTGACGCTCGGGTTGCGCTTCTGCCGCTTGTAGGAGGCGTTGGCGATCGCCCAAGGAACCGTGTGGTCCTTCTCCCCGTCGAGGATCAGCAGCGGGCCCCGATCGGGGTTCTTCGTGTCGACCTTCGACTCGGTCCAGGGGTTGAGGTTGGCGTTGGCCATCTGGGCCAGGGCGATCCCCGACCCGGCCACGTGGTAGGTGTCGTAAAGGCGCTTCGCCTCGTCCTCATCGAGGGCGTTCGTCCAGCCGTATTTGAACTGGTCGAAGGTGAGCGTGATGGCGCGGCCTCGATACCGGGGCTTGAGCAGGAAAGGTCCAGTCGCCCTGAGCGTGGAGAGGGGCAGCGGCAGGACGCCGCGAAACACGCCCGGGTCGATGGCAACCGTGGCTGCCGAGAGCCCACGGCCGGCGAGCATCTGGGCGAACAATCCGCCGGTCGAGTGCCCCATCACGGCGGGCCTCTTCTCGAGCTTGCCGATCACGTCGGCCGTGTGGTCGGCAACCTGCTTCAGCGTCTTCTTGGCGAGGATGTCCGGGTTCGCCCGCGCCTCTTCAACCGTTTCCGGATCGTCTGGCCAGTCCGGCGTCAGCGGCGCGTAACCGGCCTGCTTGAAGAAGTCCGCCCAGTTGGCCCAGCTGCTCGGCAGCAGCCAGAGGCCGTGGATGAAGACGACCGGAGTGGTGCCGGAGGC
>DASVXQ010000345.1:0-1651 GCA_036392615.1 Actinomycetes bacterium | reverse complement strand
ACGCGTCGGGGTACGTTCACGGCTTCCCACCACCGCATCGCGGGGTGCAGCTCTCCCCCGAGGTGATACTGATAGATCTGCCCAGCGTCCAAGGACCATCGATGATGCTTGTTCTGGCGGACGTGGAACCAGCCGGTACCGGAGCCCTCCAGCGGTCGGGAGCGGCCCTTCTCCAGCTGCGGCGACAGGCCCAAGTGCACCCAGTTGTCGGGAAACTCATCGAGCCGCGATCGCCTTCGGCGTACCCCGGTGAAGAGCGAGGCGACGCCGTGCGACTCCAGTAGTGCCTCCAACGGCGCAAGCTCATCCTCCGTGATCGCGCTCTCCGGCAGGCACACCACGTCGATGCTGTCGACCTCGTTGCGGGCGGCGACCAGCATCCGGTCCACCAGATCCAAGTCGAGTCGCTCGGCGGGGTCGAAGTCGAAGAATCCGTACGGTTCGTCGGTATCGCGCTGCGCGGAACCTTCGATGGCGCGAAAGTCGCTTGCGCGTATCTGCAACGGCCATGGCAGCAGCAGGAAGTTGACGTGGTCGGCGCGAGGCTCGGTGCCTCGCCGACGGGCCGGCAGTTTGTGCCATCGCACGCCGACGCTCGGCCCGTGCGCGGTCGCGTACCGGGACATGGATCGGATGGAGGTTCCCGGCGCTGCGGGCGTGCGCACCTTCGGAAGCACCAGGACCGCATCCTGTGAAATTCGCGCGAGTGTGCCGCGCTGCGCGAGCAGCTCCCGGGCGCGGCCCCGGTAGCCGCACCCGAGGGGATTTGAAGCGGCCAGGGCGACGCCGAGCCCGGCGCACGCCTCATCGGCGATGGCGTGCAGCGTCAGCAGTGCCGCGCACAGGTCCCAATCGGCGCCGGTGGAAAGCTCCTCCAGCGGCGTCGTCGCTGCGGCGACCACGACCTCCATCATGCTGACAAGCAGCGGCGGAAGCGGCTCCCCGGGGGCATCGACGACGCCACTCCACGCATGTCCAGCCGCCTCGACCGTGGTCGACCACTCGCTTTTTGATCCGGGCGGCCACTGGCGCCCAGGCGGCGGCGACAGCGCAAAACGAAAGGCCCCCGACCGCTGGAGCAGCAACGAGGTCAGCGCGAACAGGTCCGGCGGCCAATCCAGGAGATCAGCGCTCAGTGGCCGGCCGCTCATCGCCTGCCAGAGCGCCCCCACAGTCGTCCGCTGCGATACGCCCAATTGGTATTCGACCATCAACCCACCCCCGTCGACGTCGACACCCGTAGCTGCTCCGGCAGCGTAGGTCCGCCCACAGTACTGACCGACGACCCAGCGGAACACCGATAAGAAAGGTCAAGGCCAGGCGGCAGGAGCTGGAGGGCAGTGAGGTTGGGGTTTCGGGGCCCGGTGAAGGGGAACTGGGGCGATGGCAATCGTCCAGCATTGCGGGGGATTTGGGCGGTGGCGGGCTGTCCGGCGGAGCTGACCGGCCGCGACGCAGAACGGCGGGTACTCGACCCGCTGGTGGAAGCTGTCCACGCCGGCAAGAGCCGGGCGCTGGTGATGCACGGCGAGCCCGGTGTGGGCAAGACGGCGCTGCTGGAGTACCTGCGCGAGAGCGCGGCGGGCTGTCGCATCGAGCGGGCCGCAGGTGTCCAGTCGGAGATGGAGCTGCCCTTCGCCGGGCTGCATCA
>DASVXQ010000344.1:0-13601 GCA_036392615.1 Actinomycetes bacterium | reverse complement strand
ATCAGGCAGGCGAGCGGGTAGGAGAAGTCCGGCGGGATCATCGGGTCGGCGTCGACGTGGCCGGCCCTCTCAGGCGAAGAAGTCGATGAGCAGTTGGTTGACGCGTTCCGCCTCGTCGTGATGGACCCAGTGTGAGGCGTCGGGCAGGCGCTCGACGCGATCCAGGTTGGGCACGTCATCGTGGTCGGGCTCGGCCAGTTCCTGACCGAGGAAACGATCGCCTTGCCCCCAGATGACCAGGGTGGGCGCCGAGAGTGGGCGAAGCTGGGCTTCGGCGTGCTTGGGCGATTGTAGCACCGAGGCCCGGTAGTAGTTGATCATCCCGGTCGCTGCTCCTGGCAGGGACCACGCCTCGACATAGCGATCGAGCTCCTCCGGCGTATACGCCGGGTGGGCGTCGTCCAGGAAGTTTCGGAAGAAATGCCAGTGGTTGGCGTGCACGACGCTTTCGGGCAGCTCCGGGAGGGCGAAGAAGAAGAAGTACCAGGACTTGCGGAGCTGGCCCGGGTGGTGCAGTCCCTGCGAGAGCTTCCGTGGGTGGGCCGCATTCAGGATGGCGAGGCGGTCCACGACCTCGGGGTGGTGCATCGCGGTGGCCCAGGCGACCGTTCCGCCCCAGTCGTGACCGACCAGCATCGCGGAGGAGGCGCCGCGTTCTTGGACAAGACCGCGGATGTCGGCGGTCAGCCGGTCGGTGTCGTAGGCCGCGACGTCGGTCGGCCGTGATGACAGGTTGTAGCCGCGAAGGTCGGGGGCCACGACGCGGAACCCCGCCGCCACGAGCGGTTCGATCTGCAGCCGCCAGCCGTACCAGAACTCGGGGAAGCCGTGCAGCAGCACGACCAGCGGCCCCTCGCCGGCCTCGACGTAATGCAACCTCACGTCGCCGATCTGGGCGTAGCCGTCACGAACTTCGCTGCCCAACAGTCCTGGCACCTGCTGTTCGGCCAGCCCGCTCGCGCCGCTGGTGCGGTCCTCGGCTGTGCTCATGCCGGCCTCCCTTCGGTTGTCTCTGGGATGAGGGTCGCGCCTTGACCGTTGCATCGCACCAGGGAGACACCCTGGTCAGCTCCCGCGGTCGGCGTCTTCCCAGGCCGGGGCCCGACCTGGATGGAGAACGCGAAGAACGCAGCCGCTGGCTCGGCTCCGAGCCGCTCAGCTGCGACCGGATGGGCGCCGGCATCGGTGACAGGGAAGCAAGACCAGGGACTTCGACGGGTGCGACACGCAGACGAGTCGATCAGGCTCACCTCGAAAGCGCGATCACCTCGCCGCCCGGGAATAGCCGCAGCGCCTCAGTCAGGAACTGGGCCGCGTTCCGGCCGCTGCGCCAACGGAGGGAATCATGAGCAGCACCGTCGAGACCGCCACCCAGATCCGCCCATTCCACGTCGACATACCGGAAGCGGACCTGGTTGAGCTGCGCCGGCGCATCGAGGCGACCAGGTGGCCCGAGCGCGAGACGGTCGCCGATGACTCCCAGGGCGTGCCGCTGGCGACCATGCAGGAGCTTGCCCGCTACTGGGCGACCGACCACGACTGGCGCAGGTGCGAGGCCAAGCTCAACGCGCTGCCGCAGTTCACCACCGAGATCGACGGACTGGACATCCACTTCATCCACGTCCGCTCCCAGCATGAGGACGCCCTGCCGATCATCGTCACGCACGGCTGGCCCGGCTCGATCATCGAGCAGCTGAAGATCATCGGGCCCCTCACCGACCCGACGTCGCACGGCGGCAGCGAGGCAGACGCGTTCCATGTGGTGATCCCCTCGCTGCCCGGTCACGGGTTCTCGGCCAAGCCGACCACCACCGGCTGGGACCCGGTGCGGATCGCGCGCGCCTGGGTCGTGCTGATGAACCGCCTGGGCTACACCCAGTTCGTGGCGCAGGGCGGCGACTGGGGTGCGGCCGTGACGCAGGCCATGGGCGTGCAGGTGGCTGCGGGGCTGCTCGGCATCCACTCCAACATGCCCGGCACCGCCCCGGCAGAGCTCGTCAGGGGCTTTGAGACCGGCGACCCGCCGCCGTCTGGTCTGGCAGACGAGGAGCGAACCGCGTACCAGCAGCTGCGCACCTTTTACGCCAAGCACGTGGCCTACGCGCTCATCATGGGACGCGACCGCAGACGCTGTACGGGCTGGCCGACTCGCCGGTCGATCTGGCGGCCTTCATGCTCGACCACGGCGACGGGACCGGTCAGCCCGGCCTGGTCAAGCAGGTCCTTGAGGGGACGCTGCAGAGCGAGCTCACGCGAGATGATCTGCTCGACAACATCACGCTGTACTGGCTGACCAACACGGGGGTCTCCGCGGCCCGCCTGTATTGGGAGAATAAGGCGGACTTCTTCGACGCCAAGGCCATTACCATACCGTTCGCTATCAGCGTGTTCCCCGACGAGCTGTACCAGGCGCCGCGGAGCTGGGCCGAGCGCGCCTACCCGGACAACCTGATCCACTACAACCGGCTCGACCGAGGCGGCCACTTCGCCGCCTGGGAGCAGCCCCAGCTGTTGTCTGAGGAGCTCCGGGCGGCCTTCCGGTCACTCCGGTAGTCGACACGGTGGGGCGGCGCGTCACCGCGCGCGCCATCCCCCGCGACCAGGGAAGTCAGCCTGCGACGGGCCGGCAAGCGGCCCTCGTGGCGGAAGCCTCGTGCTCCGACCACCCCAGGGTGCAGGGAGCTGGCCGGACGGTCTTGGCCTGCCCGGACGCCGACCACGAGTCGTGGGCGCGCCGTTCGGCCACTGCGACGGCGCGCGCCTGGGCTTTAAGGACGGCCGCTTTGTCAGCGTGGAGTTTCGTCGGGCGCCGCCTCGGGCTGAAGTGACCCCATAACTGCGGCACTTACGGTGTCGCGCGAGCTGCGGAGACGCCGGCTAGCACGGCGCTTGGCCGCCGATCCATGGTAAGGATGGGGCCACTCGGTCGGCGCACCCGTCGCGCCACACCCAACTTGATCTGCTGGGGCCGCATGCTTGCAGGTCTGCTTGGCTCGCCCCAGCCTTCCCACTCCCGCTGTCAGCTGTCCTGCAGGGGCCTGCGACGTCTAGGCGATGGTCATGAGATCGTCCTGACGGTCGGGTCGTTCAGCGTGATCATGGGACCGCGTCCAAAGTCCCAAGCCGCGGCCCACTGATGGCGCTCGGGTCGGCGCCTACATCGTCCCGGCCGGCTTGCGGTCGAGCCCGATCAGCGGCGCGTCGATGAACCCGACGCGGTCCTTCGGGTGCGGGCGGCAGGGGCACTCAGTCGGTTGAGTCAAGGCCACGCCCAGGTGATCGCGCGAGCGCTCATCCTCTGCCGGGAGCAAATCCCGCCTGCGTCAGCATCCGTCGCAGGTCGACGATCGTCTGCTCGTCGATGTCCTTGCCGCGCGGGGGCTGCAGGACCTCGGTCTCGGGACCCAACGTGACCGTGACCTTGCCGTTGTGCTCCTCGGTCGTCGTTCCGATGGCCTCCAGCAGCGACAGCACCTGGCGCCACTCGATGTTCCCACTCGAGGGGTGGCTGAAGATTCGCTCGAGCGTGTCGCGATGACGGTTGTTGAGGTCCACTGCCATACGCCGCCCTCCGGTAGGTTTGCGCACAGGCTACCCGCGCATCGAGACCAGCATCGCGGGAGTTCTCGGCCCCAGGACAAGTGCACAGACCCGATGTCTTGAAAGCGAGCGCGGTCGTGGGAGGGCTCTCGAACCGGCCTGCGACCATGGCATGTGGCTACACCTCCTGCACCGTCCGGCGTTGTCAACAGCGCCAACCGCTGGCGGAACACAATCTCCTCCCGCGACACGCCTCCATAACGGATGACACTTCGCTGCTCGTTCTACGCTCGACCCCAACCTTTCAGCACGAAAGCAGTCAGATCGGTGGCTCCTCCGCTGGCGGCAACCTCGCTGCCGCGGTCACGCTGCGTTGCCGGGACGAGGGCGGCCCCCGCCTCCGTTTCCAGTTGCTCGAGGTGCCCGCGCTCGATCTCACCCGCGAGACCGCCCGCGCGACGCTCGCATCCGGCGTGCTTCCCGACGTACCGCAGCCGACGATGGACGACGCGACGAGCAGCTATCTGGAAGACCCGGCGCAGGCGCGTGATCCGCTCGCGTCCCCCTTGCTCGCCGAGGACCTCAGCGCGCTGCCCCCAGCACACGTCATGACGGCGGAGTACGACGTGCTGCGGACCGAGGGCGAGCGCTATGCGGAGCGGCTCGTCGCGGCCGGCGTCCCGGCAACGCATCGACGGTACCCCGGTGCGCTGCATGGGACGGCCATGTTGACCAGGACTTGGGACCAGTCCCGGCAGTGGCAGCGGGACGCCGCCCAGGCGCTGCGGCGGGCGCACTGGGCCACGGCGGAGCCGGATGCGCCAGGGCTGGTGTCGTCGGCATGACCGGGTTGGTTGAGCAAAGGACATGTCATCGAGCGAGCAGCCCGCCCGTAATCTGGGGCTGGCGTTCATGACCAGGCCCTAGAGGGAGGCGGTGACCAAGGTGCCCGTTGAGCACCCGACGATCTACGACGTCGCCAGGCGCGCCGGCGTGAGCATCTCCACGGTCTCGCACACCCTGAACCGACCGCAACGCGTCAACGCCGCGACCCGTCAACGCGTGCTGGAGGCGATCGACGAACTTGGCTACGTCCCCAAGGCCACGGCCATGGCGCATGCCCGCAAGGCGGTCGGCCGGGTGGGCGTCCTCGCGCCGTTCAGCTCGTACGAGTCCTACGCGAGACGCCTCAAGGGCATCCTCCAGGAAGCCAAAGACGACGCCACCGAGATCGTCCTCTACGACCAGGAATCCGCCGCATCCGCAACATCGCCGTTGCTCAGCGCACTGCCCGTCACCCGCCGGCTCGACGGGCTCGTCATCATGGGCCTCCCGCTCGATGACCGACTGGCCGAGAGGCTTCTTGCGCAAGGCCTGCCAACCGTGCTCGTCGACAGCACGCGTCCCGAGCTCGACTCGATCATCATCGACGACCACGCGGCGGCCTATCTCGTCGGGACTCACCTCATCGACCGCGGCCGCCGCTCGTTTGCATACGTCTCGGAAGCCCAGCGCTCCGACGCGTATCTGTCGCAGGGACAGCTCCGACGCAACGGCCTCCGCCGCGCCGTCACCGAAGCCGGCATAGATCCCGACCAGGTGCGACACGTCCACACTCGCAATGACCTCGCCGGTGGACGTGCCGCGGTCGAGAAATTGCTCGCCGAACCGCGGCTACCGGACGCCATCTTCGCGCACCAGGACGTCCTGGCCTCCGGCGTGATACTCGAGTGCAGGCGACAAGGCGTACGCGTGCCCGACGACCTGGCAGTCGTGGGATTCGACGGCGAGCTCGCCGAAGCACTCGACGTCACGACCGTCCGCCAACCACTCGAGGAGTCCGGACGACTTGGTTTCCGCCACCTTCGCGAGGCTATCAGCGGCCAACAGGGATTGGCCCAGCGTGTGACGCTCGCCGTTAAGCTGGTCGTGCGCGCCACGACCTGAAACGCGGTGGCCAGCCGGGCGGTCGTGTCCGGCTCGTGGTGGAAGCGAGCGTAGCTCCGGTGGGCATGTTGCGCGGCGGGCTGACGGGCTGGTGGTCTTGACGGTGATCGGCTGGTGGCCGTTGCGATACCCGGCAAAGCGCTCCGCGACGGCGCTCGCGTTGGGCGCCTGGACCAGTGTGAGCACGACCGCGGCGCCCTCCGAGCGGAAGACGTCGTCGAAGGCGCGGCAGAACTTCCCGTCACGGTCGCGCAGCAAGAAGCGCACCTGGCGTTCCTGTGCTTCCAAGACCAGCCACCGAATCCCAGCCGACGGCGGCCTTGAGGAGGCCTTGTCCGGACCACTGAAACTGTGTACAGTTTCTCGGACTGGGAGGGAGGCTCGCGCGTGATCGAGCTCGAGGACATCGCCTACGTTCGGTCCGGCGCAAGGGATCTGGGGGTGGCGGTTCGCTTCGCGACGGAGATCGTAGGTCTCGAGCTGGTGGCCTCCGACGAGCCGGGGGTCGCGCACTTGCGGGCGGATGCGCGCCACCATTGCCTCGCGCTCGTGGAGGGTCGTTCCGGGGTGATCGCGTCCGGCTTCACGGTCGCCGACGACGACGCCCTGGCGGGCGCGGAGGGCGAGCTGGAACGTCGCGGCCTCACCGTCCGCCGTCTCGACGCCTCGGCCGCTCGGTCGCGCCGGGTCCGTTCGGGCATCGCCTTCGATGACCCCTTCGGCAACCGGATCGAGCTGGTGACCCAGCAGGAGTCGCTCGCCCGCCCGGTCGCTTTCGGGCGCGCGTCTGGGATCACGGAGTTCGGTCACCTGTGCCTAGACGCGCCCGACGTCCACGAGGCCTACCGGTTCTGGTCCGGCACCTTCAACGCGAAGGTGTCCGACTGGATCGGCGATGCCGCATGCCTGATGCGGATCGATCCGGTGCACCACAAGCTGGCCGTGTTCAAGGGCGAAGGACCGGGGCTGTGCCACATGAACTTCCAGGTCGCCACGATCGACGACGTCTTCCGGAACTGGCACTTCCTGGTCGACCACGGCGTCGAGATCGAGATGGGGCCGGGCCGGCACCCGCAGTCGACGGCGGTGTTCCTCTACTTCCTCGGCCCGGAGAGCTTCACCTACGAGTATTCCTTCGGCGTGCGCCGAATCGAGCACGACGCGGCCTGGCGACCACGGACGTTCGACCCCGCCGAGCCGGGCTCGATCGACATGTGGCTCGGGCCGACTGCGCGCCCGACGACGCAGCCCCAGGTGCGCGATGTGCAGGACGCCGAGGGTGCCGTACCCGAGGCGCCGGCGCTGGACCCGGCGCTCTCGGTCTAGTGGCTAGCCCGCGGACGCGGCGCGCAGGGCGGCGGGGTCGGCGCCCTCGGCCAGGGTGACGGCGTGCGGGACGGCCCGCGGCGTGTAGCCCGGCGCGCAGTCCGAGAGCACCCGCAGGGCGGTGCGGGCAAGGTGGTGGGCGAGCCCGGACAGGGCGGCCTGGTCGTCCCCGTTGGCAAGCGCGTCCAGGATCGCCACGTGCTCGGCGTCACCCGCGGTCTGCCAGCCGGCCGGCTCGGACTGCTGGTAGATCCGGATGTAGCGCACGCTGCGGTCCTCCAGTGACTGCAGTTGGCGCAGGAGCGGCTCCCCCGCCCCGGCGGTCAGCACCCGGTGGTAGCCGTGGTGCGCACCGAACCACTCGGGGAAGTCGCCGACCCGCGCGGCCCGGCGCATCGCGCTGAGCAGCCGGCGCGCCTCCCGGCGCTGCCGCAAACCGATGGACTCCAGGGTCATCGACAGCGCGAGCGTCTCGAGCACGATGCGGCAGGCGTAGTCGGCGTCGAGCTCGACCGGGTCGAGGCCGGCCACGCGCATTCGCTGGTTCGGCTCGAATTCGACAAAGCCCTCCTCCTGGAGCATCCGCAGCACCTCGCGTAGCGGCGTCCGGCTCACGCCGAGCTGCTCGGCGAGCCCCACCTGCGACAACTTGGTACCCGGCGGCAGGCGACCGTCGAGGATGCACTCGCGCAGGTACGCGTGCAGACGGGGAATGGCCTGCCGGACCTCGGGGAGCTCCAGGCGTTCGATCCCGGGTATGCGGGCGGTGGGTCGTGCCATGCGCCAAGTGTAGTCCAGGCGCCCTCGATACTGCATACACATTTCGGTCCAAACTCTTGACGTCGCAGCGAGAAAGTGCATACAGTTTGGTAGGAGGTCGGGAGGAGGTGCCCGATGCCAGTCGAACGCACGGCGATGCTCGGCGCACAGCTCTGGGTCATCCGCTGGGTCCCGCACGAGGGGGTCACGGCGGCGGACGTGGAGGGCCTGCTCGACGCCCACCTGGAATGGATGCTCGGGCTAGAGGCCGCCGGGCAGGTGGTCGCCTCCGGCCCGCTGACCTCGGGACCCGGCGTTGCCCCCGGCGCGGGCCTCACCGTGCTGCGGGCCTCCACCGAGGACGAGGCGGCCGCGATCGCCGCCCAGGACCCGTTCGTCGTCAAGGGCCTGCGCAGCTTCGAGGTCGTCGGCTGGCGCGTCATGGAGGGCGCGCTGACCGTGCGGCTCTCCTTCGGCACCACGACCTACACGATCAGCTGACGGCCACGGGCCGGCCGGAGGGAGGCGGAAGATGACGACCGTCGGGGTCGTCGGGCTCGGGAAGATGGGCCTGCCGATCGCCCAGAACCTCATGGAGCGCGGCTTCACGGTGGTGGGCTACCGTCGCTCGGGCACCGACGAGCTGGTCGCCGCCGGCGGCACCGGTGCGCGGTCGGCGGCCGAGGTGGCCTCCGCCAGCGACGTCCTGCTGTCGATCCTGCCGGACCTGGCGGCGCTGCGAGAGGTCGTGGAAGGCCCGAACGGCACCCTGACGAAGCTGCGCCCGGGCACGGTCCACGTGGAGATGAGCACGATCGACGTCGCGGAGAAGGCCGCGCTGCGGGACCGCGTGCGGTCATCCGGCGGCGACCTGCTCGACTGTCCGATCGGCGGCACGCCGGCGATGGTCCGGCCCCGCGCCGCCACGACCTTCGTCTCCGGCGAGCCGGCGAGCGTGGACGTGGTCCGCGAGGTGCTCGACGCGATCTCCGGGCCGTGGATCTACACCGGCGCCTTCGGGACTGGGGCGCGCTTGAAGTACGTCGCCAACCTGCTGGTGGCGGTGCACACGGTCGCGACGGCGGAGGCGATGCTGCTGGCCCGCCGCAGCGGCTTGGACCTGGAGCTCGTCCAGCGCGCCCTCGACGACTCGATCGCCTCGTCGGCGATCTGGCAGCGCCGCGGACCGCTCGTGCGGGAGCGGCGCTGGACGCCGGCGCCCGGGCCCATCGAGACGCTCCACCACATCCTCGAGCAGATCGAGGATCAGGCCGAGGCGATCGGGACCGAGCTGCCCCTGTTCGCGGTCACCAAGCGGCTGTACGACAAGGCCCTTGCGGAGGGGTGGGGGGACCTGGACATCGCCGCCGTGTACGACCTCCTGTCCGATCAGAGCCCGGCGTCTGTCGACTCGGGGAGCACTTCGTGACCAGGTGGTCGCTGGTCACCGTCGTCGCCGACGGCGAGCCGTTCGTCGCCGCCCGGATGGGCGACGGCAGCCTGCGCGAGGTACCGGCGCTCAAGCAGTGGGCGAGCCTTGTCGAGCTGCTCGACGGCTGGCCCGCGGCCACCGACGCCCTTCGCGCGATCGACGTCGACGTCGCGGAGCCGCTCGCCGGCGTCCGGCTGCTCGCGCCGCTGCGCTACCCACGAAAGGTCATCTGCGCCGGCGTCAACTACCGGCGGCACGTCGCGGAGATGGGCATCGAGGCTTCCCTGGAGGACTGGAAGCCGTTCTTCTTCCTCAAGCCACCCACCACCACGGTCGTCGGACCGTTCGACGACGTTCCGGTGGACGGCCCGGACGCGGCGCTGGACTGGGAGGCCGAGCTGGCCGTCGTCATGGGCGTCGGCGGCCGGGACGTGCCGCCCGAACGGGCGCTCGCGCACGTCGCCGGGTACTGCGTGTCGAACGACATCACCGCGCGTGGCTACCATCGCCGCGCCGGCGCGCCAGCACCCGCCTTCGACTACGACTGGTTCGCCTCCAAGGCGCGCGACGGCTCGCTGCCGCTCGGTCCTGGCCTGACCCCGGCGTGGCTCGTCCAGGACCCGCAGGACCTGCGGATCCGGCTGTGGGTCAACGACAAGCTCCAGCAGGACGCCAGCACCGCGGACATGATCCGCGACATCCCAGCGCTCGTCGCGGCGGCGAGTCAGACGGTGACCTTGGAGCCGGGTGACGTCATCACCACCGGGACGCCGGCCGGGGTGGGCGCCGGCAGAGGTGTGAGCCTACAGCCCGGCGACGTCGTCCGCACGGAGATCGAACACCTCGGCGTCCTGATCAACCGGATCGTCGCCGACCGCCCAGCGCACGCCCAGTACACCGGCAACCCGCGGCACTCGCCCCTGGAGGCGACATGATCTTCGTCAGTCACGCCCTGCCCGTCAACCAGGACGGCCAGCCGCACCTGGACCGCGCGGCCGTGTGGAACGGCCTCGTCCTCAAGGCCGACAACGCCCTGCCCTTCGTCCCCGCCATGACCCGCTGCGACATCGTCGAGCGGTACGGGCCGACAGTCTTCGACCGCGACATCGAGTTCCGCGGACAGCGGTTCCGGGAGCGGATCACCCTCGAGGAACCGCATCGCGTCGTCTTCACCCGCATTGCCGGACCCGTCCTCGGCACGATCGCCAACGAGATCGAGGGGCCCGACGACGACCTGCGGCTGCGCTTCAGCTTCGCGCTGATCGTCGCCGGCGTCGAAGGCGGCTCGCAGGCCGAGCGCGAGTATGCCGACGGGATGACCGCCGACTACCTCAAGGCCGTCGCCGCCACGCTCGACGCGATGCGGCGCATCGCCCGCGGCGAAGCCGCCTGACCCAAGGGAGGAAGCATGGCCACCTGGATCGATGACTACTACTCCGACGTGGACGCCATGCGTCTGGAGCCATTCGTCGAGCAGCACAGCGATGATGCGGTGGTCGTCTTCGGCAACAACCAGCCGGCAGTCGGCAAGCAGGCGATCGGCGCCACGATCGGCGGCTTCTGGTCGATGATCGGCGGTCTGCGCCACGAGCGGCGCAACCTGTGGTTCGTCAACGACGGCAACACGGCTGTTCTCGAGGTCGTCACCCACTACACGACCAAGGGCGGCGCGGCGGTCTCCGTGCCCTGCGTCTCGCTGCTAGACCGCAACGCCGACGGCAAGGTCACGTCCCTCCGGGTCCACATCGACCTGGCCCCGCTGTTCGCCCAGATCGGCGCCGAGCAGGCGGGTGAGCCCGAGACGGTGTCCGCGTGAGCGGCCGGCCCGGCTGTGTTCTTCGAGGTCGTTCCGCAGACGCAGGCCATCAGACGCGTCCAGCTGCCCGACGATCTCGCCGGGACCGTCTCGTTCCTCGCCCCGGAGGACGCGGCGCCCATCACCGGCCAGAGGTTCTTCGCCGACGGCCGCCTCGCCCGGTCCTGACCAATTACCGGGAGGGTTGAGTACATGTCATCGACGATATCTTCTGATGCGAGGTCGGTGGCGAATCCCGCCATCGATGATGCGACGCGGGCGCGCATCGCCGAGCAGTTGGACACACGGTTCAGAGGCGATTTCATCGGTCCTGACCATGCCGAATACGCCGACGCGCGCCTGGTGTGGAACGCCATGATCGACCGCCTCCCCGGATTGATCCTGCGCTGCACCAGCACCCAGGACGTGGTCGCCGCGGTCGACGTCGCGCGTCGCAACGGGCTCTCGCCGTCCATTCGCTGCGGTGGGCACTCGGTGTCGGGCAAGGCAATGTCGGAGGGTGGTCTCACCATCGACCTGAGTGGCATGCGAGAGGTCATCGTCGACACGGAGAATCATCTCGTCCACGCCGGCGGGGGCTGCCTGCTGGGCGATGTCGATGCGGCCACCGCACCCCACGGGATGATCGTTCCGGCGGGGATCATGTCGGAGACTGGTGTGGCGGGCCTGGCGCTCGGCGGCGGGATCGGCTGGTTCTCCCGCAAACATGGCCTCACCTGCGATCAGTTCGTCTCCCTGGAGCTCGTGCTGGCCAGCGGGGAGGTCGTCGAGGTCTCCGCCGCCGAGCACCCTGAGCTGTTCTGGGCGCTCAAGGGCGGCGGCGGCAACTTCGGGGTGGTCACGCGGTTCACCTTCAGGGCACACGACTTCGGCCCGATGATCCGCGTCGGCGTCTCCCTGTACGAGCCCGAGGACGCCGCCGAGGCGCTACGCGGCTACGCCTCGATCAGCCCGATGCTGCCCCGCACCATCGGTTGGCACGCGGCGCTCAAGCACGACATGCCGGCGTTGCCGTTCGTGCCACCGGAGTTGGTCGGCAGGAGGCTCCTGATGCTGATCTCGATGTGGCTCGACGACACCGAGGATCCGGCGGGGGTCGAGCTGGTCGAGCGCCTCAATACCGTCGGCCGGCCGTGCGTGAAGGCCACCACCGTGATGCCGTTCGCGGCCAGCCTTCAGAAGGTGCTGGACGAGGAGTTCGCCGACGGCCACCGCTACTACACCAAGGAGGCGCACGTCGCGGAGCTGACCGACCCGGCGATCGACCTCCTCGTCGACTTCTGGAAGGGCATGCCGATGAACGGCGAGGTCGAGATCATCGGCCTCGGTGGAGCGATCGGCGACGTTGCCGAGGAGGCCACGGCATTCTCGAACCGCGGCTACCTGATGTGGCTGAACTTCGCGATGAGCTGGGACGACCCCGCCCACGACAGCGACTACATCGAGCGGACCCGGAAGGTGGTCGGTGACCTCAAACCGTGGACCGGAAAAGGGATCTATGTCAACATGCTCAACTTCGATGAAATGGACCGGATCGTCGAAGCCTTTGGCGGGCCGGAGAAATACGCAAGGCTCGGCCGGGTCAAGGCGCAGTACGACCCGGAGAACTTCTTCCGGATGAACTACAACATCACGCCGCTCGCCGAAACGAGGTAGCGCCATGGCCGAGGAGGTCGACCTGACCCTGGTCCTTCCGCTGCAGGCGAAGGACTCGATGTCGCTCGACGACTTCTACGAGTATTGGCTGAATGCCCACGTGACGATGCCTCCGCGCTTCCCGGGGATCAGCAGCATCTGGCTCCACGTCATCTCGTTCGACCGGCAGCTCTGGCCACGCGTGCCAGGGGTGAGCCATCGGCCCGAGCCCGAGGACGAATTTCACGGGGTCCCGGAGGCGACCTTCCAAACCATGGCCGACCTCGAGCTGTTCCAGGCCTATTCCCATCTGCAAATGGAGGACGGCATCAATTTCCTGCAGGAGATGATCGCCTACTCCAGCCTCGGGTCGAACAGCGCGACCATCGTCGACAAGCTCGACGACGTGGCTCCGGACGGCCACGACGATCTCCTGCGGCACCTCCTCTTTCTCCGTCGCCGGAGCGAGGTCCCAGTCGCCGAGCTGCGCCGCTTCGTGACCGACACGCTCGCGCCCGCCTACGCGCAGTCCCCGGAGGTCCTCAAACTGCGGCGGCATCTCTTCGAAGAGGTCGAGGTCACCCTCGATCACCCTGGCGTGGTCATGTCCAAGCCGCTGGAGCGCCAGTACCAGGCCGCGCTCGAGGTCGTGGTGGCCGACCAGGAGGGCCTGGACAGGTTCGCGGCCTCGCCCGCCTGGACCGATACCGTCGACGACCTGGCCGCCCACTGTGAAGCGGTCCACGCCGCGCGGGTCGATCGCTGCATCACGACCAAGTACCAGGGAGCGATCACCCTGGCCGGGGTGCGAGGCGTGGCCGTCGCCGACATCATCGGACGGCTGGGAGCACAGAGCCAACGCGCGGCGGCGGTCTCCGCCCTGTTCCTTCCGGACCTTGCGCGGTCGCCGGCCTAGACCACGATCAGTCGCGGGGCTCGCGGTTGTCCAGGAACGTGTGCGGAGGTGGGGCGCCCCACAGATGCGGGGGGGCGTCCCACTCTCGCGCGACCCAGTGGTCGTCGATCTGATCGATGTCGGAGAACCATTCGATCCAGGAGCCCCAGGGGTCCGGGTTGTAGTGGAAGAAGTTCGAGCCGATGGTGTGACGGCCCAGGCCCCATCCGGCGTCGCGTCCCCTGGCGCGC
>DASVXQ010000343.1:0-21299 GCA_036392615.1 Actinomycetes bacterium | reverse complement strand
AGTGGGGGTCGGGGTGAACCGGTCGGCGGGCGCAAACGGCACGGCGGGTCGGGCGGCGACCGCCTCCCGGCCGGCGGCGGCGACCCGGGCGAGGCGGATGCGCACCTGGCGCAGGGTGGGTCGGGCAGCCGGGTCCTTGGCCAGCAGCGACATGATGATCGGCGCGAGCGCGCCGGCGTGCCGTGGTGGCCGTGGCGGCTCGTTCGCTACCGCGGCCAGCGTGGCGAGCGGGCTGGCACGCTCGAACGGCGCCTGACCCTCGACCGCGTAGTACATGGTCGCGCCCAGGCCCCACAGGTCGGCCGGCGGGCCGACCTGGCCGCCGCTGGCCTGCTCCGGGGCCATGTACGCCGGCGAGGCGACGACAAGGTCGCTGGCGGTCGGGCCGGGGTCGCCCTGCAGGCGGGCGGTGCCGAAGTCGGCGAGCCGGACGCCGCCATCCTCGGCGACGATGACGTTGGCGGGCTGGACGCTGCGATGGGCCATGCCGCCCTGGTGCGCGGCGTCGAGCGCGAAGGCGACCTGCAGGCCGACGCGGGCGACCCGCTCGGGCGGCAGCGGACCCTTCTCGGCCACGATGCTGGCAAGCGTGAGAGCGGTGATCGGCTCCATGATGAACGTCCGGCCCTGCTCGGTGGAATTCCCCCTGGGAGGTGGACACCAGGGCTATGCGGCCATGGTCGATGGTAGCGGGTTGCTGCTGACGTGCTGGTGTTCCCTCGACCGGCGGCAGGTAGTCGTTGGCCGAGTTGTACTGGCAGCTGACCGGCCGGGTGGCCGGGGGCAGGCTGCGGGCGGCGCTTGATTCCAGTCCGCTGTGGGGGGCGGGCAGGGTGGAGGACACCATCAACTTGTTGGGCCACGCGCTGCGCAAGGTCGTGGGCGTGCTGGCGCGCCAGCAGGGGTGGGGGCTGGCCGCTGGGCTTGGCGGAGGCAGCGACCCGGCCGTGCCCAGGGCTTGGCCGCGGTCCGGCAGGTCCGCGGCCAGGACGTGGCCACCGACGAGCAGGGGTGGCGCGGATCGTGAAGGGGGTGGCCCGCGACCGGCGGATCTCGATCGAGGACGCCCACATGTGCCACGGCCGCAAGACCAAGAGCGTCAGGATCGACGGCTACAAGCGCCACGTGCTCACCGACCTGGACACCCTGCTGGTCCCCGCGGTCGGGCTGACCCGGCCAACGTCGCAGAGGCCGAGGTCGCCGACCAGATCAAGGCGGACCTGGACGCCCAGGGTGTTCAGCTTGGCGAGCTGGACATCGACCGGGCGTATCTATCCAGCAGCCTGGTCCGTGACCGCGACCCCAACCGGCAGGTCTCCTGCAAGGCGTTCCCGGTCCGCAACGGGCCGGTTTGCCAAGCCCGCGTTCACGCTCGACTTCGACCAGGGCCTGCTCACCTGCCCCAACCACATCATGATGCCGTTTGTCCTGACACTCCGTACACTTGTCTGTCGTTGCCATTGTCAGGAGAGCCCCTATGAACGTGTTCGAGCCGAGCACGGAACCCGACCACCACGGCCCAGGCGACCTGCCGCAGTTCCGGGTTGTGGTCCGCGGCTACGACCGGCAGGAGGTCGCAGCCTACCTCCAGAGGCTGGCGGCGCAGCTTGAGGTCGAGCGCCAGCGGGCTGAGCAGGCCGAGCGGATGATCGCCCAGATGCAGCTCGATACGCCCGGCGCCAAGGGCCAGTCTTCGTTCAAGCATCTCGGCGTCGAGGCGGCCAAGGTGCTGGAGCAGGCCGGTCACTCTGCCGATCTGCTGGTCGAGGAGGCGGAGAACCACGGCAAGGCGATCGTTGAGGAGGCGCGGGCGCACGCCGCGGAGCTGGTCGCTGGGGTGGAGCAGCGCGCTGAGCAGATGCGCAAGGAGGCCCACAGGGAGGCCAGGGAGGCGCTGGAGGAGGCGCGCGAGACCATCGAACGGCTGCAGCGCGAGGCGGAGGAGGAGCGGGCGGAGGTCACGGGCGAGACCGAGCGGCTGCGTTCCTACCATGACAGCCTGGTCGAATACCTCGGCCGTGTCCGGCGGGACCTCTCAGCGGTGCTCGGCCTGCCCGAGGACGAGACGGAAGTGGACGAGGGGGAAGTGACCGCCGAGATCGATGGTGGGGATGAGGCTAGTGAGACGGGTGCCGGGGACGAGCCTATCGAGGCAGACGGTGGTGACGAGGCCGCCGAACCCGCTGCCGACAAACCCGCCGCCAGCGCCAAGGACAGCAAGAAGCACGAGCCCGCAACCACGCGAGGCCGGTGACGCCGACGCGAGCCGAGGATGCCCCGGCCCGGGCGCGGCCTGTACCGCGAGGAGACGCTGGACAGCGTCCAGGAGGTCACTGGCCAGTTCGGGCCCAACGAGGACCTGAGCGGCCCTGGCCGCTGGAGCTAAGGCGCGGTCCAACCTGCTGGGATCCATGAGGAGGGTGGTCCGGCCGGCCAGTGGCGCCGCCGCAACGGTCACGACGCTGACAGGTCCGCCGCCACCAGTGGCCCTGCGGTCCGATTAGGATCGCTGCTGCCCTTTCGCCAACCTCCACGTTCACCCGTGGTACGCCAGGCCTACCTCCAGGCTCGACAGGTCAGGAGTTGCTGTGTCTCCTCCAGTGGGACCTGACATCCTGCGCGTTCCCATCATCCTCCACAGGTCTGACCGTCGATGACCGGGCGGCATCCACCGCTCTGACCAGGCTCATTGCTGGTCCGTGACCTTTCTTCATCTTGGTGCGCAGGGCCGCACAGCGGTCGGGAGCGCATTACTGCGCCGTGAATCTGCCCCGGGTCGTTTCCTGCAGTCAATCGGAGCCGCTCGTTTACCTGAGCAGTCGGCCGGTTCGAGCTGTGCAGCATGTTCGCCCCGGACCAACTGGCCGTGCGCCGCTGCGGTTCCCCCTGGTCGGTCTTGAGCTTGGTGCTGCGAGGCTTGAGCCGTATGGTCTGTGTGACAAGGGGAGCTCCCGGGACATCGGTCCGGGCGCCACAGGGATGGCGGGAGGGGTCAGGACATGGACAACACGATGGGCCAGAGCGCCGGTGCCGCCGGGCTGGGTCCCAGGGGGATCGGCGAGATCCTTGGTACGGCGTTTCAGCTGTACCGGCGGCACTGGCAGACGCTGCTGGGGATCGCCGCGGTGGTCGTGATCCCACTCACGATCCTGCAGTACGTGCTGGGACACTGGGTGCGCATCCAAGGCGAGGTCACCAGGGACCAGGTGGTCTCGACGTCGTTCTGGGCGTCGACGACCGCCTCGCTGCTGGCCGCCCTCATCGGGCTGCTGCTGTACCAGGTGCTGACGGGGGCGATCACCAGGGCGATCGCTGCCGAGGTGGCTGGACAAGACGCCGACGTTGAGCAGAGCTACCGCTTCGGGTTCACCCGGCTGTGGTCGATCCTGCTGGTGAGCGTGCTGGTCGGGCTGGCGACCGTGGCCGGGCTCATCGTGTTCATCATTCCGGGGATCTACATCGGTGTGCGGTTGGCGGTCAGCATCCAGGCCCTGGTGGTGGAGGGCAGGCGGGGGACCCAGGCGATGGGGCGCTCCTGGGCGCTGGTCGGTGGGCAGTGGTGGCATGCGTTTGGGACGCTGCTGGTGGCCGCGCTGCTGACTGCTGTGGTGAACGCGGTGATCACCGCGCCGTTCAGCACGACCGCCTGGTTCGTCCAAGGGGTGGTGGCTGCGGTGGCGACGGTGGTGACGCTGCCCTATGGCGCGCTGGTCGGCGTGCTGCTCTACCTTGACCTGCGGGCCCGCAAGGAGCGCTTGGACCTGGAGACCCTGCGGGCAGACCTGCAGGCATCGGCCGCCTGATCCCACACCGCCAGCAGGTGCGCGCTCCAGCGGTCCGGTCGGCCAGGTGTCGGCTCAGCCTGCCAACCTGCACTTGCGGCCGGCGGTTGGCTGGTCGGCCTGCTGAAGGATCTCGAGCTGCAGCCGCAGCCCGGCAGCGATCCGTCTAGGCCGTGGTGTCGTCCACGGGCACGTCTGTGGAGGACATGGGTGTCACCTCTGGGTGTATGGGGATTGTCGCCTGTGGGTGGATGTGGTGGACGTCCGGGGGCGGTAGCGTGACGCCATGAGGAGGGTCGCCCGGCGTTTACGGCGGTTGCGCGGCGGTCCGTGGCTGTTCGACAGCGGGCTGGCGCTGGTGGCTGCCGGCTTGAGCAGGGGCTTGTTTGCCGAACTAGTGGACACCGCCCAGCCAGCCCTGCCACGGCCTGTGGTCGCCCTCGGGTACTCGCTTGTTCTGCTCCACACCTTGCCGCTCGCGGCTCGGCGGCGGTTCCCCCTGGCCGTGCTGGGGACCAGTGTGGCCAGCGCGTTGGCGTTCGCGGCCCTTGGCCTGCCGCCGTTCTTCCTCGGACCGGCCATCTTGGTTCCGGTCTACACCGTGGCGGCATACTGCGGCCGGCGTGCCTCGCTCGCCAGCTTGGCAGCCGTCGAGGCGGCCCTTGCCGCCGTCCAGCTCACCCGGGTCGGAGTCGAGACGAGCGCCTGGGTTCAGTTCGCGTTGATCATTGGCGCCGCGTGGCTGCTGGGCCGCTTCGTCGGTGACCGCCGTGTCTACGCCGCCCAGCTGGAGCAACGGACCGCCGAGCTGGAGCAGGCCCGCGAGGAGCTGGCCCGCCGGGCGGTGGCCGAGGAACGGCTGCGCCTGGCGCGCGAGCTGCACGACGTGGTCGCCCACAGCATCAGCGTGATCGCGGTCCAGTCAGGGGTCGGCGCCCACGTCGCCAACGCCCAGCCCAAGGAGGCCGCCAAGGCGTTGGCGGCCATCGAGGCCACCAGCCGGGTCGCCCTGACCGAGCTGCGGCGGCTGCTGGGGGTGCTGCGCCAGGAAGGCGAACCCCAAGGCAGTCTGGCTCCGGTGCCGGGCCTGGCCGAACTGGACAGCCTGCTGGCCGAGGTGGCCAAGGCGGGGCTGGCGGTGCGGCTGCGGGTGGAGGGAACGCCGTCGCCGCTGCCGGCCGGGGTCGACTTGTCCGCCTACCGGATCGTGCAGGAGGCGCTGACCAACGTGGTCAAGCACGCCGGCCCGGCACGCGCCCAGGTCATGATCCGCTACAGCGACCGGGACGTCACGGTGGAGATCACCGACGACGGCCGGGGCGCCGCGGCGCCGACCGGCGACGGCCGGGTGGCAACGGGCCACGGTCTGATCGGCATGCGCGAGCGGGTGGCCGCGTTCGGCGGCGATCTGAAGGTCGGCCCTGAGCCGGGTAACGGCTTCCGGGTCGCCGCTCGGCTGCCGTTGGCGGCGGACCGGCGATGACCATCCGGGTGGTGGTCGCCGACGACCAGGTCCTGGTCCGGGCCGGCTTCCGGCTGCTGGTCGACTCCGCGCCGGACCTGGAGGTGGTGGGCGAGGCCGCCGACGGCGCCCAGGCGGTGGAGCTGGCGCGCCGCGAGCGGCCCGATGTGGTGCTGATGGACATCCGCATGCCAGTGATGGACGGGCTGGAGGCGACCCGACAGCTCACCGCCGATGAGGTGCTGGCTGGCGTGCGGATCCTGATGCTGACCACCTTTGACCTGGACGAGTACGTCTACCAGGCGCTGCGGGCCGGGGCCAGCGGGTTCCTGCTCAAAGACACCCTACCCGCCGACCTGTTGGCCGCCATCCGGGTGGTGGCCGCCGGGGATGCGCTGCTGGCCCCGGGTATCACCCGCCGGCTGATCGCCGAGTTCGCCCGCCGGCCTGAGGCCACCCGGGTCGCTCCCGCCGCCCTCGTGGCTCTGACCGATCGGGAGCGGGAGGTGTTGGCCCTGGTCGCCCAGGGCCTGTCCAACAGCGAGATCGCCCAGCGGCTGGTGGTCAGCCCGGCCACCTCCAAGACCTATGTGAGCCGGCTGCTGGCCAAGCTCGGCGCCCGCGACCGGGCCCAGCTGGTGGCGATCGCCTACGAGACCGGCCTGGTTGCTCCTGGCGCTGGCTGAGCCCTCCGGCCCGGCGGCGAAGATCGGCCGTGGCGGTCGTCGCCGAGGCCGTCTGGAGCTCGCCGGCGTTGGTGGCTGCCGCTGACCGGCCACCTACGGGGCGTTGCGATCCGCCCTGAGTCGACGTCGGTGCTTGGCGTACTCCTGGCGGCCGACACGGAACTGTCGGCTGGGGGCCGACGACGCCAGCCGCTCCACTTCGTACCGTCGAGGTGCCCAGCGCCCTCGACGTGACCGGCCTCGATGAGCAGGCCGGCGGGGGCGGAGGAGGAGGCCATGGCTGTCATCACCATCGAGGGACTCAGTAAGCGCTTCGGCGACGTGCTCGCCGTCGACGACCTCAGCTTCGAGGTCGACCAGGGGACCGTGGTCGGGTTCCTAGGACCCAACGGAGCCGGCAAGACCACCACCCTTCGGATGCTGCTGGGGCTGGTCGCTCCAACCAGTGGGACGGCCAGGATCGACGGCCGGCCGTATCGGGCGCTGGCCGATCCCGTCCGCCACGTCGGTGCCGTGCTGGAGGCCTCCAGCTTCCATCCCGGCCGCAGCGCCCGCAACCACCTGCGGGTGGTCGCCAGCGCCGCCGGCCTGCCCTTCGCACGGGCCGATGCGGTCCTGGCGCAAGTCGGCCTGGCCGACGCGGCCCAGCGACGGGTCGGCGGCTTCTCGCTGGGCATGCGCCAGCGGCTCGGGCTGGCCACCGCCCTGCTCGGCGACCCCCAGGTGCTGATTCTGGACGAGCCCGCCAATGGCCTGGATCCCGAGGGCGTCCACTGGCTGCGGGGGGTCCTGCGCCACCTGGCCGACCAGGGCCGCACCGTGCTGGTCTCCAGCCACGTGCTGGCCGAGGTCGCCCAGACCGTGGACCAGGTGGTGATCATCGCCCACGGGCGGCTGGTCACCCAGTCCACCCTGGCCGCGCTGACCGCCCGGACCGAGCAGCTGGTGCGGGTCCGCACCCCCCAGGCCGCGGCCCTGCGGCCCCTGCTGGCCGCCAAGGGCATCCAGGCCCACCCAGACGGGGCGGACCAGCTGATCGCGGTCGGCACCACCCCCGAGGCCGTCGGCCAGACGGCGGCGGCGGCCGGCGTCGTCCTCTACGAGATGCGTGCCGAACGCTCCAACCTCGAAGACGTCTTCCTCCAGCTCACCAGCCAGCAAGGAGCCCCATCATGACCCGCCTTGTCCGTGCCGAGTTCACCAAGCTGCGTACCACCCGCGTCGTGTACGGCATGGCAGCGGCCATGGCCGCCTTTGCGGTCCTCACGGTGGCCGCCAACATCAGCGACCGCCAAGGCGCCCCACCGCTGTCGGCCGACAGCCTGCCCATGCTCGTCGGCGGCCCGGTGACGCTGCTGGCCGGCGCGGCGCTGCTGCTGGGCATCCTCGGCATGACCGGGGAGTTCCGCCACCACACCGTCACCCAGACCTTCCTGGTCACCCCCGACCGCGGCCGGGTGGTGGCGGCCAAACTGGTCGCCTACCCCCTGGCCGGGATCGCCCTGGCGCTGGCCACCCTGGCGTTCACCGCGGCCGTGGCGGCGGGGTGGCTGGCCGCCAAGGGGATCACGCCCTCCATGTTCGACGCTCGGCTCGGCCGCGTGCTGCTCGGGGCCGTGCTTGCGGCTGGGCTGTGCGGGCTGGTCGGCGTGGGCGTCGGGGCGCTGGTCCGCAACCAGGTCGCGGCGCTGGTCGGCGTGCTGGTCTGGGTCCTGGTGATCGAGGGCCTGCTCATGAGCCTGCTGAACGCGCCCAGCCTGGGCAAGTGGCTGCCCAGCGCCGCCGCGGCCGCGCTGACCAACCCGGGCGCCGCCCACCTCTCCCGGTTGGGAGGGACGCTGCTGCTGGCCGCCTACGCGCTAGCGTTGGCGCTGGCTGGCACCCGCCTGGTCGTCCGCCGGGACATCACCTAACCCCAATCATCCGGGCGCCGCTCGCGCAAGCGGCGCCCGGACGCAACCTAACGAGGGGCGTCGTCATGCCATCGCTCAGGACCTGGAGGACGACCGCCGCCACGCTGTTGCTGGTGGTGCTGGCCACGACCGGGACTCCGGCCGCCGCCGACGCAACAACCCCGACCACCAGCAGGCCTCCTACTGCAAGAAGGTCGACGCCTACCGGATCAAGACCTGCGCCAAGGCCATCCTGCCCGCCACCCCGGTCAGCCGGCAGCTGCGTTGGGTGTTGGCCAAGCTCGGCGGGGAGGCCGCCACCCTGACCGAGGCCGAGGTGCGCGCCCACTTCTCGGCCGAGTTCCTCACCATCGTGACCTCGCCAGCCGAGCTCATCGCCACCTTCCGACAGACCATCGCCGAGCGGGGGGCCTTCACCTTCGTCGGCTTCGCCCACCCACCTAGAGCACGGGAGGCGCTGGTGCTGGTCCAGAGCGCGACGGGTGAGCGGGCGGTAGTGGCGATCGGCGTCACCGTGGCGCCTTCCCGGCCCGTCGCCACTGCGTTTCATCAGCGGCAAGGCGGCGCAGCTGTGGCGCTGAGCGTCGTCACACACGCTTTCTCTCCCGCCGTCTCGATGACCCCGTCGACGGTGACCCGGACCCGGTTGTTGATCTGGTCTGGGCCCCGCTGGGTGACCTTGGTGTGTACCAGGCTGTTTTCACAAAGCCGCGCGAACATACGGTTCAACCTGCCGTCGCCTGTGACGCCGCATGGGATGCGCTCATGCTGCCTTGGTCCTGGGACGCCCCGACCGAAGGTCGCAGCCACAGCGCCACCTGGGTCGGCTGCATGGCCTGCTCGACCACGGCCAGCAGCTCCGCGGTCAGGGCCTCAAGGTCGATCTGCTGGCGCAGCCGGGCGCTGAACCCCTCGATGGTCCTGGCGGCGTCGTAGCGGCGCCGGTTGAAGCGCCGGTCGACCAGCTGCTGGACATGGCGGCGGGCCGGCTGGAAGGCCGCAGCGACCAGCAGCGTCGCGCCCGCGACCAGCAGGGAGGACCGGCGCCCGGCCAGCTGACCCAGCCCCAGCACGACCGCGGCGTACGCGCCGCCGAGCAGCACGGTCAGCAGCCCGTAGGCGACCGTACGGCTGATGATGCGGTCCAGGTCGTACAGCCGGTAGCGCAGGATCGCCGCGCCGACCGCCAGCGGCAGGACGGCCACGCAGACGCCGAAGGCCCACTCGAACACGTCGAAGGTCTGCGTCGCCAGCGCCGCCGGGATGACCAGCGCCGCCAGCCCGAGCACGGCGCCGGCCAGCGTCATCCAGCGCAGCTGGAGCCGCTCGACCCCGCGGGCGCGCCGGAAGCGCAGCACCAGCGACCAGGTCGCGGCCAGCAGCGCCGCGATGACGACCGCCAGGGAGAGCTGCCCGGCGACCTCCCTGACGCCGGCCAGCGCGGGCACCGCCATGGGGTTGCGGACCGCGTGGATCACCGCATTGGTCGCGTCCAGCGGCCCCGGCCCGACCACCACCGCCAGCACGAAGACCATCGGCGCGGCCGCCGCCACGCGCGCCCACCAGCGCCAGCGAGGCGACGGCAGCCAGCCGGTCGGGGTGAGCAGCAGGACGAAGCCGACGCAGCTCAGCATGATCGCCAGCGTGGCGGGGTTGAGCACCGCGACGTAGCGGACCGCCGGCAGCGACCCGGGCCTGACGATCAGCCCGTAGCGCTGGTAGCCGTCGCCCACCGCCGAGGCGGTCACCGCCAGCGCCAGCCCCAGCGGCAGCCAGCCGACCGGGTGGCGTGGCCGGCGGCCGGCCAGCACCGCCCCGACCGTGCCGGCGCTCACCACGCCGAGCAGCGGCGGGACGCCGCTGCCGCCAAGCGAGGTCAGCTCCGGGTGCCCGGCCCGGCGCAGCAGGTGGTCGAACCATGCGCTCCACGCCAGCCCCAGCATCGCCAGCGCCCACAGCGCCCAGGCCAGCGCGCCTGGCCGCCCGCGCATCCTGGCCATCGGGGCCGTGGTCACCGCCACGCCCCTCGCTGCACGCAGCACACCACCGGTACCGCTACCTCCCAGCGTCGCGGATCACGCCAGTATGGTCGGCCTGCGTCTCGGAAACGTTACGTGACGACAGACCCCCAAAGGCATCAGGCCTTGTGCAACAGGCTGGTACGAGTCAGGCGACGTCGGTTGCGTGAAGCTTCTCGAATTCAATGGGGTGCGCCAGCCCAGGGCGCTGTGGCCTCGTTGCCGGTTGTGGAAGATCTCCAGGTACCCGGGAGATTGCATTGGCGAGCTCCACGCGGTCTTCCAGCGCCGGCGATCCAGCAGCTCGGTCTGCATTCGAGCCCAGAAGGACTCGATGCCTCTGTTCCGGGTCTCGTAGGCGTGGACCGTGGGTTCACCGGACCGCTACTGCGCTGGGGGGAGCTGCGCGATCTTCCGCGCCCACCGCTCCAGCACCAGCATCGCCTCGCTCAGCTCAGCCGGAACATCCTCGCCAGCCTCGACCGCGGCTTGCATGGTGGTCTGGAGCTGGGCGCGGAGTCGGTCGGCGGCCTGGACGGCGCGGCGGTGGCGGTCCGCCTCAGTTTCCCCGAAACGATTGGGTTCCTGGCGCTCCCGACTCATGGTCGGCCTCGCCTCGCTCGCTCGTGGACGGCGTCGTAGCGCTGGCCGTCGCGCCACTGCGCCACGACGAGCCGACGGTGACTGCCAGGACCGCTGAGGCGCTGACGACGACCAGGGCCGGCATTCTACCGTCCGGGGCGGGAGACCACGAACCCGGTAGCCACCGCGTGCGCGCGAGCCGGCCGAGCGCGCTGGACGCCGTCCAGCTTGAGCAGGCTCGCATAGCCACTCGCTGGCTCCGCCGCCGAGCGCATGCTGACGGCCGCCGAACCGCGGCGCCAAGCGCCGCCAGCCGCGGAATCGCAGGAGCCGCAACGCCATGCTCGGCCCGGATTCCCCAGTGAGGCTGGTGCCACGCTCCTATCAGGCCACGCCGGCTGGCCCTTCGGTTCGACGGGCCGCTGCCGACGGTTACGCAGCGGGAGGGAATAGCAGCGATCCAGCAGATTGGGCTCATCGCAGCCGAAATGCTGCGTCGGGTGTAGGAACGTTGGCTTCAACTGCCCGTTGCCCCCATGGCAGGCCACCGCAAGCGCGAGCGCCAGTCGTTGTTCGATCGCGGCGACGGCGCGGGCTTCCATAGGGAGCGAAACGCCGGCCAAGCAAGATGATCGGCTACCTCATTCGGCCGCCCGTCCTGGCTTGCCCGGCACGAGCACTCGTATTGTGGCCACTGCCTCCGGGCCGGCGGGTGAGCGGGCGAGCAACTCGACGATGTGCTCGCCTGGCGAGGTCAGGGATGCTCGCAGGTGGCTGCCCGATCCCAGCTCCCCATCGAGGCGCGACCGCCACGAGAGCGCCCCGCCGTTCAGTAGTCCATGCTCGATCGTCATCGCCTCGCCCCGGAAGGAGATCTCCTCCCCAGCGGTAATCTCGGCACCGGATGTCGGAGCCAGGATCACGGTTTCGGGGACCGAGGGTTCGATTTCGAATGTCTCGCTCTCCGCCCACGTCGTTCGGCCGCCCGTCGACGCGCCCACCTGGATCCTGCCTCGCGCCGAGCCGGGGAGGCTCCCCGCCGGGATCTCCAGCCGGGACTCGGTGAGGTCGGCGGCCACGAACCGCCACTGGGATTCCTCGTCTGTGGCGTAGCGGACCATGTATCTGAGCTCCTGGTCCTCGGGATGGGACGCCGCCCAGTGGACCACGACGCCGTTCTCCCCCCTCTCAACCCGAGGGGGCTCCAGCCGGGGAAGTTCGAGGGGAACGTTGATCCCGGCCAGCTCTTCGCCCTGGTAGGTGATCGCGATCCGTGCCGTCTGCTCGAACCAGGGGAAGGCGATGGCGAAGCCGAAGCCGGGACGGACTTCGCCCGTGTGTTGCTCCGCCAAGGGCATGATTACGTCTGAGTACAGCACCGACCCCGCCCGGTCCCGCAGCTCCAGCCGATAGGGTGACTGACGCGTGTGCTCGTGGTCCTGGTGGCCGTCGTCATCGGAGGCTTCCTGCTCGGAAAGGAAGCGCGCTGCCCGCTGGTGCACGTACACGGGGTGGAGGCTGACGCCTTCTTCGGTGACGCTGCCGCGGAGCAGACCGACATCCCGCGGCTCCACCGCTTGGGGGAGAGGCGGCGTCGGCGGGCCTGGTGAGGGCACCGCGACCTGCGGGGGAGGGGTGGTGGCTCCGGTCATCAGCCGCTCGTAGATGAACGGGGAGGTCCAGTTGGGACCGGCGTAGCTCATGAAGTCCGTGGTCGCCACAGGTACCAGGGGGAACACCCTGGGCGAGAATCCGGTCAGCGCGGGTGGCAGGCCCAGGAAGTCGTCGATGTCCAAGCCGAATTCGCCGATGCTCTCGTAGGGTGCCCCTGCCTGGTAGTTGGGCCAGCCGCTCTCGTATGGCGGTGGTGCACCGGAACCGGGGATGTGGAAGTGGCCGAACCCGTGCCCGATCTCCTGCTGGATCGTGCCGACGGCCCCATTGTGCGGGCCGGCAGCGGGCGTTCCGATGAAGGTTGCGGCTGCGCCGATGGCGCAGGTTCCGATGCGGGCGAGCGCCAGCGCCGCCAGGGGCCCAAGGAGGCCCCAGGCCAGCGCTGCCCCCGTGAGGTAGGCCAGACCCATCGACGAGAGCGGCGTCCCGCACCCGGTGGCCACGGAGCCGGCGGCCGCGCTGGCCGCGGTGCCGTCCAGCATGGCCACATAGACGTGATCCTCCAACCCGAAGGTGAAGAAGGCCCGGAGGATCAGCTCGGCGATCAGCTCGTTCCAGCCCGCTCCGCAGCTGATGCCCGCCGCCGCCAGGTTGCCGGGGAAGACCCAGGGGTTGGTGCCCGGACACGGGTCCACCCGCAACAGCGCCCGTGTGGTGGGATAGACCCGTTGCACGTTGTCGGCCTCCGACAGCACCTGGAACAGGTTCGGCGACGCCACCGGGGTCCCGGTGCCCGGATCGGTCCAGGCCACCCGCAGGACGGCCAGGCGCACCGGGAGGCCGCCGCGGTTGAAGACGACGGTCTGCTGGGCGGTGTTGTTGCCCGTGTCCCGCTCCGGAACCCCGATCGGCATCAGGACCTCGGCCTTCAGGTCGATCGAACCCCACGCCGTCCATGACGACGGCAGTAGGAACAGGAAGCACCGATTCGCGGGCAGGAGGCGCTCGGCGGCGATGTCGGTCGGTTGGGTGGTCCTCCGGCGTGCGGTGATTGCCCTGTTCGGGTTGGGTGTGAAGGTGGCGTCCAGCGGGAAGAGCGGGGACCCCAGCAGCGGCTTGCCGTTGGCGTCCTTGCCGTGCAGGCGGGCGCGCACGCCGGTGACCTGTCCGTTCTCGAACCCTGCGGGTTGACCCGAGTCGACGAACACCCTGACGATTGTCGGCTTGCCCTCCAGGAGCGCCACGTCGTTGTCTGGGCGCCGCGCGTTCGGATTCAGCATGTGGTCGTTGGCGGCAAAGAACTGGATGGCCTGGGTGACCTCGATCCCTGCGACGGTGAGGTCGGGTTGGCTGCGCATCCTGATCTTGACCCGTCGGGTCTCCGGCTTCGCTGCCGGTGTGCAGGCGTTCCGGGCTTGGAGTTCGTACTCGCGGTCCCAGGCGAACGTGCCGGGCATCGAGGGGATCACGTAGGTCCCGCTCATCGCGTTGAGCGGACCGGGCACGGCGGGATGCTCGTTGACCGTGCCCTGGACCTGGACCGCCACGATGTCGACCGCGGTTGCGCCATGGACCAGCCAGGTGAGCTCCAGCCGGCCGCCGGGAGCCACCTCGGCGTCGGGGGAGTTGTTCGCCAGAAACCGCTCGATGTCGGGCGGCCCCGCCGAGAACCAGTTGGCACCGCTTGGCAGGCAGGGCGGACACGACACGATGGGATGGCTGCCCATCGTCTCGAACCGGTGTGCCGCCGCGAAGGCGGCCTGGCCCAGGCACCGGGTCAGCTCACCGGCCAGCGTGCTCGCCGCCTCCGCCATCGGCTGGCCGCCGGTGGCTCCCTGCACGAAGCCAACGCATCCCCGCCCGACGTTTGCCGGGGCCGTCGCCAGGATCGCGGTGGACGACATCCACTGGACGGATGACGCCGGGGTGCACCCACCGCCATGCCGAGGAAACATCACCTGCAGGTCCGAGGGCGCCGGCGATGGGAACCCGACGCCGGAGATCGTCACGACCGTGCCTGCACACCCCGTGCTCGGGCTCAGCCCGGTGATTCCCGTGGAGAAGCTGGTGCCGACGTTGCCGCTGCTCGCCGCCTGGCCCCACCGGCTGGCGGCCTCCTCGATGGCGATCCCGCAGGTTCGCCGGTCGATGTCGTGCAGCAGGTCGAGCAGATCCTTGGGGATGCGCGGGGGGTCGACGAAGGTCTCCGGGAACGCCTTGCCCAGGAGGGCTCCTTTGAGCAGGCCGCTGACGCCATCCGCCCCGACGATGATGTGGTACAGGCTGTCGATGTACCCGCCGATGGGCTCGCCACCCACCGCGATGGCGACGATGCCGCCCAAGAGGAGCTCGGCGGCTTCGCCCCTCACCAAGTCCGCGTCGGGACCCAGGGGTTCGCCGAACAAGTCGAGCCCGATCTCGGGCTTGCTGCCGTCGCCGAAGGCGGGGTGCTGGCTCAGCAGGGACCGGACCGCCGAAGCCTCCTCGGCGTCGACCGCGAAGCCGGTTGGGCCAGGGTCGGAAAGGCCATCACCGGATTCCGGTTCGAGGGAGGCATTGACCTGTACGTGGAACGACCTCACCGCAGCAAGCACCGGACCAGCCTCGGGGCTGCTGAGCCACCGGCCCAGTTCGAGATAGCGGCCCCTCTGCGAGGCATTGATCTGCCCCAGCCGGTCATACAGCGGTGTCTGGTCACCATCAGGCATGAAATCCCCCCTTCTGGTCGAATGGCGATGAAAGGCATCCTCGCGCCGCCGCTCCCCGGATGCAACAGGGCTTCACCGCAGTCCTGGACCCCTGAGCCAGGGCAGCGACTGCTCTGGACCTGGGGATGGGGCAGCAGATGGCAGCAAACACCTGCGCGTCTCGCACAATCTTCAGTCGCCTTGACGGCGTCGAATTACATTGCTGTAATCCATCTTGGATTTGACACGGCAGAGGCCGGAGGTCCAACTCCTCCCGCGCCCACCACTTGTTTCCGCAGCACCTCGGGGGCCCCGATGAGCGGCGGGCAGAGCTTCGACGACACCGCCTCGCGCAAGCTGGAAGCCGTCTACCAGACCCCCGACGTCATCGCCCAGCGCCACCGCACCCTGACGGCGCTGGAGCCGCGCGAAGGCGAGCGCATCCTCGACATCGGCGCCGGCCCCGGCCTGCTCATCGCCGACATGGCCGCCGTCGTCGGCCCCACCGGGCACGTCACCGGCCTGGAGATCAGCGAGCCCATGCTGGCCGTCGCCCGCCGGCGGTTCGCCGGCAGTGCCATCGGCGACCGCGTCACCCTCGTCAAGGGCGACGCCACCGCCCTGCCGTTCCCTGACGGGTCGTTCGACGCCGCGACCTCCACCCAGGTCTACGAGTACGTCCCCGACGTCGACCAGGCCCTCGCCGAGCTGTACCGCGTGCTGCGCCCCGGCGGCCGCGCGCTCATCCTCGACACCGACTGGGCCTCGATCGTGTGGAACACCGCCGACCAGCCCCGCATGGACCGCGTCCTGGCCGCCTGGGCCGACCGCTTCGCCGACCCCCACCTCCCGAGGTCGCTGTCGCGCCGCCTGCGCGACGCCGGCTTCCACATCCGCCGCCGCGACACGTTGGCCATGCTCGATCCCGAGTACGACCCCAACACCTACAGCGTCACCATCGCCAGCGTCATGGCCGACTTCGTCACCGGCCAACAGGGCCTCACCTTCGACGAGGTCCAAGCCTGGCAGCAGGATCTCGCCCAGCTCGGCGCCGAGGGTCGCTACTTCTTCAGCCTCAACCGCTACGTCTTCCTCGCCGACAAGCCCGGCTAGACCTCCAGCTCAGTGGCGTAGATGCGGTCGAGTTCCACGCGCCCGGCCGGGGACGGCTGGGTGCCGTGGCGCCCTCGGCATCCTGTCCCTGCTCCCGTACAATCTGAGCAAGCGGCCGCAAATCGTCGCGTCCTGTCTCAGGAGCGCTGCCAGTCGCTCAAGGAGGCGCCATGGTCGGGAACATCGTGGTGATCGTCGTCCTCGGACTGATGTTCCTGGTGGGCCTGGGTCTGGCCCTCGTCATCCTCGTGATTGTGGGAGGGGCCCTGTTCGAGATCGTGTCGCATGCCCGCGGTCGCCGTCCTCCCAGCGGCTATCGGCGGCAACTCCTCGCGGCCGAGCGTGGCCGTCACCGGAGACGCCGTCGGCGCGGCAGCAACCCTCACGGCATCACCATCTTCCTGGACACGCTCCCTCCCGAACTGGGCAGGAGAAAGCCCTGACGTTCCAGGGACCGCCGGCGTGCCAGGGCCTGACGGGACGGCGGTCAGGACCGGCCGCGGCTGGTGGCCTCGTCGATCATCAGGGCGAGCCCGATGCCGACCATCCACGCGTCCTTGGCCAGCGGGACGCCCTGCTGGGTGGGGCGGAGCGAGCCGTCCTCGCGCATGCCCGGTGTCCGCAGGTACAGGCCGAGCGTGCCGGCCGCGAAGGCGGTCAGCGCGCCGCCCGCGAGCCATGCCGGCACCACCGGCAGGACCAGGCCTACGCCGATGGCGACCTCGGCCGCGGACAGCAGGCTGGTGAACCGCTTGGCGTCCATCTTGCCCAGGAACGGGTAGGTCCCGGAGGCGAAGCCGTGGTACTGCCCGGCGGTGGCCTCGTCGGCGCCGCGCTTGGCCAGCCCCGAGTTGATGAAGTACGCACCGGTGAGCAGTCTCGGCGGCAGGTGCCATGCCTTCACGCGTAGGTTCATCACCGACCTCCACGGAGAACCCCAGGCAGCGGGGATAGCTACGGATGACTGCTTCGCGTCGCCGGCTACTGTAGCCCGGGGACTCGTCCATCCGCTTGCGTGGGCCGCCGGCAGTAGAGTGGGGGGCTCTGCCGCCAGCACCGGGAGGACACCGTTGGGGATCGAGCGTCGTGTCAGCGAGGAGCTTGCGCCGCCGCCGGCCTATTCGCACGTGGTCACCGCACCCGGCGCCACCAGCGTATGGACGGCGGGCGGGGTGCCGCTCGACGCCGACGGCAAGCTGGTCGGCGCGGGCGACCACCGCGCGCAGGCGGCGCAGGTGCTCGACAACCTGCTGGTCGCCCTGCGCGAGGCGGGAGCCGGTCCGGAGCACGTGGTCAAGACGACCGTCTACGTGGTCGGCGAGCAGGAGGTCCTCCCCGAGGTCTGGGAGGTCGTCCGGGAGTCCCCGATCGGCAGGGCCCTGCCGGCCAGCACGCTGCTGGGCGTCGCCAGCCTCGGCTACCGCGGGCAGCTGGTCGAGATCGAGGCCGTGGCCGCGCTCGACTGAACGCTCAGCGGCGGGCGGCGAGCTGGCGGGCCTTGCCGTCGAGGACCCCGAGCACCTCGGCGAAGGACTCGTGGAAGGCGCGGACGCCGGCCACCTCCAGGGTGGTGCCGACGTCGGCCATGTCGATCCCGATGGCGGCCAGGCGGCGCATGACCTCGGCGGCCTCCTCGGCGCCCTGATCGACGGTGCGGGCCAGCCGGCCGTGGTCCTCGAACGCGGCGATGGTCGACTCCGGCAGGGTGTTGACGGTGTCCGGGCCGATCAGCTCGTCGACGTAGAGGGTGTCCGGGTAGGCCGGGTTCTTGGTGGAGGTGGACGCCCACAGCGGCCGCTGGAGCCGCGCGCCGCGCACGGCCAGGCGCTCCCAGCGCTCGCCCTGGAACCGCTCGCGGAACAGCTGGTAGGCGAGCTTGGCCTGGGCCACCGCCGCGCGGCCCCGCAGCGCCTCCGCCTCGCTGGTGCCGACGCCCTTGAGGCGCTTGTCGACCTCGGTGTCGACCCGGCTGACGAAGAACGACGCCACGCTGTGCACCGCATCCAGGTCGCCGCCACGCTCGGCCAGCGCTTCCAGGCCGGACAGGTAGGCCTCGATGACCTCGGCGTAGCGCTCCAGCGAGAAGATCAGGGTGATGTTGATGCTGCGGCCCTCGGCGATCATCGCCTGGATCGCCGGCACGCCCTCCGCGGTCGCCGGGATCTTCACGAACAGGTTGGGCTGGGCGATGCGCTCGTGCAGGTCGCGGGCGGCCGCGATGGTCCCGGCGGTGTCGTTGGCCAGCTCCGGCGCGACCTCGACCGAGACGAAGCCGTCGCCGCCGGCGCTGGAGTCGAACATCGGCCGGAACACCGCCAGCGTGTCGGTGACGTCCTCGACCACCAGGTCCCAGTACGCGTCGGTGGTGGGCCGGCCGGCCGCGACCAGGGCGCCGAACTGGTCGTCGTAGGCGTCCGACCCCTCGATCGCCTTGGCGAAGATGGTCGGGTTGGCGGTGACTCCGCGGATGCCGTCGTCCATCAGTCGCGCGAGCGTGCCGTCGCGCAGGTACGGGCGGTTCAGGGTGTCGAGCCAGGGGCTCTGGCCGAAGTCCTGGTGGAGCTGTCGCAGCTTGGTCATGGTGACTCCTTCCGGGTCGACCTGGGGCGGACGACCACACAGCACCGGCCCGGTGCCGGATCGAGCCGCGCCTCCAGTTTGGCCTCATTGAGCCCGTCCAGCAGCCCCCCGATCAGGTCGAGGTTCATGCCGCAGACGAGCTCGGTCGAATCCTTTGCCAGCGCGTGGAACGGGCAGTTGCCGAGCAGCAGGCCGCCCTGGCCGTCATCGCGCGGCTCGTAGCCGTGGTCGGCCAGCACCTGGAGGGCGGCCGCGGGGTGGGCGTCCCGGTCGGCGTTCGCACCCGGCAGCGGGCGCGCCGCGGCGCCGTGCTGGCGGCCCTCATGCGTGGCCGCCGCCCGCAGCGCCTCGCCGATCGGGACGCCGTCACGCCTGGCGGCGGTGATGGCCTGGGCGAGCACCCGGCTGGCGAGCTCGTAGCGGCGCTCCGGCACGGTCACGGCCAGCTCCCTGCGGGAGCGGCGGTAGAGCTTGGCGGGGCGACCGGCGCCGGGCCCCGCACGGCCCGCCGGGCGGCGGAACTCGACCTCGAGCAGGCCCTCGTCCTCCAGCTTGTCGAGATGGAACTTGGCCACGTGCCGCGGCACGCCGACGCCCTCGGCCGCCTGGTCGCGGTTCACCGGACCGGGCTGGGCGGAGACCCAGCGGTAGAGGGCGCGCCGCACCGGCTCCGCCAGGGTGGCGACGCCGGTCACGCTGGCGTCGAAGTCGTCGCCGCTCACCCTGGACGCTCCTGCCGGTGGTGCTCCATGGCTGGCCTCGCTCGTCGAGAGATTCTGAGCACTTCTAAAACTAATTCTAGTGTCCGTTACAGAGGTGGGGCAACCCCCCTGGGCGAGGCGCGCGCCGAATGTGGGCAACCCGCGAGCCGCTACCACAAATATGGGTAGGAGCGGGCCGGGCGCTGCGGTAGCCTCGGGGTCCTTCCTGCCGACCCGGATCGTGCTGCGTGATGAAGCGATCGACCTGGCTCCTGGCCGGCTTGGCGCTCCCGCTGCTGGGCCTGTGGCTGCTGCGCGCCCAGCCGCGGCTGGACGTCCACATGGAGCACCACCCGGGGCACTTCTGGCTGGTCACCGGGGTCGCGGCGATCAACGTCGCGCTGGGCGTCGCGGTCGGCGAGGCGGCCCGCCGCCACCGGGACGCACGGCTGCTGCTGGTGTCGATGACCTTCGTGGCCAGCGCCGGCTTCCTGGGGCTGCACGCACTGGCGACCCCGCGGGTACTGCTCGCCGGCCGCACCCCCGGCTTCGTGATCGCCACGCCGGTCGGCCTGTTCGTCGGCGCCTGCTTCGCCGCCCTCTCGTCGCTGGACCTGGAGGGCGCCAGGGGTACCGCGCTGGTCCGCCGCCAGGCGCTGCTGCGCGGCGGCCTGGGACTGCTGCTGGTGCTCTGGGCCGTGCTGTCGCTCGGCGGCCTGCCGCCGTTCGACCGGGTGATCGCCGAGGACGCCGCCGAGGTGCCGGTGGCCCTGCTCGGCCTCGGCGGGGTGGTGCTGTACGTCACCGCCGCCGCCCGCTACTGGCGGCTGTACCAGCGCCGGCCCGCGCCGGTGCTGGCCGGCGTGCTGGTCGCCTTCCTGCTGCTGGCCGAGGCGATGGTGGCGGTGGCGCTCGCGCCGAGCTGGCACGCCTCCTGGTGGGAGTGGCACCTGCTGATGGGGGCCGGCTTCGGGCTGGTCGCCTGGGCGGCGTACCACCAGTACCGGCGCGAGCGCGCGCCGACCAGCCTGTTCGACGCGGTCTCGCTGGACCAGACGGCGCAGCGCGTCCGGGAGCACTACAGCGCCGCGGTGTCCGCGATGGTGGAGGAGCTGCGGGTGCACCACCAGGCGCACGACATGCCGGCGGGGCTGGTCGCCGCCCAGGTCGCCGAGCGCTACGGGCTGGTCGGCGGGCAGGGGCAGGTGCTCCAGCAGGTCGCCGAGGCGATCGCCCGCCTGGTCGACGAGCAGGAGGAGGCCACCCGCCAGCGCGAGAGCATCGAGCAGGAGCTGCGTGTCGCCCACCGGATCCAGCAGCAGTTCCTGCCGCACGCGCTGCCCAGGCTGGCTGGCTGGGAGATCGCCGCGCTCTACCGCCCGGCGCGCGCGGTCGGCGGCGACTTCTACGACTTCATCGAGCTCCCCGGCGGGCGGATCGGCATCGCCATCGGCGACGTGACCGACAAGGGCGTGCCGGCCGCCCTGGGCATGGCGACCACCCACGCGGTGCTGCGCGCGGAGGCGCCCCGGCTGCTCGCGCCGGGCGAGGTCCTCCAGCGCGCCAATGAGCTGCTGGTCGGCGAGCTGCCGGCGGCCATGTTCGTGACCTGCATGTATGCCGTGCTCGATCCGGGGACCGGGCGGCTCGAGTTCGCCAACGCCGGCCACTGCCTGCCCTACCTGACCGCCGACGGGAAGGTCACCGAGCTGCATGCCACCGGGATGCCGCTGGGCCTCATGCCGGGCATGCGCTACGACGAGGCCGAGCAGCTGATCGGCGACGGCGGCCAGCTGCTGCTGCACTCCGACGGGCTGACCGAGGCGCACGGCCCCGGCCGGGTGATGTTCGGGCTGCCGCGGCTGGTCGACCTGCTCGGCAAGGCCGACGGCGACGAGGTGATCGACCGGCTGCTGGCCGGGCTGGCCGACTTCACCGGGCCGGCCTGGGAACAGGAGGACGACATCACCCTGGTGACCCTCCAGCGGGTCGCCCAGCGGTGATGCCGTCCTGCGGCGGGTGGTGCCGGTTCAGGCGCTGTCGGCGCGGGTGCGCCGCCACGGGCCCAGCAGCAGCGCGGGCATCAGCGCGGCCGCGGTCAGCGCGAGCGCGACCCAGAAGGCGGCGTCGAAGGCGTGCGCCAGCAGCGGCAGCACCCGTG
>DASVXQ010000342.1:0-1873 GCA_036392615.1 Actinomycetes bacterium | reverse complement strand
GGCGGATTCAGCCGGCTAGCGCAACACCGGGTGGGTTGGATGGGTTCGACAGTAGTGCGTCGAGGGCTTCGGCGGGGGTTCTCCAGTTCAGGGTTTTGCGGGGTCGGTTGTTGAGCTCGGTGGCGACGTGGTCGAGGTAGCCGGGTCCCCAGAAGGACAGGTCGGTGCCCTTGGGGAAGTATTGGCGGAGCAGCCCGTTGGTGTTCTCGTTGGTGGGTCGTTGCCAGGGTGAGTGCGGGTCGCAGAAGTAGATCTTCAGGTCGGTGGCGGCCGCGATCTGGGCGTGGTTGGCCATCTCGATGCCCTGGTCCCAGGTCAGGGTCTGCCGCAAGATCGCGGGCAGCTCGGCCATCTTGGCGATCATCGCCTGCTGCACGGTGAGTGCGTCGTGCCGGCCCTCGGGAAGGTGCAGCAGCAGGGTGAACCGGGTGGTGCGTTCGACCAGCGTGCCGATCGCGGAGGCGGAGTCCTTGCCGATGATCAGGTCGCCCTCCCAGTGCCCGGGCACCGCCCGGTCGTTGGCCTCGGCGGGGCGTTCGCTGATGTTGACCATGCCCTTGATCCGCTCCCGCCGCTGGTTCGCGTGCGCCCGTGGTTTGCGCAGCGCCCGGCCGGTGCGCAGGTGCTTGGTCAGCTCGCGTTTGAGCGCGCCGCGCCCTTGCACGTATAGGGATTGGTAGATCGTCTCGGTCGACACCTGCATCTCCGGATCGTTCGGGAAGTCCTCACGCAGCCGCTCGGAGATCTGCTCGGGCGAGTGGTTGCGTGTCAACCGATCCTGCACCTCCGCCCGCAGCCGCGGGTTGCTAGCCAGCTTGGCCGGGGTGTGCCGGGCCGCCTCCCGGTCCGCGCGCAGCTGGGCCTTGTGCGGGGAGTAGTTCCATGGCGCGGTGCGTGGTCGCCCGCGTTTGGTCGACCGGCTCCGGTAGTGCTGATGGTGCAGGTTGTTGTTGATCTCGCGGAACACCGTGGACGGGGCCCGCCCGATCCGCTTGGCGATCTCCGGGTAGGACTCGTTGCGTTCCATCCCGGCGTGGATCTGCTCGCGTTCCTCGATAGTCAACCTGCGGTACTTGGGGGCCGGCCCAGCGGTGGGCTCGGCGGCGGGCTCGGCGGCCGGCTCGGCGGCCGGCTCGGGGGCGACAGAAGGGATCACACCGCCAAATGTGCGGAACCACCGCGTTCCGGACGTGGAAGCGAAGCCCAGACACGCCGCAGCATCTTCGGCCGACATCCCGGCCCGGACAAGAGCGAAGAACTTCCGACGCTGAGCCCGCAGTAGGTGAGCACCCATGCAAACCTCCAAGAATCAGAGGTGTTGCGCTGGCACCTAGAACTCGCGGCGTCCAGAAGAACGATTTCGTAGCAAGTCAGCGCCGACCTTCCGTCAGAAGCCGACCGCCGCGGTCGGGGCCACGTCGGTGCGCATGGCCCGCCACAGCTCGGCGACCGCGCCCTTCCGGCGTTCGGTCACCTGCCCGGCCCGGTGCAGCGCGGCCAGGTTGCCCCAGCCGAGGTAGGCCGCCCCGAGCGCGTCCACGCCCAGGCGTACGTCGGCCTCGGCGGATGTGCGCTCCACGGTGGCCGCCCCGCCGGCCTCGGCCCTGATCCGCCACGTACCGGCGTTCCAGGGCGCCGAGGCGTCCGCGACGTCGACCGTCACGTCGCACGGGGCGCTCCAGGTGCGGTCCTGCAGTGCCTGCGGCAGGTCGACCAGGCGGACCCACAGGCTGTCGTAGGTGCCCACGTCCGAGGTGGACCTCGGGCCGCCGACCCAGGAGAGCAGCGGGTCCTCGACGCCGACGGTGCCCAGCTTGACCGTCCCGATCAGGTCGAAGTCGACCAGCCGCCGCAGCAGCACGAGCTTCGCCGC
>DASVXQ010000341.1:0-27219 GCA_036392615.1 Actinomycetes bacterium | reverse complement strand
CGTCTGCTGCACCAGCACCGGGCTGACCATGCGGCCGACCCCCGCGACCAGTGCCAGCGCCACGGTGAGCCGGATGCCCTCGCGCAGCTCAGGGGTGGCCGCCAGGCCGCGCCGCAGCACGCCGGGCTCCCGCCCGGCGGCACGCCGCAGCCGCCGCCCCGGCGCGTCGAGCGGTTCCGCGCTCACGCCGGCACCTCCTCGCCGGCGCCGGCGGCCTCGGCACGCTGGTAGGCACGCGCCAGCCGCGCGTACCCGGGCACGCCGGCGAGCAGCTCGGCGTGGCTGCCCTGGGCCACCAGGCGACCGCGGTCCAGGAACAGCACCCGGTCAGCCAGCGCGATGGTCGCCAGGCGGGAGGCGACGATCAGCGTGGTGGTGCCGGGCAGCGAGTGCTCCAGGCCGCCGAGGATGGCCGCCTCGGTGACCGGGTCGACGCTGGAGGTGGCCTCGTCCAGCAGCAGCAGCCGCGGCCGGCGCGCCAGCGCCCTGGCCAGTGCGACGCGCTGGCGCTGGCCGCCCGACAGGGTGGCGCCGCGCTCGCCGACCACGGTGGCGTAGCCCTCCGGCAGGCGCTGGGCGAACTCGTCCACCTGCGCCAGCCGGCTGGCCTGGCGGACCGCGGCGGCGACCGCTGGGCCGCCGTCGAGGTCGACGTTCTCCTCGATCGAGGTGGAGAACAGGAAGGGCTCCTGGAAGGCGAGCGCCACCGTCGCGCCGAGCTGCTCGTCGGTCATGCTCGCCAGGTCGATGCCGCCGAGCCGCATGCTGCCGCCGTCCGGCTCGAGCAGCCGGGCCAGCAGCAGGGTGAGCGTCGACTTGCCCGAGCCGGTGGGGCCGACCAGGGCGACCGTCTCGCCGGGCTCCAGCCGGAAGGAGACGTCGTCGATCGCGTCGGCGCCCGGTTGGTAGGCGAAGCGCAGGTGCTCGACCTCGAGCGCCAGCGGCCCGGCGGGCAGCGGGGTGCCGCTGGGGGGCAGCGTCGGGCGCGCCTCGGCCAGCACCGCCTCGACCCGCTGGTAGCCGGCCACCGCCGGCGGCATGTCGCCGAGCACGTAGGTGATCACCCGCAGCGGCCAGGCCAGCAGCGCGAACAGGTTGACCAGCGCGACCAGGGTGCCGGCGGTGAGCTGGCCGTTCTGGATGCGCCAGACGCCGAGCACCAGCAGCACCATGGTGGCGATCCCGGGGATCGCGTCGAGCAGGGCGTCGAAGGTGGCCCGCAGGCGCGCGGTGACCACCCGGGCGTCGCGGAGCTGCTCGGCGCCGGCGGCGAAGCGGTCGCCCTCGGCGCGCTCGGCGCCGAGCGCCTTGACCACCAGGGCGCCGTCGAAGCTCTCGTGCGCGATCGAGGAGACCTTGCCCAGCCGCTGCTGGGTCAGCGTGGTCCAGCGCTCGACCCTGCGCTGGTAGATCAGGTTCACGCCGATGGTCAGCGGCATCACGGTGAGGCCGACCAGCGCCAGGTAGGGGTCGGTGACGACCAGCCAGCTGGCCGCCAGCACCAGCAGGGTGACCACGCCGGTGGCGAAGGGCAGCGGGTGCAGCACCTCGCTGGCCGCGTGGACGTCGCCCTCGGCGTGCGACAGCAGCTCGCCCGCTGCGTGGCGGTGGTGGTAGCGCAGCGGCAGCCGGTGGTACTGCTCGGAGATGCGCTCGCGCAGGATGGCGCTGGCCCTGGCGCCGGCGATGCCGGCGGCGACCCGGCGGCAGATGATCCCCGCCGTCCGCACGATGCCGACCGCCACGATCGCCAGCCCGGCGGCGATCGCCGTGCCGAGGCTGAAGTGGCCGCTCTCGAAGCGCGGCGCCACCGCCCGGTCGACCACCTTGCCGAGCACCCACGACTGCCCGACGATGCCGACCGCGTAGACGATCGCGCCGGCCACCGCGATGGCGAAGGGGAGTGGGCGGAGGCGGACCTGGCGCCACATGACGACCAGGCCGCGGCGAAGGATTCCTCCCTTGGAAAGCTGCGAGGACATGGGGGACCATCCTGCCAGCCTAAGGTAGGCCCACAAAAGGGAATTTTGCCTAGTTCGCAGGGGTTGGGGGCGGCGAAGGGACGGGCAGGAACCGCGCGACCGCCTCCTCGACGGTGCGCAGCGACCAGATCCTCGAGGCCAGCACCGCGCCGATCGGCACCACCGTGCCGAGCGCGGCGATCCACAGGGTCGGCCGCAGGCCGACCGCCTGGCCGAGCGCTCCGCCGAGGGCGGAACCGAGCGGCATGGTGCCCCAGACCATGAACCGCATGGTGGCGTTCATCCTGCCGTGCAGCCGCTCGGGGGTGATCGCCTGCCGCACGCTGAGCTGGCCGATGTTGTAGACGGTGGTGCCGAACGACTGGAGGCACATCGCCGCGATCAGCAGCGGCACCGGCCCGCTGGCCGGCGCCAGCGGCACCAGCAGCGCCCCGGCCGACCCGACCACGGTGCCGGCGAGCACGGCCGCTCCCACGCCGGTCCGGTGCGACAGCCGGCCGCTGCCCGCCGCGCCGATCAGCCAGCCGGCGTTGCCGACGGTCATCACCAGGCCGATCAGCCCGGCGCTCATGCCCAGCCGGCGCACCAGGTAGAGCACCAGGATGGCCTGGGTCATCGAGCTGAAGAGATTGAACGTGCCGGTGGACGCCGCGATCCAGCGGAGCAGCGGATGGCCGAGCACGTGGCGCAGGCCCTCGGCGATCTCGCGGCGCATCCCCGGGCCGCCGCTGGCGGGCGGCGGTGGCGGCTCGGGCCGGCGGATACGGCCGATGAAGCCGGCCGAGGCGACGAAGCTGATCGCGTCGACCAGCACGGCCAGCGGCGCGGTGAACGCCTGGATCAGCAGCCCGGCCAGGCCCGGCCCGGCGATCGACGCGCCGGAGCTGGAGATCTCCAGCTTGGCGTTGCCTTCGACGAGCTGGTCGGGGCGCACCAGCCGCGGCAGGTACGACTGGTAGGCCACGTCGAAGAACACCGTCAGCACGCCGGTGACGAAGGCGACCGCGTAGAGCTGCGCCATGCTCAGCACGCCGAGCAGGTGGGCCAGCGGCACCGAGCCGAGCGCCAGCGCGCGGCCGAGGTCGCCGGCGATCAGCACCGGCCGCCGACGCAGCCGGTCGACCCACACCCCGGCCGGCAGGCCGACCAGCACGAACGGCAGGAACTCCATGGTCGACAGCAGGCCGACCTGGAAGGTCGAGGTGTGCAGCACGGTGATGGCGATCAGCGGCAGGGCCAGCAGGCTCACCTGGCTGCCGAAGCGGCTGACGCTCTCGGCGGACCACAGCCGCACGAAGTCGCGGTGCCTCCAGAGGCTCTTGCCCTCGCGGCGCCGGGCGGCGATTGATCGAGTGATCTCCATCGATTGGAGTATTGTCCATTGATCGAGAGGAGTCAATCGATAGAATGTTCCCCATGACCGAGCGGGCCAGGGAGACGATCGAGCGGCGGCCGGCCACGGCGGACGAGGCCAAGGCGATGGCGCACCCGCTGCGCCTGCGCGCGCTGCGGCTATGCCTCGACCAGGAGCTGACCAACAAGGAGCTCGCCGAGCGGCTCGGCAAGGACCCCGGCACGCTGCTGTACCACGTGCGGATCCTGGTCAAGGCCGGCTTCCTGGCGCCGGGGGAGACCCGCCACGGCGCCCACGGCGCGCTGGAGAAGCCCTACCGGGCCACCGGCAAGTCCTGGACGCTGAACTTCGACCACCCCGGCGAGCCGGACCCCGGCATCTCGCGGCCGATGCTCCAGGCATTCCTCGAGGAGCTCGCCGAGTCCGGCCCGGGTGCGATGGAGAACGAGACCCGATTGGGCCTCACCCTCGGCGAGGCGTCGCTGGCCGAGTTCCTGCGGCGCCTCACCGCGCTGTTCGACGAGTTCGTCGAGCGGTCGCCCGAGCCGGGCGGCACCGCCTACGGCCTCTACCTGGCGATGCACCGCCACAGCCGGGACGGCGCGAACGACAGCCAGCAGCGCCCCCACAGGGCCCGCAAGCCGCGTCGCTGAGCCACCCGTCCTCAGAACGGCGGTCACGTAGCCGCGGCGCGCGCCATTTCGGCTCCCTGTCAACGCGGGCGATCAGGCGCGACACCGATCTCGCGAAGCGGTGGGACACATGCCGGCGTTCTACGGCGTGTTCGGGTCCAGCCAGAGGTTGGTGATGTCGGGGTTGGAGATCCACGGCGAGAACCGCCACTGCTTCACCCTGGCCGACCAGAAGTAGGTCTGCCGCTCGTCGATCAGGGGCACCCAGGGGGCGTCCTCCATGATCTTGCGGTCGATCTCGCCCCAGAGGCTGTTGCGCCGGACCGGGTCCTCGGTCGCGTAGGCCTGGTCGATCATCGCGTTGACCTCTGGGTTGTTGTAGTCGCCGTAGTTGTTGTTGGCGGTCGGGGTGATCTTGCGCCCGTCCAGCAGCACGCCGATGAACGAGCGGGCGCCGTTGCCGGGGATGTCCGGGCACCAGCGCGCCAGGCCGAGCTGGTGCTCGTCCTTCTTGGAATGGAGCTGGAGCGAGTCGGTGTAGACCTTGTAGCCCGGGTACTCCTTGGTCTCCAGCCGGATCCCCGCGTGCGCCAGCGAGGTCAGCAGCACGCTCAACGCGGCCCGCCCCTTGCTGGTGGAGGGACCGACGTAGGTGAGGGTCACCCCGTTGGGGTAGCCGGCCTGGTTCAGCAGCGCCTTGGCGGCGATCGGGTCGCCGCGCGAGTCGGTGGTGCCGTACGGGTCCGGGTACTTCTGGTAGCCGCCGAGCGTGGGGCTCAGGATGGTCGAGGCGGGCTCGCCGGCGAACGCCCCGCCGAGCTCGAGCACCAGCGCGCGCTTGTCGACCGCCAGGTTGATCGCCTTGCGCACCAGCGGGTTGGCGGTCGGGCCGCTGTCGGTCTGCAGGGTCACGTAGCGCACGCAGCCGGTGGTCTTGATGGCCGACTGGCCCTGGAGGTCGCCGCTCCTGCTGAGCCGCTGCAGGTCGGCGTTGGGCGGCGGCGTCAGGTCCAGGTTCAGGTCGATGTCGCCCTGCTCGATGGCGTCCTGGATGGCCGCCTCGTTGGCGCCGATGGTCACCTCGACGCGGTCGACCCACGCCTTGCGCAGCGGGTCGCTCTCCGGGTCCCAGTTCTGGTTGCGGACCAGCTCGATGCGCTGGCCGGGGGTGTACTTGGCGAGCGCGTACGGCCCGGAGGCGATCAGGTGCTGGGCGTAGTCCGCGCCAAGCCGGTACTGGGCGGCGTAGTGCTCCGGCACCGGCGAGAAGAACGGCATTGTCAGGATGCTGGGGAAGTCGCTGGCCGGCTCGCGCAGGGTGATCTGGAGGATGTTGTCGCCGATCGCCCGCATGCCGGAGATCGTCCTGGCCTTGCCGGCGGCGTACTCGGCGACGCCCTTGATCAGGCTGGCGTACGGGTTCGGCGAGTGGGTCCGCTGACGCGGGTCGAACTGGCGCTCGATGGCGTAGACGAAGTCCTTCGCCTGCACGGTCAGGTCGTACGGCGGGGCATAGCGGATGCCCCGGCGGATGACGAAGGTGTAGGTGCGCCGATCGGACGAGAGCTGGTACGGCCCCTGGGCGAGGTCCGGCACCGGGTCGAGCGCGCTGGTGTCCTGCCTGGAGGAGTCGAACGAGTAGAGCGTGCGCACCAGCCCCCGCAGCAGCGCGAGGTCGGCGGCGCCGTAGGCGACCCCGGGGTCCAGCGCCTCCACGCCCGCCTGGTCGAGCACCCGCAGGGTGCCGTGCCGCACGCCCTTGGGACTGTCCTGCGACTGGGTGCCGGTGGACGGCGCCTGGCAAGCTGCCGCAAGCAGCGCAAGCGCTGGGAGCACAGCCCAGACCCGTCGTCGCATGTCTCCGTTCCCACCTTGCCCCCGGCCCGCAAAAAGACCGCAGGCTTGCAACGATCGTACAGGTCCGGTGGGCTCAAAGCAGCCCGCGGGCCTCCGCGAAGTGGCAGGCGACCGGGTGGCCCTGGCCGCGGTCGACCAGCTGCGGCTCCTCCTTTGCGCAGATCTCCTGCGCCTTCCAGCAACGGGTGCGGAAGCGGCAGCCGGACGGAGGGTTGACCGGGCTCGGCACGTCGCCCTCGAGCACGATGCGCTTGCGCTTGCGCTCCAGCTTCGGGTCGGGGATCGGCACGGCCGACAACAGCGCCTGCGTGTACGGGTGCGAGGCGCGCTCGTAGATCGCTTCCCTGGAGCCGATCTCGGCGATCTTGCCGAGGTACATCACCGCCACCCGGTCGGAGATGTGGCGCACCACCGACAGGTCGTGGGCGATGAACAGGTAGGCCAGGCCCAGCCGCTCCTGGAGCTCCTCCAGCAGGTTGACCACGCCGGCCTGGATGGAGACGTCGAGCGCGGAGACCGGCTCGTCGAGGATCAGCACCTTCGGCTCCAGCGCCAGCGCCCGGGCGATGCCGATGCGCTGCCGCTGGCCGCCGGAGAACTCGTGGGCGTAGCGGTTGCGGTGCTCGGGGTTGAGCCCCACCAGCATGAGCAGCTCGCGCACCCGCTCGGCGCCCTGCTTGCCGAACAGATTGTGGATGACCAGCGGCTCGGCGACGATGTCGTTGACCGGCATGCGCGGGTTCAGCGAGGCGTAGGGGTCCTGGAAGACGACCTGGAGGTCGCGCCGGATGCGGCGCATGCGCTTGCGCGGCATGCCCACCAGGTCGTCGCCCTCGAAGCGGACCTCGCCCGAGGTCGGCTCGGTGAGCCGCAGGATCGCCCTGCCGGTGGTCGACTTGCCGCAGCCCGACTCGCCGACCAGGCCGAGCGTCTCGCCCGGCCGCAGGTCGAAGGAGATGTCGCAGACCGCGTGCACGTCGCCGATGCGGCGGCGGATGACGCCGGAGCTGGTCAGCGGGAAGTGCTTGACCAGGTTGCGGACCTCGAGGATCGGCCCGCCGGCCCGTGGAGCCGTCTGGTCCGGGGCAGGTGTGGTGGTGGTCACGTCCGCTCCTCCGTGCTGCCCTGCTCGACGCTGTCGAGCGCCTCCAGCTCCTCCAGCGCCTCGAGGTTCACCTGGGCGGTCTCGAAGACCTCGTCGGCGCGCACGTCGCCGGCCAGCTCCTCGGAGTAGTGGCACGCGGCGACGTGATCGCCGCTGCCGCCGACCTCGCGCAGGACCGGCTCCTCCTGCTCGCAGTGGGGTCTGCTCATCGGGCAGCGCGGTGAGAAGGGGCAGCCGACCGGCAGGTTGACCAGCGAGGGGGGCGAGCCCTTGATCGGCGTCAGCCGCTCGTCGCCCTTGGCGTCCAGCCGCGGCAACGAGCCCAGCAGCCCCAGCGTGTACGGCATGCGTGGCTGGTAGTAGATGTCGTCGACCGAGCCGACCTCGACCGGCTTGCCGGCGTACATCACCAGCACCTTGTCGGCCATGCCCGCGACCACGCCGAGGTCGTGGGTGATCAGGATGATGGCCGCCTCGGTCTTCTCCTGGATGCGCTCCAGGGTGTCGAGCACCTGGGCCTGCACGGTCACGTCCAGCGCGGTGGTCGGCTCGTCGGCGACGATCACGTCCGGATCGTTGGTCAGCGAGATGGCGATCACCGCGCGCTGCCGCATGCCGCCGGAGAACTCGTGCGGATAGTTGTTGGCCCGCTCCCTCGGGTTGGGGATGCCGACCAGGTCGAGCAGGCCCACCGCCTTGTCCCACGCCTGCTTCTTGGAGACGTCCTGGTGGGCCAGGATCGCCTCCTGGAGCTGCCAGCCCACCGTGTAGACCGGGTTCAGCGAGGTCATCGGGTCCTGGAAGATCATCGCGATGTGCTTGCCCCGGATGCCGGTCATCTCCTTCTCGCCGAGCCGCAGCAGGTCGCGGTCCTTGAAGCGCGCGGAGCCGCGGACCTTGGCGGTGCGGGGCAGCAGGCCCATGATCGCCAGCGAGGTGACCGACTTGCCGGAGCCGGACTCGCCCACGATGCCGAGGACCTCGCCGGCGCCGAGCTGGAAGTCGACTCCCCGCACCGCGCGGACGATGCCGTCGTCGGTGGGGAAGTCGACCGTGAGGCCTTGAACGTCGAGGATCGGGTCCGCCATCAGGCACGCACCCTCGTCTGCGTCGGGTCGAAGGCGTCCCGCAGGCCGTCCCCGATGAAGTTGATGGTCAGCGCGATCATGATGATGACCAGCCCTGGGAAGTAGAACAGCCACGGCCGCGTCTGGGCCGCCTGCTGCCCGGCGGAGACCAGCAGGCCGAGCGAGGTGTCCGGCGGCCGGATCCCCAGGCCGAGGAACGACAGCGCCGTCTCGACCAGGATGGCGACCGCGACCGTGACGGTCGCGTTGACGATGATCGACCCGGCGGCGTTCGGCAGCAGGTGCCGGAAGATGATCCGCCGGTCGCTGGCGCCGAGCGCGCGGGCCGCGTCCACGAATTCCTTCTCGCGCAAGGACAGGAAGGTGCCGCGGACCACCCGCGCGATCGACGTCCAGGAGACGCTGGCGATCACGACCGCCACCAGGAACCAGTCGCCGCCGCCCAGGGTCCCGGCCAGCAGACCGGCGATCGCCAGCAGCGGGATGGTGAGCACCAGGTCGGTGAAGCGCATCAGGATCGAGTCGGTGACGCCGCGGTAGTAGCCGGCCACCGCGCCGACCACCGAGCCGAAGGTGGTCGACAGCAGCGCCACCAGCAGCGCCACCTGCACGGACTTCTGCGCGCCGCGCAGCACCTGCGCCAGTGTGTCGTGCCCGATGTCGTCGGTGCCCATCGGATGGGCCAGCGACGGCGACGTGGAGAACTCCTTGGTGATGTCGGCGTAGTTGTACTTCCAGAGGCGCGCGCCGCCCAGCGAGCCGGCCACGATGATCACGAAGACCACCAGGCTCGCCACCGCCAGGCGGTGCGCCAGGAAGCGCCGGATCACCATCTGGGTCTGCGTCCGGGCGGCGACCGTGAACTCCCGCTCGACCGGGCTGGTGGGCTCGGCCGGGGCGATGGCGGTGCCGGAGACGGGCGAGCCGCCGGGCGAGGACTCGCGGGGCGGGATCTCGCCCGGGGCGCCCTGCGGCGTCTCAGCCATAGCGAATCCTCGGGTCCAGGAAGGCGTACAGGATGTCGGCGGCCAGGTTGAACAGGATGATGATGATCGCGCTCACCATCAGCCATGCCAGCACGACGTTGACGTCCACCTGGCTGATGCCCTGCACCAGCAGGCTGCCCATGCCCTGCCAGGAGAACACCCGCTCGGTCAGCACCGCGCCGCCGAACAGCGTGCCGGTGTCGATCGCGACCACCGTGGCGATCGGGATCAGCGCGTTGCGCAGCGCGTGGCGGACCATCACGCGGCTGCGCGACAGGCCCTTGGCCCTGGCGAGCCGGATGTAGTCGCTCGACAGCACGTCCAGCATCGTGGAGCGCTGGTAGCGGCTCCACGCTGCGTAGCTGATCAGCGCCAGCGTCAGCATCGGCAGCACCAGGTGGCCGGCGTAGTCGCCCAGCCGGTACACCAGCGAGCCGGTGAGGTTCGGGGTCTCGGCGCCGACGGTGTAGAAGACGCGGTGCCCGAACGCCTGGTTGAACTTGATCGCCACGTACTCCTTCAACAACGCCGCCAACCAGAAGACCGGCATGGAGAGGAACAGGAAGCCGGCGAAGGTGAAGGTGTAGTCGGTGATGTGGTACTGCCTGACGGCGCTGATCACCCCCGTGAGGATGGCCAGCACCAGTGCCAGCAGGGTGGCCAGGATGATCATGCGCATGGTCACGACCAGGCGTTCGCCGAGCAGCGTGCGCACCTCACGGCCATTGACGGCGGTGCCCATGTCGCCGCGGACGAAGCCGGTGATCCAGATCCAGTAGCGGGCCGGCAGCGGCTTGTCCAGGTTGAGCTCGTGCCGGCGCAGGTCGAGGACCTGCTTGGGGACCGGCGGGTTGCGGCCCTTCAGGTCCCCGAGCGGGTCCCCGGAGTTGGCGACCAGGAGGAACACCAGCACCGACGAGAGGACCAGCACCGGGATCGAGATGAGCAACCGCCGGATGATGAAGCTGACCATGACATCGCCTCACGAAGACGAGGTGGCGCCGGGCCGGTGCGCCGGTGTGTGGCCACCGGCCCGGCGCCGCAATCGATCAGACTCCCCGAGGTTTCCTCCTAGGCCTTCTGTGCCCAGAGCGGCTCCTGCACGAAGGGGCCCTCGTTGGTCGCGACGTCAGTGATGTTGGTGAAGGTGTTCCGCCAGGCCAGGAACGTCGGCTTGGTGTAGAGCGGGATCGTCGCCATGTCGGTCCACAGGATCTGGTCGATCTGGTTGGCGAGATCAGCGGCCTTGTTGGGGTCCAGCTCCGCGGTGGCCTGGTCGAAGAGCTGGTCGACCTGCGGGTTGGTGTACTTGCCGTAGTTGCCGCCGCCGCCGGTCCGGTAGATGTCCACGCTGCTGGACACCGGGAACGGGGTGCCGACCCAGGCGAAGTCCGCGATGTCGAAGTTGCCGTTGGGCAGCATGTCGCCAAAGAACTTGGTCGACGGGGCGTTGGCGATCTTGATGTCGATGCCGATCTGCTTCATCTGCGACTGGAGCAGCACGCCCTGGGTCTCACGGAGCTGGTTGCCGGCGGTGGTGGAGAACCGGAAGGACAGCTTCTTGCCGCCCTTGCTGTAGATGCCGTCGGAGCCCAGCGTGTAGCCGTCGCCCTCGAGGAGCTGCTTGGCGGCGGCCACGTCGCCCTTGCCGAAGTTCCCCGAGTGGTCCTGGTACTGCTTCTGGCCGCTCAGCCAGATGCGGTTGCCCAGCACGGTGGCCTTGGAGCTGAACTGCTTGACGGTGCGGTCGAGCAGCTCCTGCCGGTTCAGGCCGGTGGCGATCGCCTGGCGCACCTTGAGGTCAGCCAGCTGGGGGTTCTTGAAGTTGAAGTCGAAGTGCTCGAACGACAGCCCGAAGTTGATCTGGTACTGCACGTCCGGGAGCTGCTGGACCTGCTGGACCTGGTCGAGCTGGGGCTGCGGGTAGATCAGGTCCACCTCGTTGTTCTGCAGCGCGGCCGGCTGGGTGACCGACTCGGGCAGGAACCGGTAGACGATCTTGTCGAGGTTCGCGGGCTTGCCCCAGTACTTGGCGTTCTTGCTCAGGGTCAGGCTCTGGCCCTGGGTGTAGCTCTCGACCTTGAACGGGCCGGCGGAGGGGATGTTCTGGGGGTTCTTGTCGAGCCCGGTGTTCCAGCCGCCCTTCTGGGCCTTGGTGAAGTGCGCGGGGACCATCGGGCCGAACAGCGACTTCCAGTCCGAGAACTTGTTCTTGAAGACCACCGTCACGGTCTTGCCGTTGTCGGATCCGGTGACGCTCTTGATGTCCTTGTACCCGGCGGTGGTGGCCGCGTCGATCTTCGGGTTGCTGCCGTTCTGGTTCTGCCAGTTGTAGACGAAGTCGTCGGCGTTGAACGGCGTCCCGTCGGACCAGGCCGCGTCGGGCTTGATCTTGTAGGTGATGGTCTGCGGGTCCTGGCTGGTCAGGTCGGCGCTCTGCATCAGGTCGCTGTCGAGCTCCACCGTGTAGTCAGGCTTCGAGTGGAACACGCTCGGATAGACCCGGTTGACCACCCACAGCACCGAGGTGCCGTTGTCCTTCGAGGTGAGCGGGTTGAAGCCGGTTGGCTCCTGGTCGGCGGCGTAGTTGAGGGTGCCGCCCTGCTTGATGTTGTTGGAGCTGGAGTTGTTGCCGCCCCCGCCTCCGCCGCCGCCACCACAGGCGGCGGCGATCAGTGCCAGTCCCAATATCAGGACGATCCAGCGCAGCGAGCGCAAGTTTTTCATAGACATCGACCTCCTCTTTGGAGACGGTCGCCCGGGATCCCACCGCAGCGCCCGGGCGATCAACCTTCGAGACGGCAGCCGTGCCGGCCGCGTCACGGCCTCAAGCGGCCCGCAGAACCGGGGGGGAAAATGGCTTGTGCCGTCGTTACGAGGTACCTACGCTCGTACACCTCCCACCTGTCGGCCACGGGGACCCGATGGACGAGCGAGGCCCCGTCGACACGTACACGCAGCTCAGGACCTGAAAAAGTGGTCGAGCGGCCGCATCGTACGTCATGCCTTTGGGGGGTGTTCATAAGAATTCTCTCAGCTTGTCCCGCCATTGGCGGTACGACGCGCTGCATCCATTTTCGCTGCTGCCGGCAGCTCTGCCCAAATCGGCTTGAGATGCGCTGGTCAGACCAATGGCCAGGGGTACGGCCGCCGGCCGCTCGGCATCGGGAAGCAACCCGTGCTGGAGAGCCTCGCGGCGCGCGCGCCGAGCGCGGCGATCTCGTCGGGTTCGAGCAGCCCGCGGAGCTCACGCCGCAGCGGGCCGTCACGGAGCGTGGCCGCCAGGCGCTCCAGATCGGCGACCACCCGGGCGGGCAGCTCCTGGCCCGCGAAGTCCCACAGCACGGTCCGCAGCTTCGGCTCGGTGTGGAAGCAGACGCCGTGGTCGATCGCCCAGACGCGGCCGTCGACCGTCTCCGCGAGGCAGTGGCCGCCCTTGCGGTCGGCGTTGTTGATCAGCGCGTCGAACGCCGCCACCAGCGGCATCGCCCGGTTGCCGTGCTCCACCAGCTCGAAGGCGGTGAGCTGGGCGTCCGCCTCGACGTAGAGCTGCGCCGAGCCGATCCCGAAGGGACCGCCGCGGCGGACGGTCGGCGGCACCAGCCCCCATCCCAGCGCCTCGCTGACCAGGTAGGCGGCCACCTCGCGGCAGTACAGGGTGCCGTTGGGGAAGTCCCAGAGCGGCTGCTCGCCGCGTCGCGGCTTGTAGATCGCCAGGCGCTCGGCCTCGCCGAGGCAGACCCGCGCGAGCAGGGTGGCGTTGGAGGCCCAGGGGATGCGTCCCAGCACCTCCAGCTCGCCCCCGGTCAGCAGCTCCAGCGCCGAGGAGGGATCGAACACCTCGCTCACGTCACACGACGGTCGGGCGGTGGCCGTTCTGGGCGGGACAGACGTGGCCGGTCGGATCCAGCGGGTTGCCGCACAGCGGGCACGGCTTGCGCCCCTGCTCCACCACCTGGGCGCCGTGGCGCGCCATCACCCGCAGCTGCGGGCGGGTGACCCACAGGCGCACCTCCCTGGCCTCGCGCTCGGGCTCGCCGAGCTCGGGGTCCCGCGGCACCAGCTCGGTGGCGACCAGCACCACCCGGTCCCGCTCGCGGTCGTAGGTCAGCGCCAGCTGGCCGACCCGGAAGTCCGGCTCGACCGGCTCGTAGAGGCTCAGGTCGGCGGTCTCGGCGGCGCGCACCTCCCCCGGGTCCTCGGGCGCCTCGGCGGCCAGCTCCGGCAGCCAGGCGATCACCCGCTCGGCCAGCACCCGCACCTGGTCCTTCTCGACCAGCAGGGTGACCTGCTGAGGGCCGGAGGCGGCCTGGAGCAGGAAGGTGCGCGAGCCCGGCTCGCCGACCGCGTCGGCGGTCAGGCGGGTCACCGGGTCCAGGTCACTCGGGGGCATCGTCCCGCTCCCCGTCCTGCCCCGTCCCGGCCCGCTCGGGGGACTCCTTGGGCGGGTTGAGGTCGCCGGTCATCCCGGTGTCGCTCAGCCGCAGCAGATACGGCACCGGGCCGAAGCCGATCGCGGTGATGCTGGCGGGGCTGACCACCAGGCGCTGGAAGAGGTCGAGGTGCAGGCCGAGGTAGTGGGCGGCGATCGCCTTGATCACGTCGGCGTGGCTGCACACCGCCACGGTGTCGTCCTCCGGGTGGGCGGCGCGCAGCCGCTCGCAGGCGGCCACCGCGCGGGTCTGCATCTCGTGGATCGACTCGCCGCCGGGGAAGCGCGCGCCGGAGGGATGGATCTGCACCGTGCGCCACAGGTCGGTCTTGGCCAGCTCGCCCAGCTGCCTGCCGGTCCAGTCGCCGAAGCGCACCTCGCCGACCTCCTCGATGGTGCCGACCTTGAGCCCGCGTGGCTCCGCCACCGCGGCGGCAGTCTCCTGGCAGCGCTCCAGCGGGCTCGAGTAGATCGCCTGGATCTCGACCGGCGCGAGGCGCTCGGCCAGCGCCCGCGCCTCGCGGAGTCCCTGGCTGCCCAGGCGGATGCCGGGAGTCCAGCCCGACAGGCGCTTCCCGGTGTGCTCGGTGGTGGCGTGGCGCAGCAGCAGCAGACGCTTCATCGACTCCCGATCGCTCGGAACCGGACCAACGCCCATTGTACGGAGGCGCTGGTCCGGCGCTCGGCGGCCGGGTCAGCGGCGCGTCTGGCTCACGGTGGCGAGGCCGGTGCCGACCGCCCAGGCGGCGATCTCGGTCCGCGAGCTCATGCCGAGCTTGCCGAGGATGTTGGAGACGTGCACCGAGGCGGTCTTGGTGGAGATGAACAGCCGCTTGGCGACCTCACCGTTGCTCAGCCCCTCGGCCACCAGCTGGGCGACCTCGCGTTCCCTCGGGGTGAGCGGGCCCGAGGCACGCCGCGACCCGGCGCGGTGCTGCGACCGCAGCGCCCGCGCCTCCTCCAGGCGCCAGCCTGGCCAGCGGCGCAGCAGCTCCTCGGCGGCCAGCGCGTGCGCCTTGGCCAGCTCGGCGCGCCCCAGCGCCAGCAGGCAGCGCGCCGCGCCGAGCTGGCAGTCGGCGCGCAGGGGCATCGGGCGCTGGGTGGCGACCGCGCCGGCGGCGAGGTAGGCCTCGGCGGCGCCCTCCAGGTCACCCTCCGCCTCCAGCAGGGCGGCCTCCAGGTGGCGGCGCACGGCGCCCTGCGGGCTGCCGTCGTCGGCTAGCTCGCCGTGGTAGGCGGGGAAGCGCTCCACCGCGGCCCGCTGGACCTCGGCCACGAAGGCGCGCGCGACCGCCGGGTCCAGGCCGGCGCGGATGGCCGCCAGCACGCCGGGCGACAGCCAGTCCAGGCCGGCGTGCAGCGCGCAGCAGACCGACGCGACCGGTTGCGCGCCGAGGCGGTCGAGCTGGGCGCGGACGCCGTCCAGGTCGCCGCGGCGCGCCGCCAGCTCCAGCCGCAGCAGCGCGTGGGAGCTGGCCATGTACGCGTCGCCGCCGCGCTCGCCGTTGGCGGGGTGGTCGCCCAGGGCGGCCTCGGCCTCGGCCAGGTCGTCGCCCTCCAGCGCCAGCCGGACGCGCCAGTGGGCCAGCTGCACCGGGATCGCGTGGTCCATCCCGGCCAGGCGCATGCGGTGCTCGGCCTCCAGGGCGGCCTTGGCGGCGGCCAGGTCGCCCTCGACCGCGGCGATCTCCAGCGCGATCAGGTGCAGCTGGCCCTGGGCGCTGCCGCGGCCGGTACGCTCGCTCAGCTCGCGCAGCGAGCGCAGGGCCTGGCGGCTGCGCTCCGGCGACCACAGGCCGAGCGTGCCCCACAGCAGGTTGTGCAGCGCCCGGTGCAACAGCAGGTCGAAGCCGGCCGCCTCCGCCTCGGCGACCGCCTGCTCCAGCAGGGCGATGCCCTCCCGCCGGCTGCCGGGCAGCTCGATCAGCGCGGCGCCCTTGTTGACCAGCGCGGTGACCCGGGCCGGCGCGAAGCCGATCTGGCCGGCCAGCTCCAGCGCCCGGTCGGACCACTCGATCGCCTCGTCGTGCCGCTCGCCGAGCATGTACGCCTCGGAGACCAGCGCGTAGGCGCGGGCCAGCGGCTCGCCGCCGAGCGGCTCGGCCACCCGCATGCAGGACCAGACGGCCTCCCACTCGCGCTCGGTGTCGTCGGCCTCGTGGTAGAGCCGTGCCAGGTGGATCAGCGCGGCGACCTCGCGCTCCGGGCCGCCCTCGCGCCGCGCGGCGGCGTGCCAGCGCTCCCCGTGCTCGATGGCCACGTCGATCAGGCCCACCAGCCAGGCCGCCTTGGAGGCGTGCATCTCCAGTTCCAGGTCGGCGCCGGCCTCGGCGAGGCCCTCCTCGGCCAGCCGCAGGGCCTCCAGGCTGGCGCCGCGCTGGAGGTAGTGGGCCACGCCGGTCCGCGCGGCGGTCACCAGGTCGTCGTAGCGGCCGGCGCCGCGGGCGTGCCAGGCGATCGCGGCCCAGTCGCTGGAGCCGGCCTCGTGCAGCCCGGCGAGGGCCTTCTCGTGCAGCCGGCGCCGCTCGCGGCCGAGCAGCTCGCCGGCGATCGCCTCGCGGGTCAGCGCGTGCCGGAAGCGGAACACGTCGGGCTCGTCCTCCAGCACCACGCCGTCCGCCACCAGCTTGCGCAGGGTGTCGATCAGCTCGTTCTCGTCGCTACCGGTGACCGCGGCCAGCAGGTCGAAGGGGATCCGCTCGCCGAGCACGGCGGCGGCCTCGACCACGCGCCGCTGCGCCGGTCCGAGGTGGTCGAGCCGCCGCAGCACCGCCTCGGACAGGTTCCACGGCAGCGGCAGGTCCACCAGCCGCTCCGGGTCGGCGTCGCCGGCGGTGGCGAGCAGCTCCTCGAGGAAGAAGGGGTTGCCGCCGGTGCGGCGGTGCATCGCCTCGGCCACCCGGAACGGCACCGGGTGCCCGTGGACGGCGGCCAGCAGCTCGGCCACGCCGTGCTGGTCGAGCCGGTCCAGCGCCACCGCGGTGACCTCGCGCTGGCGCCGCAGCTCGGACAGGGTGGCCACCAGGGGGTGCCGGCGGTCGACCGCCTCGGGCCGGAGGCTGCCGATCAGCAGGGCGCTGAGGCTCGGCACCATCGCCAGGCGGCCGAACAGCGCGACGCTCTGGGCGTCGGCCCAGTGGAGGTCCTCGAACACCAGCACGCCGCGGCCGGCGCCGATGAGCAGGTCCTCGACCAGCGCGATCGCGGCGCCGAGCAGCTCCTCGTGGGTGAACTCGCGCTCCGAGCACGGCTCCAGGTGCGGCACGATCGGGCGCAGCAGCAGGCGCAGCGGCTCCTCGCGGTCGGCCAGCCGGTGGGGAATCTCGCGCCAGCCGGCGACGCTCGGCGCGATCGCCTCGAGCAGCAGCTGGAAGGGCCGGGCGGGCACGCCCTGGCTGGCCTGGCCGGCGAGCACCCTGGTGCCCGGCGGCAGGGTGGCGGCCAGCTCGCGCAGCAGCCGGGTCTTGCCGACGCCGGCTTCGCCGCTGACGAGCACGACCTGCGTCGCGTCGGCGGCGAGCGCTCGGTGGAGGCGCGCCAGCTCCATGCCGCGCCCCACCATCACCGGGCACAGCCCGGTCCGGCCCGCGAGCATGTGAAGCAGCGTAGCAGGCACCCCCGACTACCCCCCGGCTCCGGGAACCGGTGCGGGCCGTCGGGCGGCCACGGCGCTGGTAGCGTCGGGGTACGGCATGTCGGTGGCTCCTCGTTCGATGGTCGGTCCCGGGTTGGCTCCGGTTGCTTCGAGGATCCGCTTCTGAGGTAGGCGCCGGCATCAGGTAGATGCCTTATCTGTGGCCTCGACCAGGGAGTATCTGTGGTGGCAGCTGGGCGGGACATGCCGGCGACGACCGGGCCGCTGGCCGCCGCGGTGCTGGCCGGCGGGGCGAGCCGGCGCATGGGAAGGGACAAGGCGACCATGCCGGTCGGCGGCGTCGAGCTGGCCCGCCAGGCGATCGCCGCGGCCGCTCGGCTGGCCGAGCCGGTGGTCGTGGTCGCGCCGGAGGGGCACCCGGCCGCGGCGCTGGCGCCGGCTGCCGGCGCCGGCTGGGTGGCCGACCCGGGGCGCGGGCCGCTGGAGGCGCTCGTCTCGGCGCTGCGCGCGGTCGACCCGCCCTGGATGCTGCTGCTGGCCGCCGACCACCCGCTGCTGCTGCCCGCCCTGCTCGACCTGCTGGTGGCCGGGCGCGAGGGCTTCCAGGCGGTCGCCTGCCGCCGCGGCCCGAGGCTCGAGCCGCTGGTGGCGGTGTACCAGCGCGCCGCGGCCCTGGAGGCCGCGGAGGCCATGCTCGCGGCGGGCGCCGACCGGTCGCTGCGCGGGCTGCTCGGCGCGCTGCGCACCAGGGTGCTCGAGGAGCCGGAGTGGCGGCGGGTGGACCCTGACGGAGCCTCGTTCGTCGACCTCGACGATCCGGCCGACCTGGCGGCCTTCCTGGCCCGGCCGGGTGGCCAGGGCGGCCCGATTGGGTAACGTCTTGGAGTTCACCCATCCGCCAGGTGCCGCCGCCGTGCGCCGCGGCGGGCTCGACCCGGGAGGACGAGCAATGGAGGAGTTCATCGAGAAGGTGCGCTCGCTGCTGGGGCCTGACGCGCCCAGCATCGGCGAGGGCGAGATCGAGGCGGTCCTGGAGCTGGCCCGCGTGGCCGCGCACTCGTCCGAGCGCCGCGCCGCGCCGGTCACCACCTATCTGATCGGCATGGCGGTCGCCGGGGCCGCGCCGGAGGCCCGCGAGAAGTTCATGGACGACCTGGTGGTCAAGCTCGAGACCCAGCGATAGGGGTTGCGGATGATCGAGGACGTCAAGCTCGACGGGCTGCTCGACGAGGCCAGGGCGCTGCAACCGCGGACCCTGGCGCTGCGCCGCTCGCTGCACCGCCACCCCGAGGTCGGCCTCCAGCTGCCGCGCACCCAGCGCGCGATCCTCGACGAGCTGGCGGACCTCGGTCTCGAGGTCCGTACGGGCGAGTCGGTGACCTCGGTGCTCGCGTTGCTGGACGGCGCCAGGCCCGGGCCGACCGTGCTGCTGCGCGGCGACATGGACGCGCTGCCGCTGCTGGAGGACAGCGGGCTCGAGTTCGCCTCGCAGGAGCAGGGCAGGATGCACGCCTGCGGGCACGACACCCACGTGGCCATGCTGGCCGGCGCCGCCCGGCTGCTGGCCGCGCGCCGCGAGCGTATCGCCGGCCGGGTGGCGTTCATGTTCCAGCCCGGCGAGGAGGGGCTGCACGGCGCCCGCTTCATGCTCGACGAGGGCCTGCTCGAGCGGGCCGCCGAGGGCGCCGCCCCGGTCAGCGCCGCCTTCGCGCTGCACATCAGCACCCAGTACGAGAGCGGCACGCTGAACCTGCGGGCCGGCCCGACGATGGCCTCCGGCGACCGGATCGACATCGAGGTGCGCGGCCGCAGCGGCCATGCCTCCGCGCCCTACCGGTCGCTGGACCCGGTGCCGGTCGCCTGCGAGATCGTGCAGGCGCTGCAGCTGCTGGTGACCAGGCGGGTGGACGTGTTCGACCCGGCGGTGATCACCATCGCCCGGATCGCGGCCGGCACCACCCACAACATCATCCCGGAGACGGCCGAGATGTCCGGCACCATGCGGACCCTCTCGGAGCAGAACCGGCAGGCGCTGCGCGCGGCGATCTCGCGGCTGGCGGAGGGCATCGCCGCCGCCCACGGCGCCACCGTGGAGGTCGACGTCGAGGCCGGCTACCCGGTGACGGTGAACGACGCCGCCGCGGTCGACCTGCTCGCCGGCACCACCGCCGAGCTGGTCGGCGCCGACCGCGTCCACGACCTGCCCAACCCGGTGATGGGCTCGGAGGACTTCTCCTACGTGCTCCAGCGGGTGCCCGGGGCGATGGGCTTCCTGGGCGCCTGCACGCCCGGGCTGGATCCCGAGCAGGCCCCCTCGAACCACTCCCGCCAGGTGGTCTTCGACGAGGACGCGCTGCCGGTCGGGGTCGCCACCTACGCAGGGGTCGCCCTGCGCCAGCTCGCCGCCGGAGGGTAGCTTGGGGAGGTGACCACCCCCGAGCAGATCACCTTCTACGACGCGGTCGGCGGCGAGGAGACCTTCCGCCGGCTGGTCTCGCGCTTCTACCAGGGCGTGGCGGCCGACCCGCTGCTGCGGCCGCTCTACCCGGAGGAGGACCTCGCCGGCGCCGAGGAGCGGCTGCGGCAGTTCCTCGTCCAGTACTGGGGCGGCCCGAGCACCTACAGCCAGCGGCGCGGCCACCCGGCGCTGCGCATGCGCCACGCCCGCTTCGCCATCGGCCAGGCCGAGCGCGACGCCTGGCTGCGCCACATGACCGAGGCGGTCGACTCGCTGGAGCTGCCCGAGCCACTGCGCGCCATGCTGCTCGACTACCTCACCGTGGCCTCCCAGGCGCTGATCAACCAGCGCGGCTGAGCGCCGCGCCGGCCGATCGGAGCTCCCCGCCTCAGGCGCTGACCGCGACGCGCTCGCCCGGCCGCCGGCGGGCGGCGGTCCGCGCCGCGATGTGCCTGGCGATGTGGTCGGCGTCCCTGCCGACGCCGTGGATCATCGCCGACGACAGCGAGTAGAGGAAGTGCAGCCCGAGCAGGTACAGGCCCGGCTCGCCCTGGACGACGCCGCGCTCGTGCGGCGGCTCGTGCCGGCCCACGCCCGGCAGGTCGATCCAGGAGAAGTTGTGCTCGAAGCCGGTGCACCAGACCACGTTGGCGACCTGGAGCAGGCGGCCATCCTCCAGCACCGGCCAGCCGTCGCGCACGCCGGCCACCCGCGCGACCCGGTCGATCCCGGCGGCCTCGAAGTCGGCGGCCTTGGTGCGGATCAGCGGGGCGCCCTGGCTGGCCCGCTGCGAGCGCGCCTTGCGGCCGGCGGGCGTCCTGACCGTCAGCACGCGGTAGAACACGAAGCGGATCACCAGCCGCTCCAGCAGCAGCCGCGAGGCGGTCCCCTCGATGCGGAACGGGATCTCGCCGACCGGCCTGCCCGACAGCCAGGTGGGGTGGCCGTTGGCGGCGCTCTCCAGCGCGATCTCGGCGCCGGAGTTGCCCGCGCCGACCACCAGCACGCCGCCCTCGCGGAGCTGCGACGGACCGAGGTAGCGGCTGGAGTGGAGCTGGGCGATGCCCGGGTCGAGGTCCGCGGCGAAGGCGGGCAGCTTGGCCCGCTCGTAGGCGCCGGAGGCCACCACCACGTTGTCCGCCTCGAAGGCGTGGTCGCCGGCGGTGACCACCAGCCGGTCGCCCTCGCGGCGCAGCCCGTCCACCCGCATGCCGGTGCGCACCGGCAGCTCGAAGCGCGCGGCGTAGGCCTCCAGGTACTCGGCCATCTCGTCCCTGGTGGGGAACGACCAGCCCGGCGCCGGGAAGTCCCAGCCGGGCAGGCCGTCGTGCCGCGCCGGCGTGAACAGCCGCAGCGAGTCCCAGCGCTTGCGCCAGGAGTCGCCGATCCGGTCGGCGGCCTCCAGGATCACGAACCGCTGGCCGCGTCGCCGTAGCTGGTAGCCCATTGCCAGGCCGGCCTGCCCGCCGCCGACCACCACCGTGTCGAACCGTTCCGAGGCTCCGTTGCCGTTCATGGTTCCTCCTCTGTCGAAGTCCTGTGGAGGAACGTAGATCCCCAGGTCAGCGGCGGCATCGCCGGGATCAGCCAATCGTTGGTGCGGCACAGTGGTCAGAATTGACCATCGCCGTGCGGCGCCGCGCCGTGGCTGCTCAGCCGAGGCCGTGCTCGACCGCGAAGGCGGTCGCCGCCGCGCGGGACGAGACGCCCAGCTTGGCGAAGATGTTCTGGAGGTGGCGGGCGACGGTGTGCTCGCTGAGGGTGAGCTCGGCGGCGATCTCGCGGTTGGTCCTGCCGGCGGCGACCAACCGCAGCACCTCGGCCTCGCGCGCGCTCAGCCCGCCGGGCAGCCCGCGCGGCGCGGCCAGCAGCTCGGCCGCGCGGCGGGCCTCGAGCACCGCCCCGAGACGCTCGAACGCCCCCTGCGCCGCGCGCAGCTCGAAGCGGGCGTCGTCGGCGTGGCCGGCTCTGCCGATCGCCACCCCGTAGAGCAGCCGCGCCTGGGCGGTCTCGTACGGCAGGCGCAGCTCCTGCCAGGTCGCGCAGGCCTCGCGCAGCGCCTCGATGGCCTCGGCCGGTTCGCCCTGGGCGAGCCGCAGGGCGCCGCGCGCCATCGCCGCCGAGGCCCGCAGGGCGGGCGTGCCGAAGTCGGCCGCGATGGCCTCCAGCTCGTCGGCGGCCGCGGCGGCGACGCCCAGCTCACCGGCGACGATCGCCACCTCCACCTGGGCGGCCAGCAGGCGCGCCCGGCGCAGCCGGCTGGCCGACTCGCCCGCCACCGCCAGCGAGAGCGCGCCCAGCGCCGCCCGCGCCCGCCCCTGGGCGAGCCGCAGCAGCGCCAGCCCCGGCTGCGGCTGGTAGCCCAGCTCGTGCGCGCGGGTGAAGGCCTCCTCGGCGCCGTCGAGGTTGCCGATCCGCCGCCGGATCTCGCCGGTCTGGTAGTAGGCGTGGCCGGCCGCCATCGGGTTGAAGGTCAGCTCCGCCGAGGCGCGGCGCGCCTCGGCTTCGGCCTCCGACCAGGCGCCGCGGAGGCTGGCCGCCTCGATCCGGTTCAGCCGGCAGAAGCCGGGGAAGGGCGCGTCCTCCGGCAGCGAGTCGCACCAGGCCATGGACGCCTTGTTCCACTCCGTCGCCCGGCCGATGTCGGCCACGGCCAGGCAGGTGGCCAGGACGTTGCAGTAGATCACGCCGGTGAAGTACCGGCTCAGCTCGCCGGCGATCACCGAGGTCATCGCCTCGTCGAGCAGCGCCATGCCGTGTTCCACCCGGCCGGCGGTGATGTGCGCCATGCCCTGGACGTGGATCCCCATGGCCACCAGGTTCCGGTCGCCGTAGCGCTGGCCCAGCTCGACGGCCCGCTCGCCGTGGGCCACCGCCTCGTCGGAGCGGCCGCCGAACTGCGCCACCGCGCCCTCGCACAGCGCCAGGAAGCCGTGCTGCACGCATTCCGGCTGGTCGCGGAGGTGCCGTTGCGCCCGCATCAGCCAGCCCGCGGCGACCGACGGCTCCCCGCGCATGAAGTGCTCGACGCACAGCCGCCCGGCGCACCAGGAGGCCTTCGGGTCGTCGCCCGCCGCCGCGTAGGCCGAGTAGGCCCGCTGCCGCGCGCTGAAGGACTCCTGGGCCCGCGAGTGCCACCAGGCGGCGTCGGCCAGCCGCTCCAGCTCCTCGCCGGACAGCCCGGCGGGCTCGAGCGCCCGCAGCCGCTCGTACTCCCGTGTCAGCACCGCCGCATCGGCGCCCAAATCCCCCTCGACGCCGGCCACCCCTCGCTCCTCTCGCCATGGCCCGGAAAGTCCGCAGACCGCCAGCTTAGTCGGCTCGCCCCTGCGGAGAAACCGCCCATCGAAGGGTCGAACGAGGGTGGTATCACTGCGGTATCATCAGCGCATGGCGATGACACTCCGGCTCACGGACGAAGAGATGGCTCTCCTGCGCAGGCAGGCAGAGCGTGAGGGCCGATCGATGCATGAGGTTGTGCGGCTGGCCATCCAGGAGCGCATCGCGCGGCAGGATCACTCCGACCGGGTGCTGGCGGCGATCCGTCGCATCGGGCCGCGGAACGTCGAGATCCTCGATCGCCTCAAAGACGTCTGAGCGACCGCATGGAATACCTCACCGTCGAGGATTTGCTGACGATCGCTGCGGAGTTGATCGACTCGCCGGCTGTAAGGGATATCGGTCTGCTCGACGCAGCGGCGCACCGCCCACGGGCGAGCGCCTTCGGCAAGGACGCCTACGCCACCATCCACGAGAAGGCTGCCGCGCTGCTGGAAGCGATCGCGCGGAATCGTGCTCTCGTGGACGGCAACAATCGTCTCGCCTGGGCGGCAGCATTGGTGTTCTACGACCTGAATGGCTTCGAGCTGGAGGCATCCTCAGTCGATGACGCCGTCGAGCTGGTCGTCACCGTCGCGACCGGGAGCCTAGAGCTGACCAAGCTGGCCGAGCGCTTGGCGACCTGGACGAGCCTGCGCGCCGCGCCGTCGCGATCCATCACTGACCCTCCTTCAGCAGTTCCCGGGCCCTGAGGAAGACGGCGTCGAGCATGGCTTGGGTGAGCTTGCCGGTCTGGGTGTTCTGCTGGCTGACGTGGTAGCTGCCGAGCAGGGTGCGGCCGTGGGGGAGGGCGGTCTCGGCGGCGTGGGTGAAGCGGGGCTTGGGGCGGACGGGGCCGAGGTGGCGCAGAGCCGTGTCCCAGGCGAAGCTGCCGAGGGCGACCACCACGCGGATGCGCGGCAGCAGGCCCAGCTCCTCCTCGAGCCACGAGGCGCAGTTGTCGCGCTCCTCGGGCAGCGGCTTGTTGGCCGGCGGGGCGCACTTGACCGGGGCGGTGATGTAGCAGTCGGCCAGCGCCAGCCCGTCGTCGCGCGAGACCGAGGTGGGCTGGTTGGCGAAGCCGGTGCGCCACAGCGAGGCGAACAGCCAGTCGCCGGAGCGGTCGCCGGTGAACACCCGGCCGGTGCGGTTGCCGCCGTGCGCGGCCGGCGCCAGGCCGAGGATCAGCATGCGGGCGGCCGGGTCGCCGAACCCGGGCACGGGCCGGCCCCAGTAGTCCCAGTCGCGGAAGGCGGCACGCTTCTCGCGCGCGACCTGCTCGCGCCAGGCGACCAGGCGGGGGCAGCGGCGGCACTCGATCAGCCGCCGGTCGAAGCGTCGCAGGTCGTCGCCGGTGGTCATCGGCACAGCTTGCCATGCGCGCCGAGCGGAGATCATTTCCCGCGAATGTGATCGAACATCCCGAGCGGCGTGCTCCAGGTCGTAACCACCCCGTCGCTTCGCGGTCTGGTTCAATGCGGATCTCAGCGCGGCGTGGGAGGGTACGTGAGCAACGGAGGTCAGCGGGACCAGGCCGCCTCGGACCGGTCGGAGACAGCCTTGTTCGCGTCGGACGCGTGGGCGCGCACCCCGCCGGCGCGCCTCGCCCGCTCCGCGATCCAGCGCGGCGCGCTGCTGCCGATCCTCCACTTCATCTCGCCCTACACGGTGGTCGGCCGCAGCAACCTGGGCAAGCTCAAGGGCCCGGCGGTGTTCGTGGCCAACCACCAGAGCCATTTCGACGCGCCGGTCTGCCTGGCGGCGCTCGGCGGCAGGATCCGCCGGCGGCTGGTGGTCGCCGCCGCGGCCGACTACTTCTACACCACCAGGCTGAAGGGTGCGGCCGCGTCGCTGGCGCTCGGCACGGTGCCGTTCGTGCGCACCGGGGCGTCGAGCCGGAAGTCGCTGATGATGCTCAAGGAGCTGATCGGCAAGGGCTGGTCGGTGCTGATCTTCCCGTCCGGCTCACGCGGCACCGGCGCGACCGGCTTCAAGCGGGGCTTCGCCTACGTCGCCGTGGACGCGCAGGTGCCGGTGGTGCCGATGTACCTGCACGGGCTCGAGCACGTGATGCCCAAGGGCGCGTTCATCCCCTTGCCGGGCGGCGTGGTGATCGGCATCGGGCCGCCGATCCCGCCGGGCAACGACTACGGCGAGCTGGTCCGCAAGGCCGAGCAGGGCGTCGCACGGGCCCAGGAGATGGTCAAGCGCTGGGAAGGGGCGTAAGCGGTCCGGTGCCCAACAACCCCTTCGCCAACGACCTCTTCCTGCCCGTCCTGCTGCGCGTCGTGGTCCTGCTGCTGGCCGGCTTCGCGGCCGTGCTGGTCGCCAGAAGGCGCTGGTCGCTGCGGGTGCTGCGGCGCTCCACGCTGTTCCTGCGCGCCCGCGTCTGGTTCGTGATCGGTCCGCTGTTCGTGATCGCGGTGTTCATCGGCGGGTTCGTGTCGTTCCTGCTGGCCACCTACGTGGTCCTCCAGGGCTCCTCGGAGATCGTGCGGATCGCCGGCATCCAGCGCCGCTACGCGCTGCTGCTGATGCTCTGGGGCGAGGTCGGCCTGCTGGTGGCCGCCTTCTTCGGCAGCTACGTGGTGTTCCTGCCGTTCGGCTTTCTGATCCTGCTGACGCTGCTGCCGGTGCTCTCGCGCGAGCTGACCGACGCGCACCGGCAGGTGGCCGACACGCTGTTCGCCTACGTCTACGTCGGCCTGCCGATGGCATACATCGTGTTCGTCAAGTCCTCCGAGCCGCTGGGGCTCAACTTCCTGGTGGTGGTCACCATCGCGGTGGCGGTCTCGGACATCGGCTCCTGGGTGGTCGGCCAGGTGCTGAAGACCCCGCAGCTCCTCCAGGAGATGGCCCCGGGCAAGACCTGGTCTGGCGCGCTCGGCAACCTGCTCGGCTCGGCGGCGGCGGTGGCGCTGCTGTGGGTGGCGGTGCCCAAGAGCTGGCCGATGGTGGTGGTGGTGGTGCTGGTGGTGATGACCGGGCTCGGCAGCCTCTGGGGCGACCTGACCGATGCCTTCGTCAAGCGCGCGTTCGGGACCACCGCCACCAGCACGCTGGTGATCGGCTACGGCGGCGTGCTCGACCGGGTGGTCTCGCTGCTGATGGCCTTCCCGCTCACCTATTTCGCGGTGGTGGTCACCGAGCGGATCATCCGCTGACCCCGGTGGCCCGGGTCGCCTGGGAGTAGGGTTGGCGCCATGCCGACGTCTCCGGTGATCGCCCTCAGCCGGCTGTCCAAGCGCTACGGCGACGTGGTCGCCCTGGAGGGCCTCGACCTCGAGGTGGCCGCGGGGGAGTGCGTGGCGCTGATCGGCCACAACGGCTCCGGCAAGACCACCACCATGCGGCTGGCGGCCGGCCAGCTCGAGCCGACCTCCGGCAGCGTGACCGTCGCCGGGGTCGACATCCACCGCGCGCCCGACGCCCACCGGGCGCGCTCGGCGCTGGCGTTCGTGCCGGACAGCCCGTTGCTCTACGACGACCTGACCGTGGCCGAGCACCTCGAGCTGGTCGGCCTCGCGCACGGCGTGGGCGACGGGCTCGACCAGCGGATCGATGTGCTGCTGGAGGCCTTCGAGCTCGGTGAGCGACGCGACTTCCTGCCGGTGCAGCTCTCCAGGGGCATGCGGCAGAAGACCCAGCTGGCCTGCACGCTGGTCAGGCCCTTCGGGGTGCTGCTGCTGGACGAGCCGGTGGTCGGGCTCGACCCGCCCTCGCAGGCCAACCTCAAGGAGCTGCTGGAGGAGGCCAAGTCCGAGGGCATCGCCATCCTGCTGAGCACCCACCAGCTGTGGTTCTCCGAGGGACTGGCCGACCGGGCGGTGGTGCTGCACGACGGCCAGGTGCTGGCCAGCGGCGACTACCGGCCGGTGGTGGACGGCGAGCACGCGGTCCGCCTCGGCCTACGATGAGGGGCGAGGCGTGAGCGTCGCGGCGGGGCCGCTACCGGCCGGCCCGGTGGTGGGGCTGCTGCGGCGGCTGCGCCGCTCGCACCGCTCGGCCGGGCAGCGCTCGGACCGGTTCATCGCGCTCTACGGCGCGGTCCTCTACGTGGTGATCGGCGTGGTGGTCGCCTTCCGGCTGCTGCGCCAGCGGCCGGCGAGCGGCTCCACGGCGGCCTGGCTGACCGGCGGCGGGCTGGCGCGCATCGGCGTGGCCACCCTGCTGCTCGCCCTGCTCGCCGCCGTGCGCCACGCCACCTGGCAGGGCCCGGTGGTCTTCCGCCTGCCGGAGGTGCAGTGGCTGCTGACCGCGCCGATCGACCGTGGCTCCCTGATCCGCACCCGGCTGGCGCGCGCCCTGGCCGCCGGCGCCGGGCTCGGCGCGGTGCTCGGGGTGGGCGCCTTCGTGCTGCTGGAGGCCGAGCTCGGCGTGGCGGCACGGCCGCTGCTGGCCGCGGCGCTGCT
>DASVXQ010000340.1:0-7919 GCA_036392615.1 Actinomycetes bacterium | reverse complement strand
CACCTCCCCGCACGGCCAGGTCGCGGCCACGGCCGGCGCGGCGGCGCAGGAAGCGGCGGGCCAGCAGGATGCCGGCCAGGGCGGGCCAGGCGGAGCCGGCCAGCAGCAGGCCGGCGTACTCGTCGGAGGCGTGCAGCAGCTCGGCGAGCCGGACCACCAGGAACGAGGCGAGCGCGGCGGCGGCCAGCAGCCCGACGGTGGCCGCCAGCGGCGCGAGCCACCAGCGCAGCGCCGCCCGGCGCCAGCGCGGCTCCACCGCCAGCGACACGGCGACCGGCGCGGCCAGGCACAGCAGGAACACCAGCGCCTGCGCGCAGCTCGCCAGCATCGCCAGGGCGCACAGCAGCAGCGCGAACGGCAGCACGTAGGCCACCGCGAAGGTCGAGATGACCGCCCGCTCGACGCCGTGGCGGCCGATCGCCCAGGCGTTCACCGCGCCGATCCGGCCGCGCAGGTAGCCCAGCACGCCGGGCTTGCGGGTCGGCGCCGCGGTGGCCAGCACGGTGGTGCCGGTCTGCAGGCGCGACAGCGGCTCGGCGACGAACGAGGTCCAGTAGTCGGTGGCGAGCGCCTGCTGGACCTGCAGGGTGCCGCCGCGCAGCTCCTGGGTCGGGTCGCCCTGGACGGCGGCGCGCAGCACCAGGTTCGGCACCGCCACGCCCGCCTGGCCGGCCAGACGGGTCGCGCTGAGCGGCCGGGTGACCAGCGCGGTGACCGCCAGCAGCAGCAGGATGGCGGCCATCCAGCGGCGGTCGGCCGGGCGGCGCAGCACCCCCCAGGCGGCCAGGCCGACCAGCAGCGCGATGGTGGCGCCCTCCAGCGCCAGCCGGTGCGCCTGGAGCCAGCGGCCGGTGGCGGCGGCCGCGGGCTCGCCGGCCAGGTACTCGAGCAGGTTGAGCCGGTGGACGTCACGCTGCCGCTCGATCGAGCCGCGGGCGAGCCACGCGGTCGCCGCCACCGCCCCGCGGGCGTAGGCGTTGAGCAGGCCGCCGCCCTGCAGCGCGACGGTCTCGAGCTGGTAGTCCCAGGTGCGGCTGCCCGGCGCGGGCGGGTCGCCGGCGCGGTGCGGGAAGGCGAGGAACACCGCGGCCAGCACGACGCACGCGCCGGCCAGGTAGGCCCCCAGCACCACCGGCAGGCCGCGGTGGCCCGGACGGCCGGCCGCGGCGCGGGAGGTGGCGCCGACCACCCGGATGGCGGGGCGCCGGGTGGCGACGGGCTTGCGAGGACGCTTGCGAGGAACCATGACCATGGCTGTCTCCTTTGTCCGGTTCGAATGGTGTGGCAGGGCTGGCCGTTCCCGGTCGGGGCTGGTCAGGCAGCCGCCCGTGCCGGGCGTCCAGGGGTGGACAGCGGGAGGATCCGGGCGCGCGCGTGCTCAGCGCGGGGGCTCAGCGGGGGCGCGGCGGTCGGGTGGCTATAAGCCGGTGCTGGTCAGCGTGGCTCGCGCCGCCGGGGGCAGCAGGTCGCGGTGGTGGCTTGTGGTCATACGCCGCCGCTCCTGTGGGATCGTGCCGGTCGCGTCGAGCTTGCTCAGGTCGATGGGGGTGTCCTACCCGCGGGGGCGGGAGGCGAACCCGGGGAGCTGGTGCTCATGGTGGGGCGGCCGCCGGGCGAGGTCAAGCCTTGACTTCGGCCCGCTGCCCGCGGTTGCCGCGGCTGCCCTCCCGCCAGCCGATCAGCGTGTGGACGGCGGTGAGCAGCACGAACAGCCACAGCCCGCCGAGCGCGTAGCCGCCGAGCACGTCGCTGAGCCAGTTGGCGGCCAGGTAGACCTGGCCGAGGCCGAGCAGCACCAGCGCGACCATCGCGGCGGTGGCCACCGCCACCCGCAGCGACCAGCGGCTGGTCGAGATGGCCAGCAGCGCGACCAGCATCCCGCACAGCGCGGCGGCCGCGGTCGCCTCGCGCGACGGGAACGCGAAGCCGTCCACGTCGACCAGCGGCAGCGGCGGCCGGGGCCGCTTGACCAGCGCGTCGACGCTCAGCGCCAGCAGCTCCGCGCCGCCCCACGCGCCCAGCAGGAGCAGCAGCGGCTGCCAGCGCCCGCGGGCGAGCCGGAACCCCAGCCCAACCGCCACGGCGACCGCCAGCAGCAGGCCGTAGCCGCCCAGGCCGACGGCGTCGCGCAGCACGGCGGTCAGCCACGGCTCCCGGTGGCCGCTGAAGAAGTGCAGCACGAAGCTGTCGAACAGGGTGAGGTCCTTGCTGGCCAGGACCGCCTGGGCGACCGCGCCGAACGCCCACCCGGCGATGCCGATGGCCACCAGCCCCAGCGTCAGCGACAGGCCGAGCGCGCCGCCGGGCCGCAGCCGCCGCGCCACGAAGGCGAGCTGCCGCTCGTAGCGGGCGCGCAGCCGCGCCACCCAGGGCCGCTCGAGCTGCCGGTCGACCGCGGCACGGAACCGCTCGGGGTGCTGCGCGATCCAGCGGCCGAGCCACAGGATGCCGGCGACCAGCAGCACGATCAGCAGCAGCACCAGGCTGGCCCGCTTGGCGATGTCCTCGACCTTGCGCCAGCCCTCGCCGGCGACGTAGCCGACCAGCACGAAGGTCGCCGCCCACAGCCCGCCGCCGAGCACGTTCCAGATCGCGAAGGTGCGGTAGTGGACCCCGGACATGCCGGCCAGCCCGGGGATCAGCGCCCGCAGCGCGGCGGTCCAGCGGCCGAAGAACACCGCCTTGCCGCCATGGCGGCCGAGGAACCGCTCGGCCTGGTCGAGATGGTGGTCCTTGACGAAGCGCCGCAGCGAGCCCTGCAGCATCCGCCGCCCCCAGCGGCGACCCACCAGGTAGCCGACCGTGTCGCCGACGATCGCGCCGACCACCGCCACGGCCAGCACAGCCGTCAGCTCGACGCGGTGCTGGAAGGCCAGCACCCCGCCGAGGATGACCGCGATCTCGCCGGGGAAGACCACCCCGACGAAGGCGGAGGCCTCCAGCGCGGGCAGCAGGAAGACCACCAGCAGCGCGACCCAGCCGTGCAGCGACAAGATCGTTTCGGCGACGCGGCTCAACAGTCCTCCCAGCGGCGGGCCGCTCCATCCGAGGTTCCGAAGCGATGGTACCGGCGGAACGCCGGGCCGAATGCAGTAGGCTTTGGGAGTACCGCCCTGGGGGAGGCCAATGGACTCGGAGTCGAACAGCGGGGCGGTGGAAGGGCCCGGTCCCGCCGCCGCTGATCTTGGCCTGGTCTTCGAGCAGGCGGCCGTCGGCATGGCGCTGGTCGGGCTGGACGGCCGCTTCCTGCGGGTCAACCGGGCGCTGTGCGAGCTGCTCGGCCACGACGAGGCCGAGCTGACCTCCGGCACGGTCGCCGACGCGCCCGCGTTCGCGCGGCTCGCCGAGGTCGTCGAGCGGCTGCGCGCCGGCGAGCGGCCGCCACCGCCGTTCGAGGTGGCGCACCGCTCCCGCCGCGCCGACGGCAGCCAGCTGGAGCTCGAGTTCGCGGTCACGGTGCTGTGCGACCCCCAGGCGCGCCCGCTCGGCTTCCTGGCGCAGGCGCAGGACGTCACCGAGCGCAACCGGGTCACCCGGGCGCTGAAGACCAACGAGGCGTGGCTGCGCACGGTGATCGAGAACGCCCCGATCGTCATCTCGGTCTACGACCGCGACGGCCGCTGCACCTTCTCGGCCGGCCGGGCGTTCGACCGGGTCGGCATCTCCCCGGCGGAGCGGCTGGGCCGCTCCTACGAGGAGCTGCGCGGCGACGTCGCCGAGGCGCGCGCCGACTTCCAGCGGCTGCTGGCCGGCGAGGAGCTCACCGCCAAGCGCGAGATCACCCCGCGGCCGCCGCACGCCGAGACGATCTTCAACGTGCACTACGCCCCGCTGCCGGCGGTCGACGGCGGCGACGAGGTCGCCGGGGTGATCAGCGTCGCGCTGGACGTCACCGACCTGGAACGCGCCGAGCGGGAGCGCCGCCAGCTGCTCCACCAGCTGATCACCGCGCAGGAGAACGAGCAGCGGCGGCTGGCCGCCAACCTCCACGACGACGCCATCCAGGCGCTCAGCGCCGCGAAGCTGCAGCTGTCGCTGCTGGAGCTGGCGCTGGACAAGCTCGGCGTGGACGCCGACGGCGACCTGGTGTCAGCCGCCAAGCAGGCCCGCGAGAACCTCGACCACGGCCTGGCCGCCGCGCGGACGTTCCTGTTCGACCTGCGCCCGCCGCTGCTGGACCGGGAGGGGCTGGCGCCCGCGCTCGGCCAGCAGCTCGACAAGCTCGGCCAGCGGCGCGCCTGCCGGACCGAGTTCCGCTGGGAGGTCGACCGGCGGCTCGACCCGGACCTGGAGGTGCTGGTCTTCCGGGTGGTGCAGGAGGCGCTCGCCAACGTCGCCAAGCACGCCGACGCCAGCGCCGTGCGGGTCTGGGGGCGGCTGGACGGCGGCGCGCTGGAGATCGAGATCCACGACGACGGCGTCGGCTTCGACCAGGCCCGGGCGCGCCGGGCGGCCATGGCCACCGGCCATCTCGGCCTGCGGTCGATGGCCGAGCGGCTGGAGGCCGCCGGCGGGCGGCTGGTGCTCGACACCGCCCCCGGCCGTGGCGCCACCGTGCGGCTGCGCCTGCCGCTGCCCGACGCGGGCTCGGGTTAAGCCCGCTGGCCGCGCAGCAGCGCGCGGGCCCGCCTGCCGACCAGCGCGGTCGCGCTCACCAGGGTGTCGCGCTGGAAGTGGTCGGCCGCCTGGCCGAGGTGCAGGAACTCGTCGTCGCCCAGCACGATGTCGGCTGCGGCCGCGTTCGACTCGACCTGGGCGACGGTCCTGGCGCCGGGGATGGCGACCACGTGCGGGTGGTGGATCACCCACGCCAGCGCGATCTGCGCGGGGGTGGCGTCGTGGGCGGCGGCGATCTCCCGCAGCGCGTCCAGCACCGGCGCGGCGCGGCGCAGGTTCTCCTCGGAGAACAGCAGGTTGGTGGCGCGCACCCCACCGGGCGGGTTGGCGGCGGTGTAGCGGGCGCCGAGCACCCCCTGCGCCAGCGGGCTGTAGGCGATGACCAGCCGGCCCCGCGTGGCGGCATAGCCGAGCAGGTCCCGTTCCGGCTTGCGGCGCAGCAGGTTGTAGTGCACCTGGTTGGAGACCACCGGCGCGCCGAGCGCGGCCTCGGCGTCGCGCCAGCGGCCCAGGCTGTAGTTGCTCACCCCGACGTGGCGGACCAGCCCGCCGGCGCGCAGCGCCCGCATCCCCGCCATGGTGGAGCTCTGCGGCACCAGCGGGTTGGGCCAGTGGACCTGGTACAGGTCGAGCCGGTCGGTGCCGAGCCGGTCGAGGCTGGCGTGCGCGGCGGCCTTGACCCGCTCCCTGGTCGGCCAGCTCGGCGCGACCTTGCTGGCCAGCACGACCTGCTCGCGCGCGTCCGGCTCGGCGAGGATCGCGCCGAGCACCCGCTCGGACTCGCCGCGGCCGTACAGCTCGGCGGTGTCGATCAGGGTGACGCCGAGCTGGCGGGCCCGGTTGACGATTGCCCTGGCCTCGGCGGGCCCGAACCCCTCCCCCCAGCCCCAGTCGGGCGTGCCGAACTGCCACGCGCCGAGCCCGATCACCGACGTGCGCAGCCCCTCGGCCTCGACGTAGCGCATGGGCGTCCCCGGATCCTCTCCCCGATTTTGGCCGACGCCATCATGCCCGCCAGGCGGGATTCGAAGCCTCGGACGCTCGTGAGGATCAGGCGGAGCGGCGGCCGGCGTAGGCGCGCAGGTCGATCACCGGGGCGACCCTGGCCGGCGGAGGCGGCGGCGGGGTCTCCAGCCACAGCGGACCGGCCACCAGCGACTCGCGCTCCGCCTCGGCCGAGGCGGAGGCCGGGCGGCGCTGCGGCGCGGCCCGGTCGGGGCGGCGCCCGTCGAGCGGGTCGGCGGGCTGCGGGACGAAGCCGATGTGCGGCAGGGAGCCGCGCACCTCCAGGCGGACGAGCGCCTCGGCGACCTCGAACAGCAGGTCCGACAGGACCAGCCCGAGGGCGGCGCAGATCGCCTCGAGGACCTCGGAGGAGGCCTCCTTGCGGCCACGCTCGACCTCGGACAGGTAGGTGAGCGACACGCCGGCGGCGTCGGCCACCTCGCGCAGCGTCCGCGCCTGCGCCTGCCGGCGGCGGCGCAGGGTCGCGCCGATCACCGCGCGCAGCCGGCTCACCCGGACCGCCTCCGGGTCGCGTGGCCGGCCGGCAGCGGCGACGTCATCGCATGACCTCGTCGATCAGGCCGTAGACGACCGCCTCGTCGGCGGAGAACCAGGTGTCCCGGTCGGTGTCCTTGTGGATCCGGTCGACCGTCTGCCCGGTCGCCTCGGCGAGGATGTCGTCGACCAGGGCACGCTGCCGCAGGATCTCCTGGGCGGTGCGCTCCAGGTCGGTGGCCTGCCCCTGGAAGCCCTGGCTCCACGGCTGGTGGATCAGGATGCGGGCGTTGGCGGTGGCGCGGCGGCGGCCCTTGGTGCCCCCGCCGGCCAGCAGCACCGACGCCATCGAGGCGGCCAGGCCGGCGCAGGTGGTGGTCACCGGGCAGGACAGGTTCGTCATGGTGTCGAGGATCGCCAGCCCGGCCATCACGTCGCCACCCGGCGAGTTGATGCGCACCTCGATCGGGGCCTCGGGGTCCTCGGCCTCCAGGTACAGCAGCCGGGCCATCACGTCCTGGGCCATCTCGCCGGTGATCGCACCGGAGAGCATGACCACGCGCCGTCGCAGCAGCCGGTCGAGCGGGTCGATCGGCCGGTCGACGCTGTCGTTGTAGTGACCGATGCTCATGCCTGCACGGTACCCGACACCGCGCGGGTTGGACGAGCGCTTCCGCCGAAAGCGAACCGGCGGCGGCACCCCCATCTCCCTTGGCGAGCGAGATCGGCGTGGTCCTGGGAGACTCTGGCCGTCAGCGACCAGGACGGGTGCCGGAGGGCCCCGCGGGCGGGAAGGTGGCCATGGCCGGGTTCCACAAGCTGGTGGGCTTCGTGATTGTCGCCGGGTGGGGCGTGCTGTTCCTCTGGGGCCTCGGCCTGTTCATCGCCAAGCGGGACGCGGGCCGGCTGTACTGGGGGCTGCTGGCCGGCCTGCAGGCGGTGCTCGGGCTGCAGATCGTCGCCGGGATCGTGCTGCTGGCGCTGGGGGACCGCCGGCCGGTGCTGCACTACCTGTACGGCTCGGTGCTGCCCGCGATCGTGCTGGCGGTCTGCCACCTCTTCACCCGCTCGCTGCAGAAGGGCCCCTACCACCTGTTCTTCACCTGGGGGGCGTTCTTCATCTTCGGGCTGACCGCCAGGGCGCTGATGACCGGGCTCGGCATCGGGTGACGGCGGCGGGCGAGCCGCTGCGGCTGCGCCTGCCGCTCCGCCAGCCGCAGGCGGTCGAGGACACCACCGCGCTCCAGTGGGAGCCGGCCGGCGGGGCCGGCCAGGCGCGGCCCGGCGTGGTGCTCGCCCCCGGCGCCGGCAGCCAGGTCACCGGCCCGTCGCTGTGCGGGGTCGCGGCCGGCCTGGCCGCCCGCGGCCACCCGGTGCTGGCGTTCAACTTCGCCTACGCCGAGCGCCGCCGGCCCTTCCCCGACCCGCCGGCGCGGCTGGAGTCCGCCTGGCGCGACGCGGTCGCCTTCGCCCTGGCGCGTCTCGGCGGGCCGCTGGTGCTCGGCGGCCGCTCGATGGGCGGCCGGATCGCCACCCACCTGGCGGCCGCCGGCGAGCGGTGCGCCGGGCTCGCCCTGCTCGCCTACCCGCTGCACCCGCCCGGCCGGCCGCAGCGGCTGCGCACCGACCACTGGCCGCGGCTGACCGTGCCGGTCCTGTTCGTGCAGGGCGACCACGACGAGCTCTGCGACCTCGACCTGCTGGAGTGGGAGCGGCGCGGGCGGCTGGGCGGCGCGCCCAGCCGCCTGCATCTGCTGCGGGGCGCCGACCACGAGTTCCAGGTCCCCGGTCGCGACCGGGAC
>DASVXQ010000339.1:0-9635 GCA_036392615.1 Actinomycetes bacterium | reverse complement strand
CGCCACCTTCGTGCAGCAGCTCTACGGCGACCGGGCCGACGAGGTCCCCCGCGAGGTCTTCCTGCCCGTCGAGCCCGAGGGGGCCGAGGCGCTGCGGGCCTGGCTGGCCGGGCTACGCGGCCGGCCGGTGGAGTTCCGGGTGCCCCGCCGGGGGGAGAAGCGGGCCCTGCTGGAGACGGTCGCGGCCAACGCCCGCGAGGCCTTCGCCACCCACAAGCTCAAGCGGGCCAGCGACTTCGACGCCCGGGCCCGCGGCCTCAAGGAGCTCCAGGAGGCCCTGGATCTCCCCGAGGCCCCGCTGCGGATCGAGTGCTACGACATCTCCAACCTCCAGGGCAACCAGGTCGTGGGCTCGATGGTGGTGTTCGAGGACGGCCTGCCCCGCAAGAGCGAGTACCGCCGCTTCGAGATCCGCTCGGTCGAGGGTCAGGACGACGTGGCCTCCCTGCGCGAGGTCCTCACCCGCCGCCTGGCCCGCCTGGCCACCGAGCGGAACGAGCCCGAAGAGGACGGCCGCCGCAGGAAGTTCGCCTACCCGCCCAACCTGATCGTGGTCGACGGCGGCAGGCCCCAGCTCGGCGCGGCCCTCGACGCCCTCGCGGCCAGCGGCCTGGTCGGCCTCTCGGTGGTCGCCCTGGCCAAGCGCATGGAGGAGGTCTACCTGCCCGGCTCGCCCGACCCGGTGGTCGTGCCCCGGACCAGCGAGGCCCTGTACCTGCTCCAGCGGGTCCGTGACGAGGCCCACCGCTTCGCCATCACCTACCACCGCAAGCTGCGCGACCGCTCCATGACCCGCAGCGTCCTCGACGGCATCCCCGGGGTGGGGGAGACCCGTCGCCGCCAGCTGGTGCGCCACTTCGGCTCGGCCCGCAAGGCCGCCCAGGCCAGCCTGGAGGAGCTCGAGCAGGTCCCCGGCGTCGGCCCCCAGCTTGCTAAGGTGGTCTACGACCATCTGCATGGCGGGGGGTCCGGGGGGCTCAAGGAGCGTCGCGGTAGCCCCCTGGAGGAGAGGGGGGCTAGCCAAGGATGACCCAGGAGCTGCGGACCGAGGACCGCCTGCGGGCCGCCGCGGTGGACTTCGTGGTCATCACCGGACTCTCGGGGGCCGGCCGCTCGGAGGCGGCCAAGGTGCTGGAGGACCTCGGCTACTTCGTGATCGACAACCTGCCCCCGTCGCTGATCGGGCGGGTGGCCGAGCTGGCCATGGTCGGCCGCGACCGGACCCGGGTGGCCCTGGTCATGGACGCCCGCGGCGGCGCCTTCACCGACGACGTGTCCGGGCTGGAGACCGCCCTCGACCAGCTCCGGGCCCAGGACATCAACCTCCGCGTGGTGTTCCTGGAGGCCTCCGACGAGGTCCTGATCCGACGCTTCGAGGCCACCCGGCGCCGCCACCCGGTGGCCGGCGAGCGGGTCGCCGAGTCGATCGCCCTGGAGCGTGACCTGCTGCGCGAGCTGCGCGCCGACGCCGACCTGGTGATCGACACCAGCGACCTCAACGTCCACGAGCTGCGCGAGCGGATCCTGGCGGCGTTCGCCGACGAGTCCGCCGGCCTGCTGCTGACGGTCGCCTCCTTCGGCTTCAAGTACGGGCTGCCGCTGGACGCCGACGTGGTGCTCGACGTCCGCTTCCTGCCGAACCCGCACTGGGTCCCGGAGCTGCGCCCCAGGACCGGACAGGACCCGGCGGTGCGCGACTACGTGCTCGCGCAGGACGGCACCAAGGAGTTCACGCAGCGGGTCGAGGCGCTGCTGGAGACCGCCCTGCCCGGCTACGTCCGCGAGGGCAAGCACTACCTGACGGTGGCGATCGGCTGCACCGGCGGCAAGCACCGCAGCGTGGTGCTGGCGGAGGAGCTGGGCCGCTGGCTCACCGAGCGCGGCTTCCGGGTGAACGTGACCCACCGTGACATGGAGCGTGAGTGATCCCGGCGGGAGGGCTCCGGTGAAGCGGCCGGTCGCACTGGGTGGGGGGCATGGCCTGTCCGTCAGCCTCGGCGCCCTGCGGCAGCTGGGCGTCGAGCCGACCGCGGTGGTCACCATGGCCGACGACGGCGGCTCCTCAGGCCGGCTGCGGCGCGACCTCGACCTGCCCCCGCCGGGAGACCTGCGCATGGCGCTGCTCGCCCTGGCCGACCCGGCCGCCGAGATCCGTGAGCTGTTCGGCTACCGCTTCGAGCGCGGCGAGCTGGCCGGCCACAACCTCGGCAACCTGATCCTGGCGAGCCTCACCGACCTGCGCGGCGGGTTCCTCGAGGCGCTGTCGGTCGCCTCCCGCTGGCTGCGGATCCGCGGCAGGGTGCTGCCCTCCACGCTGGTGCCGGTGCGGCTGCTCGGCCGCGTCGAGGGCCAGACCGTCGAGGGGCAGGTCGCCATCCGCGACGCCTGGGGCCGCGTCGACCGGGTCTGGCTGGAGCCGAACACCCCTGGTGCGCTGCCCGACGCGGTCGCCGCGGTGCGCGAGGCCGACCTGGTGCTGCTCGGGCCCGGCTCGATCTTCACCTCGGTGATCCCCAACCTGCTGGTCCCCGAGATCGGCGAGGCCGTCGCGGCCGCCTCCGACCGGGTCGTCTACCTCTGCAACCTGGAGCCGCAGCCCGGGGAGAGCAGCGGCTTCTCGCCCGAGGCGCACCTGGCCGCGCTGCTGGACCACTGCCCCGGCCTGCGCGTCCCGCGGGTGCTCTGCCAGCGCCCGGCCGACGCCGCCGCCAGGGAGCGCGAGACCGCCGCGTTCGCCGACCTCGGCGCGCGGGTGCTGCACGCCGACCTCGCCGACCCCGCCGCGCAGGGCCGCCACGACCCGGCCCGGCTGGCCGCCGCGCTGGAGGAGCTGGGCTGAGCCATGCCAGCCGGGCGGGGCCAGTTCACCATCCGGGTCAAGGAGGAGCTGGCCGCCCTGCGTCCCACGACCCCGCAGGAACGCCGCGCCCTGCTCGCCGGCCTGCTCCGCTTCGCCGCCACCCTCCACATCGGCGGGCTGGTGGAGGGCCCGGGGCTGCCGGGCGGCTCCCCGGCACCAGCCGGCGGCGATGGCACCGGAGCGGTTCCCGGCAGCTCCGGGGCGTCCGGCGGCGGGCCCGGGCCGCGGTTCACCCTGGTGCTGGCGAGCCGCTCCGGCGGCGTCGCCAGGCTGGGGTTCTGGCTGCTGCACGCGGGCTACGGCGTGCGGGCGGACTTCCGGGTGCACAGCCGCGGGGCGCTCACCCCGGCGGCGCGCTACGAGGTGGTGCTCGCCGAGCAGGTCGAGGGGGTGCTGGCCGACACCGGCATCCTCGACGCCGCCGGACGCCTCACCCACGGGGTGCCCGGCACGCTGGTGCGCGCCCGAGAGCCGGCGGCGTGCTACCTGCGCGGCGCCTTCCTCGGCCGCGGCACGGTCTCGCCGCCCACCCGCGAGCCGCACCTCGAGATCGTCGCGCCCGACGAGCGCGCCGCCAACGGCCTGGCGTCCCTGCTGGGCCGCCTCGGCCTGCACCCCGGGATCAGCCGGCGGGCCGACCAGGACCTCTACCGGGTGCTGCTCAAGGGCGGCGAGCCGATCGGCCGCGCGCTGGCCACCATGGGCGCCAGCAGCGCCTACCTCGCCTGGGAGGACGGCCGCATCCGCCGCGAGGTGCGCGGCGATGCCGTGCGGCTGGCCAACGCCGACGAGGCCAACCTGCGCCGCAGCGTGGCTGCCGCGATGGAGCAGGTCGCCATGGTCGAGGCCGCCGTCGCCGAGCTCGGCTGGGAGGCGCTCCCCAGCGAGGTCGCCGCCGTCGCCAGGCTCCGCCTCGGCCATCCCGAGGCGAGCCTGGCCGAGCTGGGCGCGCTGCTCGACCCGCCGCGCTCCAAGGGCGCCGTGCTGGCGCGGCTGCGCCGGCTGGAAGACCTGCGTGAACGTGCCCAGCAGGACGGGTAGAGAGCAACAAGGGGATGGGGACGGCCGGATGACGGCCCGCCGCACCCTGCGGAACAATGACCGTGACCCCGCCGCGCGCCCCGGCGTCGGGGGGCCCCGAACCGCTCGAGCCCGACTATCGCCAGCAACAGGAGGACGTATGACCGTCCGGGTAGGCATCAACGGCTTCGGCCGCATCGGCCGCAACTTCTTCCGCGCCGCGCGCGGCAACGCCGACGTCGAGGTCGTCGCGGTCAACGACCTGACCGACAACCGCACCCTGGCCCACCTGCTGAAGTACGACTCGACCTTCGGCCAGCTCGACGGCGAGGTGAGCTTCGACGACACCTCGATCTCGGTGGACGGCAAGCAGATCAAGGCCTCCGCCGAGCGCGACCCGTCCCAGCTCGGCTGGGGCGATCTCGACGTCGACATCGTGATCGAGTCCACCGGCCGCTTCACCGACCGGGACAACGCCGCCCTGCACCTCAAGGCCGGCGCCCGCAAGGTGATCATCTCCGCGCCGGCCAAGGGCGAGGACGTCACCATCGTGATGGGCGTCAACGACGACAAGTACGACCCCGCCACCCACGACATCATCTCCAACGCCTCCTGCACCACCAACTCGGTGGTGCCGATGGCCAAGGTCCTGCTGGACGCCTTCGGCATCGAGCGGGGCTTCATGACCACCGTGCACGCCTACACCAACGACCAGGTCATCCTCGACTTCCCGCACAAGGACCTGCGCCGCGCCCGCTCGGCCGCGCGCAACGTGATCCCCACCACCACCGGCGCCGCCAAGGCCGCCAGCCTCGCCATCCCCGAGCTCAAGGGCAAGCTCGACGGCATCTCCCTGCGGGTCCCGGTCGAGGACGGCTCGCTCACCGACCTGGCCGTGGTGCTCGGCCGCGAGGTCACCGTCGACGAGGTCAACGACGCCTTCAAGCAGGCGGCCGACGGCCCGATGCGGGGGATCATGCGCTACTGCACCGACCCGATCGTGTCCTCCGACATCGTCGGCGACCCGCACTCGTGCATCATCGACGCCCTGTCGACAGCCGCCAACGGCAACCTGGTCAAGGCCTTCGGCTGGTACGACAACGAGTGGGGCTACTCGAACCGGCTGGTCGACCTCACCGCGCTGGTCGGCGACCAGCTCCGCTAGGCCGGGCCGATGCCGCTCACGCTGCGCACGGTCGACGACGCCGAGCCCGACGGCCGGCGCGTGCTGGTCCGCGACGACTTCAACGTGCCGCTCGACGACGGCCGGGTGACCGACGACCTGCGCGTCCGCGCCTCGCTGCCGACCCTGCGCCACCTGCTCGAACGGCGCGCGCGGGTGATCTGCTGCTCGCACCTCGGCCGGCCCAAGGGCAAGCGGGACCCGAAGTACTCCCTCGAGCCGGTCGCCGGGGTCCTCGGCGGCCTGCTCGGGGTCGAGGTCGCCTTCGTCGACGACGTCGTCGGCGACCAGGCCGCCCGCGCCGCCCAGCAGCTGGAGCCGGGCCAGGTCCTGCTGCTGCAGAACCTGCGCTTCGAGCCGGGGGAGGAGGCCAACGACCCCGACTTCGCCGACCGCCTGGCCAGCCTCGCCGAGCTCTACGTCGACGACGCCTTCGGGGCGGCGCACCGCGCCCACGCCTCGGTCGTCGGCGTGGCCGAGCGCCTGCCCGCCTACGCCGGCTACCTGCTGGCCAGCGAGGTCAAGGAGCTGTCCCGGCTGCTGGAGGAGCCGGAGCGGCCGTTCGTCGCGGTGCTCGGCGGCAGCAAGGTCTCCGACAAGCTGGCGGTGCTCTCCAACCTGCTCGGCAACGTCGACACCCTGGTGATCGGCGGTGGCATGTGCTTTACCTTCCTGGCCGCCCAGGGCCACGAGGTGGGCGACTCGCTGTTCGAGCCCGACCAGGTCGACGCCGTGCGCGACCTGCTCGCCCGGGCCGAGCGCGAGGGCAAGCGCATCCTGCTGCCGACCGACGTGGTGGTCGCCGACGACTTCGCCGAGGACGCCGAGCACCGCACCGTGCCCGCCGGCGGCATCGAGCGTGGCTGGCGCGGCCTCGACATCGGGCCCGACTCCGCCAAGGCCTTCGCCGCCGCCGTGCGCGACGCCAGGACCGTGTTCTGGAACGGCCCCATGGGCGTCTTCGAGTGGTCCGCCTTCGAGGCGGGCACCCGCGCCGTGGCCGAGGCGGTCGCCACCACCGACGCCTACACGGTCGTCGGCGGCGGCGACTCGGCCGCCGCGCTGGCCAAGTTCGGGCTGGACGACAAGGTCGACCATCTGTCGACCGGCGGGGGCGCCAGCCTCGAGCTGCTCGAAGGCAAGGACCTGCCGGGTGTCAGCGTGCTGCGCGAGTCGTGAGCGCGTCTTGTAGCATGCCTGCCTTGGGAGCGACCGACCCTCTGGCGCCAAGGAGCTGAGCCGCGTGGCCCGCCGACCGCTGATCGCCGGCAACTGGAAGATGCACAAGAACCACCTCGAGGCCGTCCAGCTCACCCAGAAGACGGCCTGGTCGCTGACCAGCGACGACACCGAGGCGGTCGAGGTGGTGGTGTGCCCGCCGTTCACCGACCTGCGCAGCGTCGGCACGCTGATCGAGGGCGACCGGCTCGCCTTCGGCCTCGGCGCGCAGGACTGCCACCCCGAGCCGGAGGGGCCGTACACCGGCGAGGTCTCGGCGCCGATGCTCGCCAAGCTGGCCTGCGGCTACGTGATCGTCGGCCACTCCGAGCGCCGCACCCAGTTCGGCGAGACCGACGAGCTGGTCAGCCGCAAGGCCGCCGCCGTGCTCGCCGCCGGCATGACCCCGATCGTCTGCGTCGGCGAGTCGCTGGAGCAGCGCGAGGCCGGCCAGACCGCCGAGGTCGTCCAGGGGCAGCTCCGAGGGTCGCTGGCCGGCCTGTCGGCCGAGCAGATCGGCGGTCTGGTGGTCGCCTACGAGCCCGTCTGGGCGATCGGCACCGGCCGCGCCGCCACCTCCGGCGACGCCCAGGAGACCATCGCCCTGATCCGCCAGACCATCGCCGAGCTGGCCGGCCAGGGCGCCGCCGAGACCGTCCGCATCCAGTACGGCGGCAGCGTCAAGGCCGGCAACATCGAGGAGCTGATGGCCCAGCCCGACATCGACGGCGCCCTGGTCGGCGGCGCCAGCCTCGACGCCGACGAGTTCGCCATGATCGTCAGGGGCGCCGGCCGCCGCCGCAGGTGAGGGTGTCCGCTCCGGCCGGCTCCGGCCCGCTCGCCGCGGCGGCCGGCCTTGACCGCTTGCTGCTGCTAGACTGCGACACGTCAATCCATATCCCCAGAAGGATCTCCGCCCGATGACTGCCCTGGTGATCGTCATCCACGTGATCGCGTCGCTGACGCTGGTCCTGTTCATCCTGCTGCACGCCGGCCGGGGCGGCGGGCTGTCCGACATGTTCGGCGGCGGGATGAGCACCTCGCTGGGCGGCTCCACCGTCGTCGAGCGCAATCTCGACCGGCTCACCGTCGGCGCGGCCACCATCTTCGGGATCACCAGCGTCCTCCTGGCGCTCCTTCTCGCCCCCAGCGGGTAGACGGTGCCACGCCGGCGGGCGTGGCGGTCTCGCGCTCGTCGCCGCGCACTCGCGTTCGTCCTTTCCTGCGCCCTCATTGCCGCCGGCTGTACCCACCGCTCCGGCGGCTCCGGCCAGCCCGGCGCCGTCCCGCCGCGGGTCGGCGGCACCCTCCAGATCGCCCTGGTCACCCCCGGCTCGCTCGACCCGGCCCAGGCCGTCGGCCCCGAGCAGCGCCTGCTGGTCGGCAACCTGTTCGACAGCCTGACCACCCTCGACGCCGGCGGCGCCGTCCGGCCGGCGGCCGCCGCCTCCTGGTCGAGCGACCAGTCCCAGCGCCACTGGCGGTTCCAGTTGCGCCCCGGCGCCCACTACGCCGACGGCCAGCCCGTCCAGGCGCGGGACTTCAAAACCGCCTGGGAGCGCCTCGCCAGCCCGCGCACCCGGCCCCGTCCCGCCTCCGCCGCCGGCCTCCTCGGGCTCGTCGAGGGCTACGCCGCCATGGCCGCCGGCCGCGCCCGCGCCATCAGCGGCATCGCCGCGCCCGACGCCACCACCCTCACCATCGACCTCAGCCAGCCGTTCGCCGACCTCCCCGCGCTGGTGGCTGACCCCCGGCTGTCGCCCATCCCGCCCACCGCCGCCGGCCGCGGTGGCGCCTTCGCCGCCAGGCCGTTCGGCAACGGCCCCTTCATGCTCGCCGAGGCCGCCTCGGCCGGCCGGCCTTTCGACCTGGTGCGCAACCCCCACTACGACGGCCGCGCCGCATACCTCGACCGCGTGCGCGTCCAGGCCGTCCCCGACCAGCAGACCGCCTGGCTCGCCTTCCAGCACGGTCAGGCCAGCTTCGCCCCCGTACCGCCCGACCAGGTCGCCGCCGCCCGCGCCATCGCCGGCACCTCCGCCGACGGCCGCACCCGCCCAGGCGTGCTCCAGGGCCCCGAGCTCGGCACCTGGTCCCTCGGCTTCGACCTGGAGAGCGGCCCGGCAAGGGATCCACGCTGGCGCCAGGCCGTCTCCCTCGCCCTCGACCGCGCCCGGATCGCCGGGCTGTTCGCGTCCGGCGTCGCCCCCGCCACCGGCGTCATCCCGCAGGGCGTCCCCGGCGCGAGCCAGGAGTCGTGCCCCTCGTGCAAGCACGACCCCGCCGAGGCACAGAGCCTGCTCGACGCCATCGGCGGCGGAGCCCGCAAGCCCGTCGCCATGGCCGTCGCCGCCACCCCCTTCGACCGCCAGGTCGCCGCGCTCGTGAAGGGGGACCTCGCCGCCGTCGGTGTTCCGGTCAAGGTCAAGGAGGTGGCTTCGGTAGGGCTTCTCAGCCCCTCCGGCATAGGCGACGCCCCACTCATCGGCTTCGGCTGGTCCGCCGACTACCCGCGCATGGACGCGTTCCTCACCGCACCCCCGGTCCTCCAGGACCCCGCGGTGGCCCGCCTCGTCTCCCAGGCCCGCGCCAGCCCCGCCCAGCCCGCCCGCGACCAGCTGTATCAGGAAGCCGCCCAGGAGGTCTCGACCGCGGTCCCGGTCGCCCCGGTCCTCGAGTACCGCCACAGCGCCGTGCTCGCCCAGGGCGTGGAGGGCTTCGACCTGACCCCATGGGGCGCGCTCGACCTGAGCGCCGCCAGCCTCACAAACCCGGCCAAGTAGCCCGCCTGACCTCTGCTACAATCCCGCAGCGCCCAGCGAAGGCGCCAGGTCGGAGTGGCGGAATAGGCAGACGCGCTAGGTTGAGGGCCTAGTGTCCGCAAGGACGTGGGGGTTCAAGTCCCCCCTCCGACACCCAGCAACTACCAGGCGGTTCGCCGATCGGCACCACGCCAGGGACCGAGCCGAGCAAGCCACCTGATCCATAACCTGATCCCGAACCCTTTGCGAGGCCCCTTTTCAGGGCCTCGTTCTTCGTTTCCGGCAGGGTCCGGCAAAACGTCGCACTTGCAGTTTCAGATAACACGTATAGTGTGGGTCCCCGTGAATCGCTTGAGATTCACAGGAGATTCACAGCCCTTCGCAGGGGCAAGGAGGAGACGCGATGTTCGGCCTAGTCGTGCGGTTCACACTAAAAGACGGAGCCGCCGCTGATTTTGACCGGCTTGTCGAAAAGACGGTGCCCGAAATCCACCGACATGAGCCAGGGACCTTGGTCTACGCCGTGCACGAGGTGGAGGGGGAGCCGAACACCCGCGTCTTCTACGAGCTGTACCGGGACCGCGCGGCCTTC
>DASVXQ010000338.1:0-8170 GCA_036392615.1 Actinomycetes bacterium | reverse complement strand
GGTCGCGGGCGGCCGTCGCCGGATCGACGGTGATGACGGCGCAGCGCCGGTCCCGCGCGTCCAGGCGGGTCCGCGTCCCGCCGATCCGCAGCACGGAGCCCACCCAGCCGTCCTCTGGGAACTCGCTTGCGGCGGCGGCCGCCACCAGCAGGTTGGGCCGGAAGCGCCGAACGTCGGGCACCTGGCCGAGGAGCGCACCCAGGCCCGCCAGGGTCTGCGTGCTGGTCAGGGACAGGGGCATCGTGTCGAACGCGCCACGGTCCAGCTTCATGACCCGCACCCCCTGGCCGAGTTCGGCGGCCAGCGCCGGGTCCGCGACGTCGAGCAGGTCTCCCGCAGGGGTGCGGACGGTCACGGACGACACGTTGGGCAGGTCCGGCTCGGCGAGTGACGGGCGGTAGAGAACCAGGTCCGGCCGCTCGCGGATGGTCAGCCAGGGGAAGCCGTTGCGCTCCTGCCCGTCCTGCACGAAGGCGTACCGGCGGTCGCCCGCCAGGCCGTTCCACCCGACCGCGGCCTCGTCCAGTTGTTCCCCGCGCATCGCCTTGACCGGGTAGCGCCAGAGCCCGGCGACGCGGCCGACCAGGTGCCCTCGCGAAATCAACGAAAACTGAGGGTCCACCAAGGTTCGCCTCCCTTGGGAAGGCGCCCTTGTCGTCGAGGTCAACGAGGCCGAGCGTGGCGGACCGAGTCCGTTGCAGCGCCTCTCGGCCGTGCGGCGGGCGGCCTACACGGGCCGCCTCAGTCAGCAGGACGATCTTGCCATGCTTGCCGCCGGACTGTGAACTGCTTAACGGGCAGTCCTGGGCGTCTGTGCAGGTCGGGCGGGTGGTGTGGGCCACGCGCCCGTCCGGGCCCGCCAGGGTGACCAGATGGGCGCGGTCCAGATGTAAGAGCCAGGACCCATCTCGGCAGCGACGTGGGCGACCCGGGCGGCCAGCGGCGATGCGCTGGCACAGGATCAGCCTTCCCGCTGGGGTGAGGCGGGCGTTCCGGAGATCCCCTTCGCCTGCCAAGAACCCTCGTGATCAGTACAACTGGCACTTGGCCAGCCCGCCTGCTGGCCTACGCCGCGGCTTACGAGGAACCAGCCCTACGCCGCCAGTTCGGCGCGCAGTACGAGGCCTGCCGGCGTGCCGTGCCAGCCTGGTGGTCACGCCGCCGCCCGTGGCGGCCGGGCAGGGCGGACTAACCCTGACGCCGCACACGCGCTCCGTGCATCCACGACCGGCCCGAGGGCCGCTCTGCATCAGATTCACCTCCGCGCCCGCCAAGTTGGGGGAAGCACAGAAGGCCACGCACCAGGTAGTCCGGCCCCGCCCCTGCTCCGCTGAGGCGGCGCTGGCAGAGTCAGGGCGATGAGTGCTCGCTGCCTGTGCGCCAGGAAACGCCCCCGACAGGCGCGTGGAGACCCCTGCGCGGACACGGCGGACACGAAGCCGGTGACCCGCCGGCCAGACTCTGCCTGGTCGGCGGCATGATAGGCCAGCCCAGCGCCGTCACCACTCCAGAGTCGCCTCGACCAAGATTGGAAAGTTTCTATTGACAATCCACTAGGTCCAAGTTTCTATTTGCTGGGCGAAGCAAGCACGACAACGCATCCCCGTACTGTCGGGGGCCGACGGTAGCATCCGGCGCGACGGCCACGGTGGACTGTGGAGGGATCATGGACGGAACGCGACGGATCGCAGGCCTACCGTGCGGACGCTGGACGAAGTGGCTTGTCGTGGTCTTCTGGGCCGCGGTGTTCTTCGTCGCCGGACCGCTTTCCGGCAAGCTCAACAGCGCACAGAAGAACGACGCCTCCGCCTGGCTGCCCAAGAACGCCGAATCAACCCAGGTCGTCGACCTGGCCAAGCGGTTCGTGCCAAGCGACACCTTCCCGGCGGTGCTGGTCTACGAGCGCAACAGCCCGATTACGCCGGCCGACCAGGTCAAGGTCACCGGCGACATCCGGCGCCTTGCCGGCGTGAAGTCCATCAACGGCAAGGTCATCGGGCCGATCCCGGCCAGGGACGGCCATGCGTTGCAGGTGATCGTGCCGATCAAGGTGGGGGACACGGGCTGGACCACCCTGCCCTCGGTGGTGGGAGACATCCGCTCCATCGCCCGGGCCAACGCCGACGGGCTCGGCGTCTACGTGACCGGGCCGGCCGGCTACGGCGCCGCGTTCAGCGATGTGTTCACCGGGTTCGACTCCACCTTGCTGTACATCACCGCGGCGATCGTCATCGTCATCCTGTTGTTGACCTACCGCAGCCCGGTACTGTGGATCCTGCCGCTGGCGTGCGTGTTCATCGCCCTGACCGCCGCCCAGGCAGTGATCTACCTGCTGGCCCGCCACGCGGGCCTCACGGTCAACGGGCAGAGCGCGTTCATCCTGACGGTGCTGGTGTTTGGCGCCGGGACGGACTACGCGCTGCTGCTGACCGCCCGCTACCGCGAGGAGTTGCGCCGCCACGCCGACCGACATGAGGCCATGGCGGTGGCGTTGGGTCGTGCCGGCCCGGCGATCATCGCCAGCGGCTCGACGGTGATCTTGAGCCTGCTGTGCCTGCTGGTGGCCGAGCTGAGCTCCACCAAGAGCCTGGGTCCGGTGATGGCGATCGGGGTGGCGGTTGGCCTGTTGGCCATGCTGACCCTGCTGCCGGCGTTGCTGGTCGTCTTCGGGCGGTGGATCTTCTGGCCGCGGCGGCCGACGTTGGGGTCGGCGGAGCCGACCGAGCGGGGCTTGTGGGCGCGGATCGGGCGCCGAATGGCGCGCCGGCCCCGGGTCGTGTGGGTCACGACCGTGGTCGTGTTGGCCGCGATGGCCGTCGGGGTGACCGGGCTGAAGGCCAATGGCCTGCAGAGCGTCGACTCCTTCCGCGGCAAGCCCGAAGCGGTGACCGGGGAGCAGGTGCTCGCCCGCCACTTCCCCGCTGGCGCCGGCGACCCGGTCCAGGTCATCGGGCGGGCCGCTGCCGCGTCACAGCTGCAGTCCACACTGTCCAGCGCCCAGGGAGTGGCCGCCGCCACGCGTCCGGTCGTGAAGGACGGCTACGCCTACATGGAGGGGACGCTGACCAGCAGCTCCGACAGTCAGGCCTCCTACGACGCCATCGACAAGCTGCGTGCCAGCATGCACGCGATCCCGGGGGCGGAGGCCAAGGTCGGCGGTGGCAGCGCGGTCAACCTGGATATCCAGCGGGCGTCCCGGCATGACCGTAACCTGGTGGTGCCGCTGGTGCTGGTGGTGGTGCTCTGCATCCTCGCCGTGGTGCTGCGTGCGCTGGTGGCCCCATTGCTGCTGGTGGCCACGGTGGTGCTGTCGTTCGCGGCGGCGCTTGGCGTGAGTTCCTTGGTCTTCAATCACCTGTTCGGCTTTGCTGGGGCGGATCCGTCGTTCCCGCTGTGGGTGTTCGTGTTCCTGGCCGCGCTGGGGGTGGACTACAACATCTTCCTCATGACCAGGGTGCATGAGGAGTCCGGGCGGCATGGCACCCGGCGCGGCGCACTGATCGGCCTGGCCGCCACTGGCGGGGTGATCACCTCGGCTGGGCTGGTACTGGCGGGAACATTCGCCGCCCTGGGTTCGCTGCCGTTGGTGTTCATCACCGAGATCGGCTTCGCGGTGGCCTTCGGGGTGCTGCTGGACACCTTCGTGGTCCGCTCGGTGCTGGTCACCGCGCTCAACCTCGACGTTGGCCGCTGGATCTGGTGGCCGAGCCGCCTGTCCCGCAAACCCGATGTCGACCTCGGCGAGCTCGAGGACGAGGCAGCAGCGCTCACCCGGTGACGACCCGATCGACAGGTCTATCCGCGATCGCGCGTGCGTTCGCCGCAGTCACTAGCCGATCCACCGGCGGCGATCTGCGCCGCAGCATCCGGTGGCGGAGATCTACCAGACCGGCCGCCCTTGTTGCGAGGAGGCCAACATGGCAGCTCTGACGCCAGAGCTGAGGGCGGGACCTGAGCTGATGAGCGAGGAACGGTTCTCGAACCCCTACCACAACGCGAGCACGCCGCGCGGGCCGACGTTCCGGCGGAGTTCGCCGCCTTTGGGGTAGTCGGGCCCGGGGAACCAGCCAGCCAACTCTCCGGGCGTCAGGCGTGGAGGTGGGTCGGGGTGATGAGGATGGCTTCGGAGAAGGAGCGGGCGAACCGTTCGGGTGTACCGAAGATGGCGGCGATGCGTTCGACGTATTTGCTGAGGTAGGCGGGCACGTCGTTGGCTGGTAGGTGGCCCGGTACGTGCGTGGCGGTGCCTTCGAAGGCCATCGCCAGGCCGGCCGCGCGAGCCTGACGTCGGTCATCTCATTCGGCCGCAGTGGCTAGCCCAAGGGGATCCCGCGAGCCGCGATGAGTCCTGCGGCGTCCGGCGGTCGTACTGTCGAACCCGTTACCGAGGAGGACTTCTGATGCGCAGCGTGACCTATTCGATGGGCGTCTCACTTGACGGCTACATCGTCGGGCCGGACGGCGACTTCGACTGGACGGCGCCCGACGAGGAGGTCTTTCGCTCGTGGATCGACGAGATACGAGAGGTCGGCGTCCACCTGTTGGGACGACGGCTGTACGAGACGATGCTGTATTGGGAGACCGCCGACCAGGATCCATCGCTCGACGACGCAATGCTCGAGTGGGCCGCGATCTGGAAGCCGCTCCCAAAGGTGGTGTTCTCCACCACGCTGTCGGCGGTGCAGGGCAATGCCCGCCTGGCCTCCGGCGGCCTGGCGGAGGAGATCGAGCGGTTGCGAGCCGAGCCGGGGGAGGGCGACATCGCGATCGGCGGCGCGACCCTCGCCGCCGAGGCGGCCGCGCTGGGCCTGATCGACGAGTACCGGGCCAGGGTGTACCCGGTGCTGGTTGGCGGTGGCATTCCGTTCTTTCCCCAGCGCGAGCGCCGGGTGGATCTCGAACTCGTCGAGACCCGCACCTTCAGCTCGAGAGTCGTCTACCTCCGCTACCGCGTGGCGCGCTAGCCGGCTCGTCCGCCGAGCCCTAGGAAGAACGGGCCAGCCAGTGGCTTGGCCTCAATTACCCAGCCCAGTTCTCGCAGCGAGCGCTCGAGCGATCTCGGTTCAAGCCACACCACCCCTGCTACCAGGCACCAACGGCCATCAGACCCTCCGAACCCACCCACACAAAGGCTCGGGGAGGATCTCATTTGTGCTCGGCTGGCTGCATCCTTGGATCGTGCGTAGGGTCGGCGTACATGGGCGGGCAACCGTGATCGATGGCTTCGGGGCGCAGTTCGTAGTGCCAGGGTTCGTTGCTGTAGATCTGGCATAGCCCATACTTGGCGCCGTGCTCGGACAGCCACGCCGTGGCATCGAAGGGCCCAATGTCGACCGCGTCCCCCGACACGTGAGCAGACGTGTTGGGGGTGGCCACCCATCGGGCAGCTTCCTTTTCTGAGCCGTACTTCGAGACCGCCTCATGAAGTAATTGTTCCTGGTACTCCGGGGAACGCCAGCCACTATCGACGTAGAGCTCGACCCGATCGTCTGCGGCATCCGTTGCAGCCTGGCGCAGGGCACTGAGGAGAGCTGGATCAAGGTTGGCTACACCCGGAATCTCGTCATCGAAGACCGTCGTGCCGTCGGGGACGGCACCGTCTGCCTCGCCAAGCGCACCACGGTGCTCACCGCCAAGGACGTCGACGGGTGATGCGGCCCTCGAGGAGGAGGACGCCAGCGACTGGTAGCCGAGGGCTGCGGCGATCGCCGCGATGACGACGAGCAGGCTGGCGACAAGGATCCTGGGGGTCCGACGGGTCGTTGTTCGTGCTGGTTCGCGGTAGGTCATGCCTGCAGTCAAGGCAGCGTGGTGTTGCCAGCACGTATGTGGTTTTCGATATGCCGACGACATGCGCCAGCTCGTAGCATCGGAGCATGCGTGTGTTGATCGTTGAGGACGAGCCCTATCTGGCGGAAGCCATCCGCGATGGTCTACGCCTGGAAGCGATCGCGGCAGACATCGCAGGTGACGGCGACACCGCTCTGGAGCTGCTGAGCGTGAACGCCTACGACATCGCCGTCCTCGACCGGGACATTCCCGGACCTACCGGTGACGAGATCGCCAAACGCATCGTCGCTTCCGGCAGCGGAATGCCGATCCTCATGCTCACCGCTGCCGACCGTCTCGACGACAAGGCCACCGGGTTCGAGCTCGGCGCCGACGACTACCTCACCAAGCCGTTCGAACTCCAAGAGCTCGTGCTCCGTCTCAGAGCGCTCGATCGCCGGCGCGCCCACAACAGGCCACCCGTGCGAGAGATCGCGGGTCTCCGGCTGGATCCGTTCCGCCGAGAGGTCTACCGCGACGGCCGCTACGTCGCGCTGACCAGGAAGCAGTTCGCAGTGCTCGAAGTCCTCGTCGCTGCCGAAGGCGGTGTCGTCAGCGCCGAAGAGCTCCTGGAACGGGCGTGGGATGAGAACGCAGACCCGCTCACCAACGCCGTGCGCATCACGGTCTCGGCACTGCGCAAACGCCTCGGCGAACCCCGGATCATCGCCACCGTGGCCGGCGTCGGGTACCACATCGACACTCAACCAGACACCGGGCGTGAGGGAGGAGACCGTGGATAGAGCCTCTGGGTTGAGCGTTCGCTTCAAGCTCACCCTCAGCTACGCCGGTTTCCTCATGCTCGCAGGTGCCTTGCTGCTCGCCGCCGCGTGGCTCGCCGGCCAGTACCGGCAATCGTTTGATCTCCTCCTGCGATACGTACCCGACGGTGTGATCAGCATCACCGGTCGCTTAGTGCCTGGGAACAGCTCCTTCCTCCTGCGCGCTTTCGCTCCGGCCGCGTCCATCGTGCTGGCGTTCCTGCTGGTATTCGGTCTCCTGGGAGGGTGGATGCTCGCCGGCCGGATGCTCGCCCCGCTGACCCGCCTCACGGACGCCACACGCATGGCCGCGAACGGATCGCTCTCCCACCGAATCCGGCTACCGGGCCGCAGAGATGAGTTCCGCGAACTCGCCGACTCCTTCGACACCATGCTCGCGCGGCTCGAAGCACACGTCGCCGAACAGCAGAGATTCGCAGCCAATGCCTCCCACGAACTGCGCACCCCGCTGGCGATCACGCAGACACTTCTCGATGTGGCCCGCAACGATCTCAACCGCGACACCGGCGAGCTCGTCGACCGCCTCCACGCCGTCAACACCCGAGCCATCGGCCTCACTGAAGCATTGCTCCTGCTCAGCCGCGCCGACCAACGGTCCTTCACCCGAGAACACGTCGACTTGTCCCTCATAGCGGAAGAAGCCACTGAAACGCTCCTCCCCCTCGCAGAAAAACGCGGCCTCACCATCCAGACCTCCGGCGACATGACCCCCACCATTGGCTCACACGCGCTCCTGCTGCAGTTGAGTACGAACCTCCTGCACAACGCGATCGTCCACAATCTGCCTGAACAGGGCACCGTGTGGGTCACGACCAGCGTTCACCCCAAGAGTGCGGTGCTCACCGTCGAGAACACCGGCGAAACGCTCACCCCACAGGTAGTTGCCACCCTTGCCGAGCCGTTTCAGCGCGGCACCAAACGCATACGCACCGACCACGCAGGTGTCGGCCTCGGCCTGGCAATCGTCAAAAGCATCACCCAAGCACACGACGGAACCCTCACCCTCACCCCCCGGGCCGCTGGCGGGCTCCGCGTCACGGTGCAACTACCCGCCGCGCCACCGCACACTGGCAGATGACGATCAGGGGAACCGCCGCACGCCCCCCGGAGAGGAATGGTCAAGGCCGGTGGAACGGCGTGTCATGCGGCGTGAGTGTCACCGCTTGTTGATTCGTCGGGTCGTTCGACCAGGACGCCGTTCTCGAACTTCGCGCCGGCTCTGACCAGCGCGGCGAGGTGGGCGGAATTGACGGCACGCCAGCGGTGCTGTGCCGACTCGAAGAGTTTGAACGCCATCGCGATCCCGGGGGTCCGCGAGCCGGGTCTCTTGGTGACCCGCTGCCATAGCCGGACGGTTGCGAAGGTCGACTCGATCGGGTGGTGGTGCGCAGGTGGATCCAGTGCTCACCGGGGAAGTCGCAACGCACCAGCGCCGGTCCTGATCAGAGTTCTGTGACAAGACGATCTTCCTGGGGAAGGTGCGCTCCTTCACGCCACCCGACCGGAGGGCGATCCACAGGTTCTCGTCATTGCTCGCCCGAAGACTCCGCCGAGGGACC
>DASVXQ010000337.1:0-4155 GCA_036392615.1 Actinomycetes bacterium | reverse complement strand
GAGGACGGCCAGCTCGTCGCGCAGCTCGGCGTCGTGGACCGCCCGCAGCGCGAAGGCGACCGCGGCGGGCGGCACGTCGTGGCGCTCCTCCAGCTCGGCGGCGTAGGCGGCCGCCAGCAGGTCACGCCGGTCGTAGGTGCGGTAGCCGCCGGCGGTGCGCGCCGGCGCCAGCAGGCCGAGCGACTCGCGGTAGCGCAGCATCCGCGGGGTGGTGCCGAGCCGCGCCGCGGCCGCGCCCACCACCTCGACCGTGCCCGGCCGGATGCCGTGCCGCAGCGCCAGGCGCTCCAGGTCCGTTGCCATGGCCGGCAGGCTACCAACCTTGACATTTTTCTGTCAAGGTTGGCCGAAGCGTCGGCAGGGCGTGGAGAAGCTGGAGAGGACCTCCGCCGGCGGCGCGGCCCAGCCCCGCGGCGCCCGGGCCGACCGCGGGCCACGGGACCCGCGGTTTCTCAGGCGGTCGCCTCGGCGAGGACCTTCTCGGCGTGGCCGTCGGCCTTGACGTTGTACCAGCCGTGCTGGACGCGGCCCTGCTCGTCGATCAGGAAGGTCGAGCGGAGCACGCCGACGCTGGTCTTGCCGTAGGAGGTCTTCTCTCCCCAGACGCCGTAGGCGTCCATCACCCGGTGGTCCACGTCGGACAGCAACGGGAACTTGAGGCCGTACTTCTCGCGGAAGGCGCGGTGACTGGCGGCGCCGTCACGCGAGATGCCAAGCACCGGCACGCCGGCGCGCTGGAACCCGTGCAGGTTGTCGTTGAACTGGCAGGCCTCGCGAGTGCAGCCTGGGGTGTCGTCTTTGGGATAGAAATAGACGATCACCTTGCTGCCCTTGAAGTCGTCCAGGGAGATGGTGTTGCCGTCCTGGTCGGGCAGGCTGAACGGTGGCGCCTGGGCGCCGGCCTCGAGCTGGGGCATGGAATCCTCGCTGGATCGACAGGTGGTCGCTCCAGACTGTAGTTGCTCGGCTCGGGAGCCGCATCGGGCCGTCCACAGGCCCGCGCCGCGCTCAGCTGCGGTAGACGAGCACCCTGGTACCAGGGACCAGCTTGCTGTAGAGGCCGTCCATGGCGGTGGTGGTGATCCGGATGCAGCCGTGGCTGGCGGGGAACGGCGGCACGCTCGGCGCGCCGTGCACCGCGTAGGGGCCGTCGAAGTACGCCGGCCGGTACAGCAGCCCGAGCAGGCTGCGGTGCCAGCCGTCGATCTTGCGGCCGATGCTGAAGCTGCCCTCCGGGGTGTGGGCGACGCGCACCTCGCCCTGCGAGACGTAGCTGCGCCCGGAGGCGGAGGAGGCGTCCAGGATCTGCTGGATCCCGCCGTTCCTGACGACGTAGACGACCTGGAGCGTGAGGTCGGCCTCGAGGTGCAGCGCCCGACCGCCGAGCCGCGGGTGTGGCCGCCTGGGGCGCGCCAGCGCCTTCATCGTCTTCGGGCCGGCGACGCCGTCGCGGTCCAGCCGGTTGACCTTCTGGAAGGCGGTCACGGCGTGCTGGGTCGACGGGCCGAACTGGCCGTCGACCTCGGTGACCTCGTAGCCGAGCGCGGCCAGGCGCCGCTGGAGCTCGGCGACGCCCTTGCCGTGGTCGCCGCTGCGCGCCGTGGCCGGCAGCTTCGGCCGGCGCGGCGCGGTCCGGGCGGCCTGGGACCCGGCGGTGGACTTGGAGGAGCCGGAGGAACCCGAGGAGGCGGTGGGGGCGGTCATGCTCTTGGCGTGGCTGCCGCCCGAACTGGTGGCCGGCGCGGCGGTGGTGGAGGTGGAGCCGGAGCCCGCGTCGACGCTCCTGCCGGAGGCCGTGCCGCAGGCGGCCAGGCCGACGGCGAGGGCGATCGCGACACCCAGCAGACCGACGTGCTTCCACCGGCCGCGCCATCCCGTCATTCCCGCTCATCCTCCCTTTCGAGCAACGTGTGCGTCGTCGGGCCAATAAGGCGTTCCCGCACGCCCACTGTCCTATCAGGGAAGCGCGCGTCCGGCGGTCACGGCGGGATAACAGTTGCTAGCAGCTCCCCGGTCCAGGCGAGTTGCTCGGGGTTCGGCAGCGGCGCCGGCGGTGCGCCGAGCCAGCGCTCGGCGTAGCGGGCGGCCACCCGGGCGGCGCGCTGGTCGCCGTGGCGGGCGATCCGGTGGGCGGCGTGCGCGACCAGCAGCGCGCCGCCGGCTGTGCGGCCGAGCCGCAACGCGAAGCGGCGCAGGTGCGCCTCGACGGCGGCCTCGTCCGCCTCCCCGAAGGCCCGCAGCTCCTTGGCGAGCGCCTCCAGCGAGCGGCCGACCAGCTCGCCGGCCCGGTCCAGGCCGGCGGCGCGCCCGGCGCCCCCGATGGAGCCGAGCAGCGGCCGGAGCAGCGCCTCGAGGTCCTCCAGCAGCGCGCCCACCGCCTGCCCAGTGCGTTCCGCGCGGGCCAGGTCGAGGCTGAGCACGTTGGTGGTGCCCTCCCAGATCGGCAGCACCTGGGCGTCGCGCAGCAGCCGGGGAATGCCGGTGTCCTCGATGTAGCCGGCGCCGCCGAACGACTCCACCACCTCGCTGGCGTGCGCCACCGCGTCCTTGGCGGTGAGCAGCTTGACCACCGGGACCAGCGCGCGCAGGGCGCGCTGCTCGCGCTCGCCGGCGCCGCCCTGCTCGGCCAGGCCGAGCAGCTCCGCGGTGCGCGCCACCAGCGCGAACGCCGCCTCCGCCTCGACCGCCAGGTCGGCCAGGGTCTCCCGGTGCAGCGGCAGGTCCTCGAGCCGCCGGCCGAAGGCATGCCGCAGCCGGGCGTAGCCGGCCGCCAGCTCCACCCCGCGGCGCATCCCGGCGGCCGCGCTGATGCCGTTGTGCACCCTGGTGACGTTGAGCATGCCGGTGATCTTCTTGAGCCCGGCCTCCACGCCACCGACCGGGGTGGCCGCCGCGCCGTCGAGCCGCAGCTCGGCGGTGGGCATCGCCCTGGTGCCGAGCTTGTCCTTGAGCCGGTTGACCAGGATGGTCTCGCCGAGCTGCGAGCGGCCGTTCTCCGGGTCGACCGTCTCCACCAGGAACAGCCCGAGGCCGCGGCTCCCGGCGGCGGCGCCCTCCGGCCGCGCCAGCGCCAGCGCGCAGTCGGCGGTGGTCGCCGAGGTGAACCACTTGGTGCCGTGCAGCCGCCAGCGGCCCCGCTCGTCGCAGCGGGCGACGGTGGCGGTGCGGCCGACGTCGGACCCGCCCTCCCGCTCGGTCATCCACTGGCCGCAGCTCCAGGCCCGCTCCGGGTCCCGGGAGGTGAGCAGCGGCACGACCCGGTCGCGCAGCTCGGCGGTGGCGTGGTCGAGCAGCACCCGGACGGCCGCGTCGGTCATCGCCAGCGGGCAGGTCGCCACCGCCGAGGACGGCCCGTACAGGTGCAGCAGTGCGTGCTGCACCACGCGGCCGTGGGCGCCGTGACGGCCATCGTAGGCGACCGTCACCAGCCCGGCGCGCTGCTGGGCCGCGACCAGCTCGTCCCAGGCGGGGCTGACCTCGATGCGGTCGACCCGCCGGCCCCACGGGTCGAACGGCACCAGCTTCGGCGGGGCGGCCTCGGCGAGCGCCGCCAGCCGCGCCAGCTCGCCGGCGGCGGCCTCCCCCATCGCGTCCAGCTCCGGGGTGACCTCGGCGAGCAGCTCGGCGGGCAGCAGCCGCTCCAGGTGCTCGCGCAGGACGGTGTCGGAGCGGTAGGTGTTGGTCAGCTCCGGTGGCTGCTGGAAGAAGGTCACCGCGCCTGCCTTTCCACCTGTGGCGATTCCAATTCGTTGAGGATCTCGAACAGCTGGGCGAAGCGGTTGACCGTCGCCCTGCCCAGCGCCGGCAGCAGCCGCGCCTGGTTGACCAGCAGGTAGCGGGCTGGCTGGTAGCGGTCGATCGGGTGGCCGAGGGCGCACTCGATGCGCTTGACCAGCGCGCCGCTGGTGGGCAGCTCGCCGGCGCGCGGCACCGGTAGCCCCGACAGGCCCAGCAGCTCCAGGTAGAAGGCCTCGCCGAGCAGGTCCTCGACGCCGGCCTCGGCACTGCCGGTGATCTCGGTGAGCGGCACCAGCCGCTCGGGCAGCAGCAGGCCGTCGCTCAGCAGCTCGGTCACCTCGGGGTGGCCGCCGCCGCGGCCGAGCAGCACCGCCGCGCGCAGCGGCGCGCCCAGCATCGCCGCCAGCGCGGGGACGG
>DASVXQ010000336.1:0-12720 GCA_036392615.1 Actinomycetes bacterium | reverse complement strand
CCCGGCGTCGTCGGTGAGACTCGTCGTCCCGGTCGATCGGGAGGCCTGAGTGTCGTTTGCGTCGGGATCGTCGCGTGCCGGTCCGTCGCCGCCGGCGCCCGCCGCCTGGAGCGGCCCTGTTGCGAGGCGCGAGAGCACCAGGGCGCCGGTGCCGGCGAGCAGGTTGAGCGCCACCGCGACATAGCTCGTGAGATGCAGCCCGAGGAACTCGATCAGCACGAAGCCGGCGATGACCGTGCCAGCCACGGCGCCGGCTGTGTTCGCAGCATAGAGCTCGCCCAGGCGGGCGCCCGCCTCGTCGAGTGTGCGCACCAGATACCGCACCAGCAGCGGCAGGGTGGCACCCATGAGGAAGGTGGCGGGCGCGACCGCGGCGAGCGCCAGCGCGAAGCGCACGGCGGTCAGCCCAAGCGTGTTGTCGACCAGCCCGGGATATGCGCCGCGGTAGACCTCGGCCAGGTCGTCGAACGCGAACGGCAGCAGCACCGCGAACACCGCCACGCCCAGCTCGAGCGCACCGTAGAGACGCAGCGGCTGCCGGCTGCGGTTCGCCCAGCGTCCGCCGATCAGGCTGCCGAAGCCGAGGCCGGCCATGAACGCGGTGACGATCGTCGCCACCGCCTGGGTGGTGTTGCCGAACACCAGCACCAGCTCGCGCGACCAGACCACCTGATAGACGAGCCCAGCCGCCCCGGAGCCGACGAACAGGGCCAGGATCAGGCTCCGTCGGACGGGTCGGGCACGGCTCGACGGCCTGGCGGGAGAGACGGCGACGGCCACGGAGTGCTCCTTGATACGGTCAGCGGGGTGGTGCCGTCCGCAGGCTTCCAGAAACTCCGATCTGCGGCAAACCACTGTCCACAGGCCCCGGCGACCGATGGAGCCCAGTTGTCCACAGAGTTGACGGCTGCTCTGCCTCATCGAGAAGGCGCGTAGTAGCCTTGCCTGGCGATCGGTCGGGTATTCGGGAGGCTGCTGTGATTCCGCTGAACCAGCTCATCCCCGAATGCCTGCTCGCCCTCGGCGCCGCATTCCTGCTCGGGAACCTCGCCGCCTATGTCCGGCTCCGGCCGGCCTGGCGCGAGGCCAAGGAGGCCCACGGTGGCCGGCGCGGCCAGGCGCCGGCGAAGCGCGGCAACCCGCGCACCGGGAGCAGCAGCACGCGGGCGACGAGCAACCTGGGGACCGGGGGCGGCAACGCGCGCTCGACGAGCGGCAACCGGCGACCGGGGAGCGCCAAGCCGCGGGCGACGAGCGGCAACCCGCGAGCCGAGACCGGCGAGCCGGGCGGGTCCGCCGCCGCGGCCAAGGGGCAAGCGAGGAACAGGCCCGGCGCGCCGCCGGCGACGGGCAACGGCAGTTCCGCGAGCCAGCCACCAGACCGGAGATCCGCCGGCGCCAAGGCCGCTGCCGCACCAAGGTCCGGCACGTCTGGACGGGTCGACGCCAGGGTCCGCAAGCCAACGCCTTCCAGGTCGCTGCCGTCGCGAACACGGGTGCTGGTCAACGTGATGATCGGCTTCGTGGTCACCATCGCCGCACTGGCGGCGTTGATCCGCGGGTAACCGGGTGATCTACCTCGGCAGCTACACCGCTGGAAGCGGTGAGGGTGTCGGGGTCGCCACCGTGCGGGACGGTGCCCTCCGCCTGGAGTCGACGGCCGCATGCCCACCGCGGCCTTCGTACCTGGCGCTGGCACCTGACGGACGCACGCTCTACGCGGCACACGAGCTCGAAGCGGGCCTGGTGAGCGCGTTCGCCATCGACGAGCGCGGAGAGCCGCGTCTGCTGGGGACCCAGCCATGCGGAGGGGCGGAGCCGTGCCACCTCTCGGTGCACCCGAGCGGCCGGTTCGTGCTGTCGGCCCACTGGGGGTCCGGGAGCATCGCGGTTCAGCCGATCGACGGCGAGGGACTGGTTGGGCCGCCGACCGACATGGTCGAGCAATCGAAGCGGTACGCGCACATGGTGGTCACCGATCCGGCCGGCCGCTGGGTCCTGGTGGTGTACCTGGGGGCTGGGACGGTCTCCACCTACCACCTGGACTTGGGGTCCGGGCGGTTCGAGTTGCGGAACGAGGCGCAACTGCACGCCGGAGCTGGGCCGCGGCATCTGGCGTTCCATCCGGACGGGGCAACCGTCTACGTGGTCAACGAACTCGACTCGACCGTTACGGCCTGCGGGTTCGAGGCGGAGAGCGGTCGGCTCACGCCGGGGGCGACGGTCCGCACGCTGCCGGAGGAGACCGTCGGGGAGAACTATCCCTCCGCGATTCGGGTGGCTCCGGACGGCCGCTTCGTCTACGTCGGCAACCGCGGCCACGACAGCATCGGCGTGCTGTCCACCGAGCCTTCCCTGCGGCTGGTCGCCACCCACCCCTCGGGTGGCGAGTTCCCCAGGGATCTGGCGTTCAGCCGCGACGGGCGGCTGCTCTGGATCGCCAACGAGCGCGCGGACCGCATCGTGGGCTTGGCCGTCGATCCGACCGATGGCAGCCTCAGCCCGACGAACCTGAGCTTGCAACTACCGAAGCCGACCTGCGTCCTGCCGGCGTAGCCCCGCGCCGCGCTCCCAGGTGATCCAGGTTGGAGCCGGGGCGGCGAGGCGAAGGCTTGGGCGGGAAGACGGAGGGCCGGGGCGCAGAGGTGAAGAGTCGGGGCGGGAGGTGGAGGGCCGGGGCGGCGAGGCGGAGCGCCACGCCGCTGAGTTGCTGGGAGGGATGGAGCCAGCCCCACCGTAGCCGCCCGGATGGGCTCCCCCGCGTGCGGCGAGGGGAAAATGCCACATCTATTTCGGTGGGAAATTTGGCAAGGTGGTGTTGGTGGGAATGCGGTTGCAGCGAGCTCGGGACACCAGTGGAGCTTGGCGTCGCACTTTCGGAAGTGCGGCTCGCCAGTACCCCTGAAATTTGGAACAATACACCATAGAAGAGGAATGCCTCGACCAACCACTTGTCAGACGGCCTCTAGCGGAGCAAGCTATCAGGACAGATCGTCATTATCAGGGAATAAGGATCTGACCCGCATTCACCCCTCAAGGGTTGATGACTCAGCCTTCACGTTTCCCTTAACGGGGAGAACGGCGGAGCCAGGTGATCGGGCTCCATCACTGGTGCGACCGTGTGCCTGTCCATCGTCGACTCTCGGATCTCCTGAAGGAGTGTCGCGCAATGACCATGCCGAGCGATTCGCACTTCGCTACGGCCGCCGAGGCCGCTCGCATTCTCGGGGTCACTCGCGGCCGGGTGCTGGAGCTGGCCGCGTCCGCCCCTGACTTCCCCGCTGCCGAGCCCACGGCCACTGGCGGCAGAATCTGGCCGAGGTTGGCGATTGAGGCGTGGGCCGCAGCCCATCAAGACCGCGGACCCCGGTATGCCGCTGCAGAGCTCCCACCAGCCGGCCGATGGCCCCGCCAGGTCCACCAGGTAGCTTCGCTGGCCGCGGAGGAGGCTAGAGCGCTGCACCACGGCTGGGTGGGGCGGGATCATTTGGTGCTCGCGCTGGTGCGTCCCGACTGCCCCGGGGCGGCCCCGGCGGTGCTTGCATCCTTCGGCGTCACCGCAGAGCCGCTGCGAGCTGCGGTTGTCGCAGGCCTGGGGGACTCTCACGACCGCAAGGTGGGTGAGGGAACGATCTGGTCGCCGGCAGCGCAACTGCTGTTGGAGCGTGCCAGCCTGGAAGCCATCTTGCTCTTCGACGCCGCGGTCGCGAGCGAGCACGTGCTGCTAGCACTGACGAGCCAGTGGAATGGAAGCTTTGCTACTGGCTGGCTGGCGCGATGTGGAATCGGCCCACAAGCGGTCCGCCAGCGGGCGGTTGACGTCACCGAGGGAGTGCCGCTGCCTGCGCCCACGCCGCTTGCCGCGCCGCCAGAGTTCGACCCGGCAGCCGGACTGGAGCTTGCACCCACGCCCGACGGCCACGACCCGCGTAAGCGGAGGCCATGGGGCTGGATGGTGCTCGTCGATGCCGACGGGCGGCCGCTCCGCCAGGGGTACCTGATTGACCGGGATGGCCACCCGCTGCTGACGATCGACGGGCGACCGGTCGACGTGCTGATAGACGAGCAGGGCCAGCCTGTGCTGGATGCGGAAGGGAGGGTGAGGATCAGGCCGGTGGAGATTCCGTCGGGGAGCCAAATCCAGGTCTGGCGTGGCCGATCTTGACCCCACAATACACCGGAGCTGCCGTACAGTGCGGAGGAGCGTTCTATGCGATCGAAGACCTCAAGAGGTTTTCTCAGACGCATCCTGGTTCTGACTAGTTCGGTTTTCTTCTCCTCATGGTATTGCAACTCCCATCCGCAGCATTCTCACCCCCTTTGGCCATGCGACGAGGCTCACGACGAGAATCTCGGCCGTACATGGACCGACGAAAACGGCGCTGAATGGATATGTGAACTTGGGATGTGGGGGATAGGGCGGCACGTGGGTCCTCTGGGGTAACCTTACCCTCGGACCACTATTCGCGGCTAATACGAATGTGCCGCCCATGCCCGATACCCCCCTGAACCTGCCCCCACCCCAACCAAGTAATCCCACCAACCTCCCGGAGGGAGCTTCCCGGCTACCAGGAAGCTCCCTCAACCGGGTGCCGAACTCGCCTCGGGCACAGGGCGATGGCCTCGGGCCGCCCTACAACAGCCCGGGGCCGCTCGCTGGCCGCGCCCACCCGCCTGGAGGGCGCGGAGGTGTCAATGCCAGTGCTCCCAACGGTGCGGCGGACGCTGCTTGCACGACGCCCAGGGCGCGCCGTGGGGAAGCTCCTCGCGCTCCGCCGGCGGTCACTCGGCCTCGACGCCGCCGAGGTCGTGCTGTCCGCCTCGACGGAGGTGATCGACGGGCGGCGGGGTCGAGGGCGAGATCAAGTCGGGCCGGTCCCGTGTCGTCGCGTTGGACGCCGGCACCGTCGCCGTGATGCGCGACCATCGCCGCCACCTCGAGGAGCGGGTACGCGCTGGTGAGCTCTGGGCCGGGCACGGCCTCGTGTTCACCACTGGGGCCGGGGAGCCTGTGCACCCGGACACGCTGTCGCTGCTCATGCGGAAGCTCATCCGGGACTACAACCAGCCGGCCATCCCCGGCGGCGGCCGTGGGCACAAGCGGACGCCGCTCCCGCCGCCCGCCGAGCCGCTCCCGCTCATCGGCCTGCACGAGCTCCGGCACGTGCACGCGACGACGCTCCTCCTCGCCGGAGTGCCCGTGCACGTGGTGGGGAACCGGCTCGGCCACGCCGACCCGAGCACGACGCTCCGGGTGTACGCGCACGTGCTCCGGGAGCAGGCGGTCGGCATCGCGGACGTGTTCGCGAGGGCTGTCGCCGCCGCCGCTGTTGGCAAAGGCGTTAGCAGATGAGCGCGAGGACCGGGGCACCGCTGACCATGCGAGCCGGTGACCTGCGGGGGATGGTGGAGCGGGCGAAGGGAATCGAACCCTCACTGCGAGCTTGGGAAGCTCGTGTTCTGCCATTGAACTACGCCCGCTGGCGGGCGCGATTCTAGCGAGCCGCGCGGGCGCGCGGCAATGGCCGTCGCCGGTCACTGACCTGCCCGGCGCGTCTCGGGCACCTTGCACCTTGGTGCCGCGGCCTGGGAACCGGCGCGGTGGGGAGCCAAGCGCCCCGGCCCGGCGACCCGCGGAACGCGGCGCGACCAGCCGGGATCCTGGTCTGGCGAGCCCCGAACCCACCCCCGCGGTGACGTTGCGGGCTGGGTTGGCGGGCGTGCCACAATGCGGCGATGTGGAGAGCGCAGTGTGGGGTGCCAGGTGATCCTGTCCGACCGGAGTCTTCGTGAGGCGATCGCGGCTGGGCGGCTGATCGTCGATCCGCTCGACGAGGAGGCGATCCAGCCGTCGAGCATCGACATCCGGCTGGACAGCCGCTTCCGGGTGTTCCACAACGCGCGCTACCCGTACATCGACGTGCGCGAGCCGATGGACGAGCTGACCGAGCTGGTCGAGGTCAAGCCGGACGACGCGTTCATCCTGCATCCCGGGGAGTTCGTGCTGGGATCGACCCTGGAGGAGATCGGCATCCCGCCGGACCTGGCGGCCCGGCTGGAGGGCAAGTCGTCGCTCGGACGGCTGGGGTTGCTCACCCACTCGACGGCGGGCTTCCTCGACCCGGGCTTTCGCGGGCACGTGACGCTGGAGCTGTCGAACGTGGCCAACCTGCCGATCACTCTCTACCCGGGCATGCGAATCGGGCAGATCGCGCTGTTCCAGCTGACCACGCCGGCCGACCGCCCGTACGGCTCGGGCGGAACCACCTCCAAGTACCAGGGCCAGCGGGGGCCGACGCCCTCGCGCTACTGGGAGAACTTCAAGCGCTGACTCCGGCGCCTAGTCGGCCTTGCGGGAGGCGTCGACCGCGGCCGTGGCGTCGGACGGCAGCGACTGCTCGAGCACCTGCGCGACGTCGAGGACGCGGACGCCCTCGGCTTCGCCTTCGGACTGCCGCTGCTTGACCGCGTCGTCGAGCATGACGGTGCAGTAGGGGCAGGCGGTGCCGATGACGTCGGCGCCAGTCTCCAGCGCCTCGTCGGTCCGCTCGAGGTTGACGCGCTTGCCGATGCGCTCCTCCATCCACATGCGTGCGCCGCCGGCTCCGCAGCAGAACCCGCGCTCGCGGCAGCGGTGCATCTCGATCGAGCGGACGCCGGGCACGGCGTCCAGCACCTGCCGGGGCGCGTCGTAGATCTTGTTGTGGCGGCCGAGATAGCACGGGTCGTGGTAGGTGACGGTCATCTCGAGCGGCGAGGACGGCTCGAGCCGGCCCTCGGCCACCAGCCGTTGCAGCAGCTCGGAGTGGTGGATCACCTGGTAGCCGCCGGCGCCGAGGTCGGGGTACTCGCGGGCCAGGGTGTTGAAGCAGTGCGGGCAGGAGGCGATCACCTTGCGCGCGCCCACCGAGCCGAGCGTCTCGATGTTCTGCTGCGCCTGCATCTGATAGAGGTACTCGTTGCCGAGCCGGCGGGCGGGGTCGCCGGTGCAGGACTCGCGCGGGCCGAGCACGGCGAAGCGGACGCCGGCGCGGTGCAGCAGGCGGGCGGTGGACTGCACGGTCTTGCGGGCGCGGTCCTCCAGCGCGCCGGCGCAGCCCACCCAATAGAGGTACTCGACGTCCTCGGGGATCCGGTCGGTGACCACCGGGACCTCGAAGTCCAGGCCCTCGGTCCAGGTGAGGCGCTGGTTGGCGCCGAGGCCCCACGGGTCCCCGGAGTTCTCGATGTTGCGCAGCATGGTGCCCGCCTCGCTGGGGAAGCGCGACTCCATCAGCACCTGGTAGCGGCGCATGTCGACGATGGTGTCGACGTGCTCGATGTCGACCGGGCACTGCTCGACGCAGGCGCCGCAGGTGGTGCACGACCACAGCACGTCGTAGCCGACCACGTCGGTGACCAGGTCCTGCGAGAGCACCGACGGGTCGTGGCCGTCGGGTGCGTCGGGCGAGGCCTCGCCGAGCAGGTAGGGCGACTTGGCGAACATGTGGTCGCGCAGGTCGGTGATGACCAGCTTGGGCGACAGGGGCTTGCCGGTGTTCCAGGCGGGACACTGGTCCTGGCAGCGGCCGCATTCGGTGCAGGTGACCAGGTCGAGGAGCTGCTTCCACTTGAAGTCCTCGATCTTGCCGGCGCCGAAGACGTCCTCCTCGCTCATCTCCTCGGGGTCGATCCTGAGGGTCGCCAGCGGGCCGAGCGCGTCGGGCCGGCGGGAGAAGGCGACGTTGAACGGCGCGCTGAAGATGTGCAGGTGCTTGGAGTACATCACCAGCACGAGGAAGCCCATGACCACGGCGAGGTGGGTGAGCAGGAAGGCCGTGTCGACGTTGGCCAGGGTGGACGGCGAGAGGCCGTCGAGCAGGCGGCCGACGCTATGGGAGGCGAACGCCCAGTCGCCGTACGGCAGTGTCCCGCGGGCGGCCCGCGCGCCGCGGTAGATCAGCAGGGTGACGATCACCGCGGCGATCATGCCGAGGATGATCCACGCCTGGCCGGTGTGGGAGCGGTAGAACCGCGAGCCGCGCTCGCGCCGCGCGGGCGACTCGCGCAGCCGGATCACGGCGAAGACGATCAGGCTGACCAGCACGGCGACGGCGATCAGGTCCTGGAGGAAGCCGAGCACCGCCCAGTGGCCGACCAGCGGGATGGCGAAGTGGTCGCTGAACAGCTCGCCGTAGGCCTCGAGGATGGTGGTCAGCAGCAGCACGAAGCCCCAGAAGGTGAAGAAGTGCGCCAGGCCGGGGATCGGCCGCTTGAGGAGCTTGCGCTGGCCGAAGACCTCGACGAGCTCGGCGCGCAGGCGGGTCCAGGCGCCCTGGAACCGCTCGGGCGCCGGGGTGCCGGTGCCGGTCAGCCGGACGAGCTGCTCCACCCGTCGCCCCGCCAGCGCGACGGCGAGGAAGGTGATGACGGCCCCGATGGCGAGCTTCAAGGTGCTGCCTCCTGACGGTGACGACGCCCGGCGCTGCGCAATCTTACCGCCGGGTAACACCAGGTACAGCGCCGATCCGCGACCTGTGGACAACCCGTGGAGGCGCTTGGGCAACGGAAGGGGCATGGGTGGTGTCGGAGGCAGCGGGGCGGGGCGACCGGCCCTGCGGTCGAGGGGATGGGGCATGGGCCGGGGGCGGCCTCTCGGTCGGCCTGGAAGGCGATCGACCCTGGTCCCGAAGGGAGGCGGCCAGGATCACCGGCCGCCGGCGCCGGGGCAGGCCGGCGGGAACCCCGACCAGGCGCGGCGTGGTATCCGTTGAGATGTCCGCAACGACCGCCACCCGGCTCGCCGTCGCCCTGCTGGGCGCCAGTGCCCTCGCCGGATGCGTCGGCGGCCGTTCCGGCACGCCCACCCCGGCCGCGGCCGGCACCACGGCATCCCGCGTGTCCAGGTCCGTCCCCCTCGCCGAGGCCAAGGCTGCCCGGTGACGCGACCCAGCCGTGTCGGCCCCAAGGGGGTGTCGCCAGGCCAGTTCTTTGGCTGGGAATCCTCCTATGGCAACGGCAGGCTGTGGGTGGGCGGGCTGTGGCCAGGCGGGGTGATCGACGCCGGACCCGAGTTCGTCGACGCCGACGGCGCGGTCGGCATGAAGTTCGGCTGGTGGCGGGCGTGCCGGGCAAGTTGCGGATCACCGGCCGGCGGTTGGACGCAGCCGCGCCGCCGGCACGAGGATTCGTCCCGGACGGCTATGGGCAGGCCGGCTTTCAGGCCAGCGGCGTCACCTTCCCCACCGAGGGCTGCTGGCAGGTCACCGGCAAGCTCGGCTCGACGACCTTGACCTTCGTGACGTTTGTGGTCAGGCAGGCCGGGTAGCCGCCACCTCCCCATCGCCGTTCGCGGCGGCATCGTGGCAAGGGCCGTTGGGGGCAACGGCGAGGGCGCCCCGGCTCCGCCTCGGGCCGGCGCGCGGGATAGGCTTGGGAAATGGATGGGTTGCCGAGTTCGTCGGAGTCGCGGGCGCGTGACGGCCGGCGGCGGCAGGGGACCGCTTGGGGGCTGCTGGCGCTGGGGGTCGTGGGGGTCTTGGCTGGGCTCGCAGGGATCGCGTACCTGTTGGGAACGCGCGCGCTCCAGGCGCCTGGGCCGGTGCCGGCGACCGGGACCGCCGTGGTGCCCGCTTCCGGCCGGCACGTGTACCTGCTCGAACCGGCGGGAAGGCCGGCGGCGCGGGTGTCGCTCGAGGTGGCGGCGGACGAGGCGTCGAGGGAGCGCGGCCTCTCCAACCGCTCGGAGCTGCCGGCGGGCACGGGCATGGCGTTTCTCTTCCCGCGCGACACGACGGTGCAATTCTGGATGAAGGACACGCTCGTCCCGCTCCAGATCGCCTTCGTCGCAAGCGACGGGCGGGTGGTCGGGCTCTTCGAGATGCCGCCCTGCCACCAGGACCCGTGCCCGTCCTACGGCCCCACCCGGCCCTACCGCTACGCGGTGGAGCTTCCCTCGGGCTCCTTCACCGCCGCGGGCGTCCGCGAGGGCGACCGGGTGGTCGCGGAGCACCCGGCGGAGCTCCCTGCCTCATCCTGAACCGGCAGGTCAGAAGCACAATAAATCATTCTTCACAGGAAACTTGACAATACCAGACTCAAGTCTCTACCTTGGCGGCACGGCAGCTCCCCCACGGTGCTGGCGTGTCGTCATCAACGAACAGGCAAGCTCGAGGTGATCAGATGGCCAAGGCGGTAGGGATCGACCTGGGGACCACGAACTCGGTAGTCGCCACCCTCGAAGGCGGTGAGCCGACGGTCATCCCCAACGCGGAGGGATCCCGGACGACGCCGTCGGTGGTGGCCTTCTCCAAGACCGGTGAGGTGCTGGTCGGCGAGGTCGCCAAGCGGCAGGCCGTCACCAACCCGGAGCGGACCATCCGCTCGGTCAAGCGCCACATGGGCGAGTCGTCCTGGCGCTTCCGCGCTGACGGCAAGGAGTTCACCCCCCAGCAGATCAGCGCCTTCATCCTTCAGAAGCTCAAGAGGGACGCCGAGGCCTACCTCGGCGACCAGGTCGTGCAGGCGGTCATCACCGTCCCGGCGTACTTCGACGACGCCCAGCGGCAGGCCACCAAGGAGGCTGGCCAGATCGCCGGCCTCGAGGTGCTGCGGATCATCAACGAGCCGACCGCGGCGTCGCTGGCCTACTCCCTGGACAAGGAGAGCGACCAGACGATCCTGGTGTTCGACCTCGGCGGCGGCACCTTCGACGTGTCCCTGCTGGACATCGGCGAGGGCGTGATCGAGGTCCAGTCCACCTCCGGTGACATGCACCTGGGTGGCGACGACTGGGACCAGCGGATCGTCGAGTGGCTGCTCAAGGACTTCAAGAACAACCACGGGATCGATCTGTCGAACGACAAGATGGCCATGCAGCGCCTCAAGGAGGCGGCTGAGAAGGCCAAGATCGAGCTGTCGTCGACGCTCGAGACCACCATCAACCTGCCGTTCATCACCGCCACCCCCGAGGGCCCGCTCCACCTGGAGCAGCGCCTGACCCGTGGCGAGTTCGAGCGCATGACGGCCGACCTGGTCGAGCGCTGCCGCGGTCCCTTCGACCGCGCGGTGGGCGACTGGAAGAGCAAGACCGGCAAGGGCATGGCCGACATCCAGCACATCGTGCTGGTCGGAGGATCCACCCGGATGCCGATGGTGGTCGACTTCGTCAAGAAGCTGACCGGCGGCAAGGACCCGCACAAGGGCGTCAACCCTGACGAGGTCGTGTCGGTCGGCGCCTGCCTGCAGGCCGGCGTGCTCAAGGGCGAGGTCAAGGACATCCTGCTGCTCGACGTCACCCCGCTGTCGCTCGGCATCGAGACCAAGGGCGGCGTGATGACCAAGCTCATCGAGCGCAACACCACCATCCCGACGCGCCGCTCCGAGGTGTTCACCACCGCGGAGGACGGTCAGACCGAGGTCGACGTCAAGGTGTTCCAGGGCGAGCGCGAGATGACCTACGGCAACAAGCTGCTGGGCAACTTCCAGCTGGTGGGCATCCCGCCGGCGCCGCGCGGCGTGCCGCAGATCGAGGTCACCTTCGACATCGACGCCAACGGCATCGTCAACGTGTCCGCCAAGGACCGGGCCACCAACAAGGAGCAGTCGATGACCATCACGGGCGGCACCGCGCTGCCCAAGGACGACATCGACCGCATGGTGTCCGAGGCCGAGCAGTACGCCGAGGAGGACCGCCGCCGGCGCGAGGCCGTCGAGGCCAAGAACCGCGCCGAGCAGCTCGTCTACCAGACCGAGAAGAGCCTCAAGGACTACGGCGACAAGATCTCGGACGCCGACCGCTCCAACGTCGAGCAGGCGCTCTCCGCGCTGAAGGAGAAGCTGACCACCGACGACACGGTGGCCATCCGCTCCGCCACGGAGACGCTCCAGCAGGCGAGCTACAAGCTGGCCGAGGCGGTCTACGCGCAGGCGTCGCAGGCCGGCCAGGCGCAGCAGCCTGGTGAGGCGGCCGACGCCGGCGCCGGTGACCAGGCGGCCCAGCAGGGCGACGGCGACGTGGTCGACGCCGAGATCATCGACGACGGGGAGCAGCAGCAGAAGGGTGCCTGAGCGTGAGCGGGGCTCCCGGTCCCAGCCGGGAGCCCCGGCCCGCCAGGCCGGGACGGCCCGGAGCCGGCGTCGTGGAGCAGCGGATCGAGGAGAGGAAGCGCGGTGAGAGCCTACGTCGCCAAGGCGCTCTCGAGGCGCGGCCGCTCCCGCTCCGACGGGCTCCAAGGGGCGGTGGAGCCGACCGCCGACGCCGCGGAGACCGGCCCGGACCCGGCGACGACTGACGGGGTGCAGCAACCCAAGCGATTCGAGCGACAGGTGGACGACGATCAAGTGGACAACGACACCAGCCGTGCTCGTGAGCCGGAGGACCTGAACAAGGGCCAGGCGGCGGCCGACTCCAAGTCTGGAGCCAGGACCGACGACAGCGGGCCCAAGGGGCCCGACGGCAAGGCTCGCGCCGAGTCAACCACTGACGAGGGCGAGCGGGGCGCCGCCGAGGCCGCACGGAGCGCCGACGGCGAGGACGCCGGCGACGCCAAGGCCGCCGAGGCAGCATCGAGCGGCGACGCCAGCACCAAGGTCGTGGAGGCCGACGGCGCCAAGCAGACCACGACCGACACCGACGAGGAGGCCGAGGCCCAGCCCGCGACCCCCGCGGACGCGGCGGCCGACGCCGGCGAGGGCGCCGACGCGCCGGCCGGCCAGCGGGCCGACGGGGACGACGAGCCG
>DASVXQ010000335.1:0-33301 GCA_036392615.1 Actinomycetes bacterium | reverse complement strand
GCCAGCGCGGGCGGGCAGCCGGGGAACGGCACCACGGCCGCGCCGGCGCGGCGCAGGTAGCGCAGCACCTCGCCGCGCAGCAGCGCGTGGCGCGCCCGGATGGCGATCGGCAGCAGCTCCTGGCCGAGCGCGCGCACCGCCGCCTCGTCGCCCTCCAGCCAGGTCCATTCGATGCGCGCCCCGGCGGCGATCGCCATCTTCTGCTCCTCGGCGGTGGCCGAGGCGAGCCCCCAGGCGTCGCCGATCAGGCTCCTGGCCTCCGGGTCGCCCCGGCGGGCGAGGATCCTGCCGAGGAACGCCATCGGGTTCGCCCGGTTCGCGCCCGGGTCGCCGCCGCGCGCCAGCAGCTCGCGCAGCCGCCGCTCCGCCTGGTCCCACTCGCCGCGCAGCAGCAGCACGTGGCACTGCTGCGCCTCGATGCGGAACAGCGCGGTGTCGAGGCCGTGCTCGCGCGCGGCGCGTTCGCCGACGGCCAGGTAGGGCTCGGCCTCCAGCGCGCGGCCCGAGCGGATCAGCACCACAGCGAGGTTGTGCGCCGCCACCGTGAGGTAGTCGCCGTGGCCCAGCCTGGCGGCGGTCTCGATGGCCTCCCGCAGGTCCGCGAAGCCCGACTGGTCGCCCAGCGACACCTTGGCGACGCCCCGGTAGCCAAGCGCATGCGAGATCACCTCGCCGCCGCCGAGCTGGCGGGCCAGCTCCACCGCACGGGTCGACCAGCCGGCCGCGGCCTCGAAGCGACCCTGGAGCGCGTCCTGACTGCCCAGCGTGCTGTAGCAGAGCGCCAGCGGGTGGCTCGGGCCGAGCGGCGCGAGGATCCTGAGCGCCCGCAGCGCCTTGGCTCTGGCCGAGGCGGGGTCGGCCACCAGGGTGTCCATGCGCGCCGAGATCAGCAGCGCCTGGCCCAGCTCCAGCGACGCCGAGCCGGTCGCCTCCCAGATCGCCACCGCCTGGTCGGCGTGCCCGGCGGCCTCGCCGAAGCGGTTGAGCGCGTACAGCGCCGAGGCGGCGATGCCGTGCAGCCGGGCGACCTCCAGGCGGTCCAGCCGCCCGCCCCGCTCCAGGGCGAAGCCGGCGAACGCGGCCGCCTCGCGGTGCCCCTCCGCGCGGGCCGCCTGGCCGGCCGCGGCGGCCGCGTAGCGCGCCACCGCCGGCTCGTCCGCGGCGCCCATCGCGTGGTGGACCAGCCGCGACGGCTCCGCACCGGCGGCGATCAGCGCCGCGAGCACCCGGCGGTGCAGGCCGATCCGCCGGGACGGCGACAGCGACAGTTCGATGGCCCGCCGGGCCAGCTCGTGCCGGAAGCGCAGCCGGTCCTGGGCGGCCACCAGCATGCCGCGCCGCTCGGCCGGCTCCAGCGCACCGCGGTCCTCCAGCAGCGCCGCCACCAGCCAGTCCTCCGCCTCGGCTGGGATGACCGCGAGCTGCTCCAGGGCGGCGCGGCAGCCGGCCGGCAGGGAGGCGAAGCGCACCAGCACGGCCTGGCGGACCGAGGGCGGCACAGCGGTTCCCGGCGCGGCCAGCACCTCGCTGAGGTGGAACGGGTTGCCGCCGACCGCGGCCACCACCGGGGCGGGATCGAGTCCGGCCTCCGAGGCGAGCCCGGCCACGGCCCGGTCCGACAGCCCCTCCAGCTCCAGCCGCAGGACCGCTGGGCCCGCCAGGGCGCCGACCAGGCGGCGGAACGGGTGGGCGCTGTCCAGCTCCTCGTCGCGGTAGCTGACCACCAGCATCGCCGCCAGCCGCTCGATCCGGCGCGCCAGGTAGCGGACGACGTCCAGCGAGGCGTCGTCGGCCCAGTGCGCGTCCTCCACGATCAGCACCGCCGGGCGCCGCGGGAGGGCCATCGCTTCGAGCAGCGCGTCGATGAAGGCGTCACGGTCGTCGCCGAGCCCGGCGAGCGCGCCGCCGGCGTCGCGCGCCATGTCCCGGAACGGGCCAAGCGGCCGAGGCGTCAGCAGGTCCTCGCAGGTGCCCACGAGCACGCGCGCGTCCGACGTCACCTGCGCGGCGAACGCCCGCAGCAACCAGGTCTTGCCGATCCCCGCCTCGCCGGAGAGCAGCACCGTGGTGCCGCGACCCTGCCGCGCCAGCTCCAGGGCCGCATGCAGGTCGCGAAGCTGGGCCTCCCGTTCCAGCAGCTTCATCGCCAGATCCGGGGGCATGCCGCTCGCCGGGCCCCCCGCTCCCCTCTCGCGTCCGTTCCCGAGATTCCACCATGCGCCGCACGAACCGCCAGGGATCGTGATCGTCTCACGCAAAGCGGGACAGGCCCAGTGGGGACCACCACCAGACTGGCGGCCAGCGTCACGAAGGGTCGGGCGCGCCGGCTGGTGATCAGGTCGATGCCGCGGGCCACCGGCCGCGGGCTCGCTGGCCGGTCGATGAGGACCCCGGACCCTGCGCGCCTGGAGCCCGGGCGACGGCCCGTCGCTCGGCCGTGGGCGGATGACGCCGGCTCATCGGCGCACCGATGAGTTTCCGGGAGGTGGCGCGTTCCACCTTTGTCAGGCAGGCGACGAGAGCGACAAGGAGCCGAGCATGAGCAAGGTCTACACCGGGGCGAGCATGTCCCTGGACGGCTACATCTCCGGACCGGACGAGACGGGCTTCGACCATCTCTTCAAGTGGTACGGCAACGGCGACGTCGAGGTGCGCACCACGCACCCGGAGCTGACCATGCGGATGACCCCGGTCGGGGCCGAGCACTTCCGCACCATCGTCGACAGCGCCGGCGCGCTGGTGGTCGGCCGCAGGCTGTTCGACCTCACCGACGGCTGGGGCGGCAACCACCCGATCGGCTGCCCGGTGGTGGTGCTGACCCACAGCGTCCCGGACGGCTGGCCGCGCGAGGACGCGCCCTTCACCTTCGTGACCGAGGGCATCGAGCAGGCCGTCGAGCGGGCCAGGGAGCTGGCCGGCGACAAGGCGGTCGGGGTCAACGGCGGCAGCATCGCCCAGCAGTGCCTCGATGCCGGCCTGCTCGACGAGGTCTGGATCGACCTGGTGCCGGTCCTGCTGGGCGGCGGCACGCCGTTCTTCGAGCGCCTGCGCACCGCCCCGGTCGAGCTGGAGGGCCCGATCTGGGTCGCGGAGGACAAGGACGTCACCCACCTGCGCTACCGCGTGCGGAAGCGCTGAGGCCAGCGGACCCATGGAATCGGGAATGTCGGAAATGTTTGAACAGGCCGCCTTCTGGGGAGAAGGCCCGGCGCGGCCGGTCGAGCCGCGGTCTCCACCGAAGGAGGGGCCATGGGACCTCGGGGACGTCGAGCTGGGATCGTGGCGACGACCGTGGTGCTCTCGGCCCCTGACAAGGTGGTCACCAGCCCCAAGCACTTCGCCGCCTACGGCCAGCCCGAGGGTGGCCGCGAGTACAACACCACCGACATGTCCGAGTCGCGGCTGCGCAACCTGTACCTGCCGCCGTTCAAGGCCGCGGTCGACGCCGGCGCGGACACGGTGATGTGCTCCTTCAACGCGATCAACGGCGTGCCCGGCTGCGCGAACCGTGAGACCGAGACCGACATCCTCAAGGGCGAATGGGGCTTCGACGGCTTCGTCGACAGCGACTACACCGCCGTCGCCGAGCTGCGCGCCTGCCCGCCGAAGAACCCCGACGAGGGGCCGTGCGGCCACGGCGTGGCGGCCGACGGGCCCGACGCGGCGCAGCTCGCGCTGAACGCCGGCACCGACTCGGAGATGGTCAGCACCAACATCCGTGACTTCGGCAGGCAGCTGCTGGCGCAGGGCCGGATCTCGATGGCGCGGATCGACGACGCGGTGCGGCGCATCCTGCGGGTGAAGTTCCGCGCCGGCCTCTTCGAGCACCCCTTCGTCGACCAGGCCAAGGCGGTCGACCCCGACAGCTTCCTGACGCCGAGCGACCGCGCCGCGGCGCGCGCCGCCGCCTCCAAGTCGATGGTGCTGCTGAAGAACGACGGCAACACCCTGCCGCTGGACACGTCCAAGTCGGTCGCGGTGATCGGCCCGCTGGGCGACGACCAGCACGACATGCTGGGGCCGTGGTGGGGCCAGGGCCGCGACGAGGACGCCGTCTCGCTGTTCGCCGGCATCAAGGCGCAGAACCCCAACACCACCTTCACCCCCGGCTGCACCATCCTCGACAAGGACCCGCCGGCCAACACGCCCGCCGACGAGTGCGGCAGCGACGCCGGCTTCCCGGCGGCGGTCGCCGCGGCCAAGGCCGCCGACCAGGTGGTGCTGGCGCTCGGCGAGAGCCGCGGGATGAGCGGCGAGGCCGCCTCGCGCACCGACATCGACCTGCCCGGCAAGCAGCAGGAGCTGATCGACGCGATCAAGGCGACCGGCAAGCCGTTCACGGTGGTGCTGTTCAACGGCCGCCCGCTGACGCTGTCGAAGGTCGACGCCGCCTCGCCGGCGATCCTCGAAGCCTGGTTCCCGGGGGTCGAGGCCGGCAACGCGGTGGCCGACGTGCTGTTCGGCAAGGTCAACCCGGGCGGCAAGCTGCCGGTCTCGTTCCCGCGCGTGCTCGGCCAGGTGCCGATCTACTACAACCACGAGCCCACCGGACGGCCGTGCGACGTCACCTCCAAGTACAACTCGCGCTACCGCGACCTGGCGTCGTGCGACCCGCTGTACCCGTTCGGCTTCGGCCTGAGCTACACCAGGTTCTCGGTCGACAACCTGAAGCTCAGCGGCACCAGCGTCTCCAGGAACGGCAAGGTCACCGCCTCGGTGGACGTCACCAACACCGGCGACCGCAAGGGCGACGACGTGGTGCAGCTCTACCTGCACGACCCGGTGGCGAGCATCTCGCAGCCGGTCCGGCGGCTGCGCGGGTTCCAGCGGGTGACCCTGGAGCCGGGCGCCAAGCGGACCGTCAGCTTCACCCTCGACAAGAGCGACTTCGGCTTCTACGACAACCGCGGCAAGTTCGTGGTCGAGCCCGGCCGCATCGACGTGGTCGCCGGGGACAGCTCGACCGCCACCCTGACGCAGTCGTTCGCGGTGCGCGCCTGATCGCGGGCGCGAGGCGCGCACCGCGTTGACAGTCCTGGTCACGAACGAACAAGATCGCCTCGGGAATTCCCTTGGACTGCTGGAACGGCCGGCCGGCCCACCCGGGCCGGGCGGCCGTCTCGCGGCAACCCGGAAGGGGGCCACCGTGCCAGGAATGTTGACGCTCGAGGAGCTCCGGGCCGAGGTCGACGCCGGCCGCATCGACACCGTGCTGCTCGCCATCGCCGACATGCAGGGCCGCCTGCAGGGCAAGCGGCTCGCCGCGAGCCACTTCCTCGACGAGGTGGTGGAGCACAACGCCGAGGGATGCAACTACCTGCTGGCCGTCGACGTGGACATGAACACCGTCCCGGGCTACGCGATGAGCTCCTGGGAGCTCGGCTACGGCGACTTCGTGTTCCGCCCGGACCTGTCCACCCTGCGCCGCATCCCCTGGCACGAGGGCACCGCGCTGGTCATGTGCGACCTCGAGTGGGAGGACGGCACGCCGGTGGTCGCCTCGCCCCGGCAGATCCTCCGCCGCCAGGTCGAGGAGCTGGCCAACCGTGGCTGGCAGGCGGTGGCCGGCACGGAGCTCGAGTTCATCGTCTTCCGTGACAGCTACGAGGAGGCCTGGCGCAAGGGCTACCGCGACCTCGCGCCGGCCAACGACTACAACGTCGACTACTCGCTGCTCGGCACCGCCCGGATCGAGCCGCTGCTGCGCGGCATCCGCAACGGCATGGCCGGCGCCGGCCTGCGGGTCGAGTCCGCCAAGGGCGAGTGCAACTACGGCCAGCACGAGATCGCCTTCCGCTTCGACGAGGCGCTGCGCACCGCCGACGGCCACGCGATCTACAAGAACGGCGCCAAGGAGATCGCCGCGCAGCACGGTTGCAGCCTCACCTTCATGGCCAAGTACAACCAGCGCGAGGGCAACTCCTGCCACATCCACCTCAGCCTGCGCACCACCGAGGACGAGCCGCTGCTCGCCGGGCGGGGCCACTCGCTGTCGGCCGTCGGCGAGCAGTTCCTCGCCGGTCAGCTCGCCTGCCTCCGCGAGCTGACCCTGTTCCTGGCGCCGAACGTCAACTCCTACAAGCGCTTCGCCCCCGGCAGCTTCGCGCCCACGGCGGTCGCCTGGGGCCGCGACAACCGCACCTGCGCCCTGCGCGTGGTCGGCCACGGCAGCTCGCTGCGGATCGAGAACCGCGTGCCCGGCGGCGACGTCAACCCCTACCTCGCCATGGCCGCGATCATCGCCGCCGGCCTGTACGGCATCGACAAGGGCCTCACGCTGGAGGACGAGTTCGTCGGCAACGCCTACGAGTCCGACAAGCCACAGGTGCCCAGGACCCTGCGCGAGGCGCGCGGCCTGTTCGGCTCCAGCGAGATCGCCCACCAGGCGTTCGGCTCCGAGGTGGTCGAGCACTACTGCAACATGGCCGCGGTCGAGCTGGACGCCTTCGACACCGCGGTGACCGACTGGGAGCGCTACCGGGGCTTCGAGCGGCTGTAGAGAGGGGGTCGCGGTGGGACGGCTGGACGGCAAGGTCGCGGTCATCACCGGCGCCGCCAGCGGGATCGGCCGCGCCAGCGCCAGGCGGTTCGCCTCGGAGGGCGCGCTGGTCTGCGTCGCCGACCTCGCCGACGAGCCGGGCAAGCAGGTCGCCGACGAGGTCGGCGGGCTCTACGTGCACGCCGACGTGACCGACGCCGGCGAGGTCGAGCGGATGTACCAGCAGACCGCCGAGCGCTTCGGCGGCATCGACGTGCTGTTCAACAACGCCGGCATCTCGCCGCCGGACGACGTCTCGGTGCTCGATACCAGCCTGGAGGCCTGGCGCCGGGTGCAGGACGTCAACCTGACCTCGGTGTTCCTCTGCTGCCAGAAGGGCATCCCGTACCTGCTGCGGCGCGGCGGCGGCTCGGTGGTCAACACCGCCTCGTTCGTGGCGGTGATGGGCGCGGCCACCTCGCAGATCTCCTACACCGCCTCCAAGGGCGGCGTGCTGGCGTTGTCGCGCGAGCTGGGCGTCGAGTTCGCGCGCCGGGGCGTGCGGGTCAACGCGCTCTGCCCCGGGCCGGTGAACACCCCGCTGCTGCGGGAGCTGTTCGCCTCCGACCCGGAGCGCGCCGCCCGCCGGCTGGTCCACCTGCCGATGGGCCGCTTCGCCGAGGCGGAGGAGATCGCCGCGGCCGCCTGCTTCCTGGCCTCCGACGACGCCTCCTACATCACCGCCAGCACCTTCCTGGTCGACGGCGGGCTTTCGGGCGCCTACGTCACCCCGGAGTGACGGCGCGCGCCCCGCCTGGCGCGCGCCGTCCCGGTCCCCCCGCTAGGTGGCCGGCTCCACCGGTGGAACCTCGTTGGCCACCGGCTCGGCGTCGTCGGCGGGGATGTCCCTGACCCGCGTGGTGCCGTAGCCCTCCAACTCCGGGTGCCCGTGGGCGCCCCGGGTCATGGCGAACTCCTCCTCGGGCGAGAGCACCAGGCGGTGCCGGCCGGCGACCGCGAAGTACACGATGCCGAGCACGAAGTAGATCAGCGTGCCGTACACGCCCGGGCGGTAGTCGCTGTTGGAGTACAGCGAGATCAGCGAGATCAGCGCGATGACGCCGGCGATCCCGGCGCCCCACTCGCCCACCGGGCTGCGGTACGGCCGCTCGATGTCCGGCATCCGGCGGCGCAGCATGATGAACGACAGGCACTGCATGCAGTAGGAGATCACCGCGCCGAAGACCGCCATGTTCAGCAGCGCGCCGACGATCTGCCCGGCCAGCGCGCCGCCGCCCTTGCCCAGCTCGTAGATCAGTACGGCCAGCACGTAGCCGACCACCGCGCCGGCGATCAGCGCGACGTGCGGGGTGTTGCGGGTGCCGTGGGTGACCGACAGCCACTTCGGGAAGTAGCCGGCGCGCGACAGCGAGTAGGTGTTGCGGCCGTAGGCGTAGATGATGGTGAAGAAGCTGGCGATCAGGCCCACCAGGCCGATCAGGGCGAGCAGCTCGGCCGCGGTGCCGTTGCCGAAGACCCCCTTGAAGCCGTCGAACAGCGGCGTCGCCGAGGTGCCGAGCGCCGCGGCGCCGCCGCCGACGCCGGTGTTGAGCAGCAGCGTCAGCGCGCCGGCGACCACCAGGGTGGTCATGCCCCAGATGGTCGCCCTGGGGACGTCGCGCTTGGGGTCGTGGGACTCCTCGGCGGCCAGCGGTAACTCCTCGATCGCCAGGAAGAACCAGATGGCGAACGGGATCGCCGGGAAGATGCCGCCGATCCCGTGGGGCAGGAAGCTGGAGCCGCCGGAGTCGGGCTTGATGTTGGTCCACAGGCTGGCGTCGAACTTGCCCGACGCCAGCACCGAGATGAAGAAGAACGCCAGGATGCCCAGGGCGAGGATGTTGATCAGCACGGTGAACCGCATCGTGGCCTCGATGCCGACGATGTTGACCCACACGAACACCACGTAGAAGACCGCCCACCAGGTGACCGGGCTGTTCCACCAGGGCGCGCCGGTGAGGTTGAACAGCCCGGCGACGATGTCGTGCATCAGGAAGCCCATGGCTCCCACCACCACCGCCGGGGTGATCACGTACTCCATGTTCTCGGCCAGCCCGGTGATGAACCCGCCCCAGGGACCCATCGCGGAGCGCGCGAACGAGTAGGCGCCGCCGGTGTGCGGCAGGGCCGGCGACATCTCGGCGATGCTGAAGCACAGGCCGTAGTACATCGCGGTGATGAACAGCCCGGCGATCAGCAGCCCACCGAAGCCGCCGGCGTCGAGCCCCAGGTTCCACCCGTAGAAGTCGCCGGAGATCACCGCCGCGACGCCCAGCGACCACAGCGACCAGAAGGCCGCGTGCCGCCGGAGCCGCCGTTTGACGAAGTACTCCTCCCCAGCTTCCTCGTAGCTCACCGATCCGACCCTGCGTCGTTCCTGAGCCACGGCACAACCCCCTTGTCCTAGCGGGAACCGTCGAGGGAAGTTGTCTGACATGGATCTGCCATTCTGCGCATGTTAAGGAAGGCGAGCGAAAGCAGTCAAGCCTGGGCAACCCCTGCCTTGCCGGGCCAAAGTTGTCTGACATAAACTCGTCCACGGGATGCAGATGTCACACCGTGACGGGAAGGACCGGCCGCAGCTCCGTTCGGTCTCGGTCCACGAGGAGCTGCGGCAGGGGATCGAGCAGGGGCGCTTCCCGCCGGGGAGCCGGCTGCCGTCCGAGCCCGACCTCGCGGCCGAGCTCAACGTCTCCCGCGCCACCCTGCGCGAGGCGCTGCGGGCGCTCGAGGGCGAGGGCATGCTTCGGCGCCGGCGCGGCTCGGGCACCTACGTGGCCGAGCTGCCCCGCGTGGCCAACAGCCTGGACCTGAACTTCGGCGTCACCGAGGCGATCCGCTCCGCCGGCATGCGCGCGGGCATCGCCCAGGGCCGGCACTGGACCGAGCCGGCCTCCGCCGCCGAGGCGGCCCGCCTGGGCCTGGAGCCCGGGCAGGACGTGCTGGTGATCGAGCGGGTCCGAACCGCGGAGGGGACCCCGGTGGTGCTGTCCCGCGACATCTTCCCCAGCGGGCTGGTCGGCGAGCGGACCGGGGTCATCGACGAGATGCTGCGCCGGTCGATCTACGACGTGCTCGAGGCCGAGCTCGGCATCGTCATCCACCACGGCGTGGCGAGCTTCCGCCCGGTGCGGGCCGACCGCGCCGTCGCCAGCCACCTCGGCGTCCCCCGCGGCGAGCTCCTCCTCTACATCTGGCAGGTGGACTACGCGGAGGACGACGCAGCGGTGCTCTCCTCCCACGAGTTCCACCTGGCCGACGCGTTCGACTTCTCGGTGGTCCGGCGAGGTCCTGGCAGGAGGTTCACGTGACGACACAAGTCGGAAAGTCCATGCGCCTCAAGCGCGTGATCGACCCAGCCGGCGTCTCGGTCATCTGCGCCCTGGATCACGGGATGACCTCGCCGACCTTCCTGGAGCCGCTGGCCGACATCGAGACGCGCGCGGCCGAGACGGTCGCCGGCGGGGCCAACGTGATCATGATGTCCAAGGGCATGATCCGGCTGGCCGAGCCGGCCTTCTCGCCCACCACCTCGCTGGCGCTGCTGCTGTCCGCCTCCGCCAACCCGGAGGGCGGCCAGCCCGAGGTCGTCCAGATCGCCGAGGTCGAGGAGGCGCTGCGGCTGGGCGCCGACGCCGTGGTGCTGTTCACCGCGCTGGGCGGCGGCAGCGAGCCGGGGATGATCCGCATCCTGGCGGCGGTGGGTCGCGAGTGCGCCGCGCTCGGCATGCCGATGATCGCCGAGGCCGAGTTCCCCACCACCTACGCCTCGGTGGAGGCGCTCAAGGAGCAGTACGGCTTCGAGTACCTGCGGCGCAACGTCCGGCTGTGCGCCGAGCTCGGCGCCGACATCGTCAAGACCAACTGGCCCGGCGACGAGGACTCCTTCGCCCGCCTGGTCGAGGCGACCAGCGGCGTGCCGGTGGTGCTCGCCGGCGGCTCCCGGCTGGAGGACCGCGAGCTGCTGACCAGGATGGAGCGGGCCATGGCGGCCGGCGGCATCGGCTGCTCGGTGGGCCGCAACATCTTCATGCACCGAGCGCCCAGGGCGATCACCCGCGCGCTCTCCAGGGTCATCCGCGAGCGCTGGGCCGCGGAGAAGGCCTACTCGGAGCTCCAGGAGAGTCTGGGGGGAGAGGGCTCATGAGAGCCGCCTTCATGACCGGGCGCAACGCCGTGGAGCTGCGCGACACCGGCGAGCCGGCGCTCGACCCGCGCGGCGCGGTGCTGCGCGTCGAGGCCTGCGGGGTCTGCGGCACCGACGCGCGCACCTTCTTCAACGGCGACTACCGCGCGCCGTCGCCCTGGATCCTCGGGCACGAGCCGGTGGGCCTGCTGGAGCGGGTCGGCGCCGAGGCCGCGCTGCCGCCGGGGGTCAAGGAGGGCGACCGGGTCTTCCTCGGCTCCATCCTCACCTGCGGCGACTGCCAGCAGTGCGGCGAGGGGTTCCAGAACCTCTGCGAGCACCACCTGCTCTACGGCTACGAGCCGTTCCCGGGCGCGTTCGCCGAGCTGGCCGCGGTGCCGCCGATCGCCGTCAAGAACCTCATCCCGATCCCGCACGACCTGCCGTCCGACCTGGCCACCGTGGTGGACCCGTTCGCCTGCGCGCTCAACGGGATCGAGGTGCTCGACGTGCGCCTCGGCGACACCGTGCTGATCCTCGGTTCCGGCCCGATCGGCTGCTGGCAGGCGGTGATGGCACGCGACCGCGGCGCCGGCAAGGTCTACCTCTGCGACGTCAGCCGTGAGCGCCTCGACATCGCGCTGGGCGCCGTCGGCCGGTTCGTCGACGACGCCTTCCTGGCCGGCGAGGACAACGGCATCGCCGAGCTGCTGGGCCGCACCAGCGGAGCCGGCGCCGAGCGGATCAGCGTGGCCGCGCCGTCCAAGCAGGCGCAGCAGGCCTCGCTGGAGATGGCCGCCAAGCGCGCCCGGGTGGTCTACTTCGCCGGCCTTCCCAAGCACGACCCGGTCAGCGCGCTGGACATGAACCAGCTGCACTACAAGGAGCTGGCCATCCTCGGCGCCTACGGCGCCACCCGCCGCCAGTACCGCATCACCATGGACTACCTCAACCGGCGGCGCGACGACCTCGCCGCGGTCGTCACCCACCGGTTCCCGCTCGACCGCATCGCCGAGGCGTTCGAGACGATCCGCTCCGGCGCCGGCCTCAAGATGGTCATCCAGCCATGAGCGGCCCCTACGTGATCGGCTGCGACGTCGGCAGCCAGGGCACCAACGCCGCCCTCTACGGCGCCGACGGCACCCTGGTCGCCTCCGCCTACGAGGCCTACGACGTCGCCTTCCCCCACCCGACCTGGGCAGAGCAGGACCCGCGGGCGTGGACCGCCGCGCTGCACGCCACCATCGCCCGCCTGGTCAAGCAGGTCCCGGAGGGCCCCGGCGCCATCAAGGGCCTGTCGTTCGGCTCGCAGCTCGACGGCATGGTCGTCTGCGACCGCAACGGCCAACCGCTGCGCCCGGCGATGATCTGGATGGACCGGCGCGCCGAGGCGCAGGCCGCCGCGCTCGCCGCGCGCATGCCGCGCGAGGACTTCTACCGCCACGTCGGCGCCAACCTGGACTCGTCCCACGCGGTGTTCAAGGCACTGTGGGTCCGTGACGAGGAGCCCGAGGTCTTCGCCAAGGCCGCCGCTTTCATGCCCCCGGGCTCGTACGCGCTGCGCGAGGCGGCCGGAGTCCTTGCGGTCGACTGGTCCAACGCCTCGTCGCTGGCGCTGCTCGACCCGCGCACCCGGAGCTGGTCGCCGGAGGTGCTGGACGCCGTCGGGATCGACCCGTCGGCCCTGCCCGAGCTGGCGCCGGGGACCCAGCCGGTCGGCCCGGTGACCGCGGCGTTCGCGGAGGCCACCGGCCTGGACCCTGGCACCGTCGTGGTGGTCGGCTGCGGCGACGAGATGGCCGCCACGCTCGGCGCGGGCGTCTTCGCGCCCGGCGAGGTGTGCGACGTCGTCGGCACCGCCGAGCCGGTCTGCGCCGCCTCCGCCGAGCCGCGCGAGGATCCCACCATGCTGGTCGAGTGCCATCCGCACGCCGACCCCGACGCCTGGCTGCTGGAGAACCCGGGGTTCGTCTCCGGCGGCAGCCTCCGCTGGTGGCGCGACCAGTTCTCCCCGTTGGAGCGCGAGGCCGAGGCGCGCGGCGAGGGCGACGCCTACGACCTGCTCACCGCGGCCGCCGCGGAGGTGCCGCCCGGCTCCGAGGGCCTCCTCCACCTGCCGTGCATGCAGGGCGCGATGGCGCCCGAGTGGAACGGCGCCGCCCGCGGAGTCTTCTCCGGGCTCACGCTCGCCCACACGCGCGCCCACATGACCAGGGCGTTGCTGGAGGGCAGCGCCTACGCCCTGCGGGACATCGTCGAGGCGATGCGCGCCGCGGGCCTGGAGACCCGACGCCTCACGATCGTCGGCGGCGGCGCCAAGGGCGCGCTCTGGCGGCAGATCAAGGCCGACGTCACCGGTCTGCCCGTCCGGGTTCCCACCAGCGTGGAGACCACCGCGACCGGCGCCGCCATCCTGGCCGCCGTCGGCTCCGGCGTGCACCCAACGGTCGCCTCGGCCGTTGACGCCTTCGTGTCGTACCAGCCCGAGGAGCAGCACCCGGACCCCGAGCGCCAGGCGCGGTACGACGACGCCTACCGCCGCTACCGCGAGCTGTACTTCGCGCTGAAGCCGGTCTTCGAGCGGACCTAGAGGTTCAGAGCCCAGAGCCGGAGCACCGTCGGCTCAGAACCGGAGCACCGTCCCGACGGACGGCTGCACGAACGCCTCCGGCATGACCCGGCCGAGCAGGTGCTGCGCCTTCCATCCGGTGCAGTGGCCCGGCACCACCCGGGCCACCCCGAGGGCGGCGAACTCGCGGATCGTCGGCTCGATGATCGGCTCGAAGACCGCCCCGGTCAGGTGCAACCCGCCCACGAACCCGGCGATCGCCTGCCGCCCGGTCAACCGCTGCGCGTTGCGCAGCACGTTCACGGCGCCCGCGTGCGAGCAGCCCGACACGACCACCAGTCCCTTGCCGGCCACGTCGACGATCACGTTCTGGTCGTCGAGGATCAGCGGGTCCGGCTCCCAGCCGTCGCCGTCGTCCGCTCTCGCCAGATGGATGGGGAAGCCCTGCTCGAACTCGGTGACCCGCTCCACCTGGCCCGACACCAGGATCCGGTCGTCCACCAGCAGGGTCGGCCCGCGCTCGGAGACCACCCGGAGCCCCTCGCGCTCGAGGTCCGCCATGCTCGGCGGCGGCAGGCGCAGCTCGGTGCCGCCCGGGAACTGCACCTTCCGCTCCCGCCAGGCCCCCGGATGGATGATCAGCGGCAGCCGGTTGGGGAACCGGGCGGCCACCCCCTCCAGCCCGCCGTGATGGTCGGCGTGCCCGTGCGAGATCACCATCGCGCGCAGGTCCGGCGCGGCGATCTGGAGCACGTCGAGGTTCCTGGCGAGCCCCTGCGGCGAGAGCCCGCCGTCATACAGGATCGAGCTGCGCGACCCGTCCGCCTCGATGGTGACCAGCGCGGAGAACCCGTGCTCCGCCACGAGGCGGTCGCGTTCGAACGTGTCGTACGCCAGCGGGAACCGCTGAACCCCCTCCGTTCCCGCCATCAGGATGTCGACGAAATTGTCGACGACGAGCGTGACCTCGACCGCGTCGACCGGCCGCAATCGCACCATGGACGCTCTCCCGTATCGCGGTTCCGGGTTCGATCGCGCCAATACCTATCACATCCGCCGCGGCCGCAGCACCGCCGTCAGGCGTCGCGGCGCAGGCTATGGGCGGCGGGCCCGCGGTCCCACCTTGCGGGCCGCCTGGAGGTCCCCGACGGCGAGCACCAGCTCCTTGGCGCCGTTGCGCTCCCCCGCCAGGTAGACCGCCTCCAGGTCGATGGAGGCGTCGGCCAGGCGGCGGCAGTACCGGCCGAGCGCGCCGGGCTCGTCTTCGAGGGTCACCGACAGGACCTCGCGGACCCGCTGCGGGTCGAGGCCGTGCTGGCGCAGCACGCGCACGGCCACGTCGGCCGGCTCGACCACCAGGTGGGCGAGCGCCTGTCCCTCGACCACCTTCACCACCGCCAGCGCGCGAATGTCGACCCCGTTGCGGCCGAGCAGCTCCCCGAGGTCGGCCAGGGCCCCGATCCGGTCCTCGAGCGCGAGCACCACCTCTGTCAGCATCCCGCCCACCTCCTCCAACCGCGCGGGTGGGGCGCTGGTGGATTCCTCTCCCCACCGGCTCATCAATGGACGAGGTGCATCGTCTCACCATGGGCCCGCCCATGGCCGGATCCTCGGCGCTACCCGGCCGGCGCCGATGTCCCGCCGGTGCCGAGCTGGAGGCAAGGGTCGAGCCTGCCGGCGACGCCGGCGAGCAGACGGGCGGATCGCCGGCGCAGCGGCGACACCCCGGCGGCCCGGCGCGGATCCGAGTCGGTGGGTTCGATGCGAACCGGGGCGTCGGGCAGCGCCGAAGTGGCGAGCTCTTCGGTCACGCGGCGCACGATCGCGGCGGCAACTGGTGCGTTCATGATGTCCTCCTCGCAATGGGTGAACTTCATGCTAGACAGCCAGTTCACAGCGAGGAATATTCAACGTACGGTGTTTCCGCGGATCACCAGCGACGCCAACGGTAGATGGGGCTGATGGCTTTGCGTAGCGAAAGAACGCTCGACGACACGGATTGGCGCATCCTGCGGGAGCTGCAGGCCGACGGGCGGCTGACCTTCAACGAGCTGGGCCGGCGGGTGAACCTGTCGCCGCCGGCGGTGGCCGAACGGGTGCGGCGGCTCGAGGAGGGAGGGGTCATCACCGGGTACCAGGCGCGCGTCGACCCTGGCCGGGCCGGGCTGCCGCTCTCGGCGTTCGTGCAGATGCGCTGCCGGCTGGACCACTGCCTGCTGCAGACCAGCAAGGCCAGCGACTACCCGGAGGTCGTCGAGGTCCACAAGCTCAGCGGCGACCACTGCTCGATGCTCAAGGTCCGGGCCGCGTCGATGGAGCACTTCGAAGGGGTGCTGGAGCGCCTCGGCCGGCACGGCGAGATGCGGACCTCGATCGTGCTCTCCACCCAGTACGAGGGCCGCCCCGTCGAGGCGCCCTCAGACGACTACCTGCGCGCCACCCGCCACGACGGCTGGCGCTGAACCGCCGGCGCGTACCCGGTTAGCGGCGGACCTGCGCGTGAAAGGCTGGTAGCACGGCCCGCGGCCGCGGGGCGACGTCACGCGATCAGGGAGGCCTGCCGTGCCGGATCCGGAGCAGGCATCGGCGCATCCCGCCGAGCGGGAGTCGATGGAGGGCGATACCGGCGTCGACCACGCCACCTTCGTCCGCGTGCTGGAGGAGAGCGTGGCGGTCGCTGAGCGCTCCGGTGTGCCGTACGCGGTCATGGGCGGTATCGCCAGCTCGGCGCTGGGCCGCGACCGCTGGACCCACGACGTGGACGTCTTCGTGCGGCGCCAGGACGCCGGCCAGTTGCTGCGCCGCTACGCCGAGGCGGGCTTCGACGTCGAGCAGCGCGACCAGGCCTGGCTCTACAAGGCATGGCGGGACCAGGTCATGGTGGATCTGATCTTCGAGGTCAACAGCGGTTCCACCGACCCGATCGACTTCGACGACGAGATGCGTGCGCGGGTCCAGGAGGTCACCTTCGAGGGCGTGCGCCTGCCGGTGCTCTCGCCCGAGGACCTGGTGGTGATCAAGGCCGTGGTCCACAAGGAGCACCGGGCACGCCACTGGTTCGACGCGCTCGGGCTGATCGGCGCCGGAGGCCTCGACTGGGAGTACCTGCTGCGGCGGGCCAGGCAGCGGAGCCCCCGGAGGGTGCTCAGCCTGCTGCTGTACGCGCAGTCCGACGGGCTGGAGGTCCCCGACCGGGTGGTCCGCGCGCTGTGGGCCTGCCTGGAGGCCGCCTGCGACGACGACTACCTGGTGGCCCAGGTCCAGGAACAGCTCGCGCGCGACCAGCGCACCGCCGAGTTGGAGATCGACGTGCGCCTGGAGGACGGCACCGTCGTGCTGGCCGGCACGGTCGCCACGCCCGAGCGGAAGGCGGCGCTCCAGGAGATCGTCGCCGACGTCCTGCCGGGCAGCCCGGTCGAGAACCTGATCACCGTCGGGATACCGCCGGCCGGCCCGCGAGTGGAGCGGCTGCCATGACCGCGCCGGTGCGGATCGCGGCGGTGGGCGACGTCCACGTCGGCCTCGACACCGCCGGGCGGCTGCGCGCCGGCCTGGAGGGACTGAACGAGCAGGCGGACATGCTGCTGTTCGCCGGCGACCTCACCCACCGCGGCCGGGTCGAGGAGGCCAAGGTCCTCGTGGAGGAGCTCCGCGACGTGCGCGTGCCGGTGGTCGCCGTGCTCGGGAACCACGACTACCACTCCGACGAGCAGGACGCGCTCACGGCCGTGCTGGTCGACGCCGGCATCCACACCCTCGAGGGCGACGCCGTCACCCTCGGGGTCAATGGCCGCAGGGTCGGGATCGCCGGCACCAAGGGCTTCGGCGGGGGGTTCGCCGGCGCCTGCGCCAGCGACTTTGGCGAGCCCGAGATGAAGGCGTTCACCCGGCTGACCAAGCGGCTCGCCGAGCGGCTCGAACGCGCCCTCGCCAGCCTCGACCCGAGCAGCGTCCGCGTCGCCCTGCTGCACTTCTCCCCCGTCGCCGAGACCCTCGCCGGCGAGCCCTGCGAGATCCATGCGTTTCTCGGCAGCTACCTGCTCGCCGAGGCCATCGACCGCGCAGGGGCCGACCTCGCCCTCCACGGCCATGCCCATCGCGGCAGCCGCACCGGCACCACCAGCGGCGGCGTCCCGGTCCGGAACGTCGCCCAGCCCGTCATCGCGCGCCCCTACGAGATCTTCCACCTCGGCACCTGACGAGCGGGTCGCGCCGCCCGGGGTCCCGCCGGCCTCACAGGCTGCCGCGGTCCTCCTAGTCGCTGATCAGGCTGACCTTGTGGGCGGACGGGGAGGACGGGCGACCGCTTCGGCGACCCTGATGCAGATGATCGGGTACTCGGTCGTGTCGCCCTCGTCCGCCACCCCGAAGTCGCGGACCTCGCTGACGCGCGGGTCCTCCTCCAGCCGCTGCCTGATGTAGTCCTTGAGGTGCACCCCGGCGTCGCCGGAGCCAACCGCCATCACGTACCGCTCGTCGTTCATCCGGGCCCCAGCTCGATGAGGATTGACGTGCTCCGGCCGGCGTGCCCTGACGGTAGTGTCGAAGTCGAGACATGGAGGAAGCGCGTGCCCGGATCTCCCACCCGCTGGCCGGCGAGCACCGCGGAGCTCGCCGGCGTGCAGACCGCCCTTGGCCAGGCCACCCCGCCGCCGTGGTCGCCACCGGCCGGGACACCGCGGGTCGGCGGGTGCTTCGTGTGCTTCGCGCGCGGCATCGCCGGGGCTGGCCAGCGGGGCGACCAGGCGTTCGCGGCGGCCGCGGTGCTCCAGGACCGGCGCGTGCTCGCCCGCGCGGTGGTCCACGGCAGCGCCGGCGCGCCCTACTCGCCGGCGCTGCTGGCGCTCCGCGAGGGCGGGCTGCTGGAGGCCGCGGTCCGCGCGCTGGACGACCGCCACGCGCCCGAGGTGCTGCTGGTCAACGCGTCGGGGCGCGACCATCCCCGCCGGGCCGGGCTCGCGCTGCACCTCGGGGCGGTGCTCGGCGTTCCCACCGTCGGGGTCACCAACCGTCCGCTCGCCGCGCACGGGGAATGGCCGGCGGCGGGCGCCGGCGCGGTGGCGCCGTTGCTGCTCGAAGGGGACCTGGTCGGCTACTGGCTGCGCGCCCGGAGGGCCAGCAAGCCGCTGGCCGTCCACGCCGCCTGGCAGACCGACCCGGACACCGCCCTGGAGGTCGTGCGCGCCGCCATCCGCCGGGCCCGCACCCCGGAGCCCCTCCGCCGCGCCCGCACCGCCGCCCGCACCGCCCGCGGCGTCACGAACCAGCGTGCGCATTCGTCCCCGGGATGACGGTACGACGAGCTGCAGCAGGGAAAGGTGAGCGGCGGATGAAGATCAGGAACTGCCACCAGCGGACCGTCGCGGCGCCGCCAGAGCGGATCGCCGCGCTCGTCTCGGACTTCGATCGTGTCTGGCCGGCGGAGATCGCCCTCACTCCCCGGCCGCGGGGAGGCCGTCGGTACGATGCCGGGCTGATGCTCTGGGAGGAGCTCGACCGTCCGGGCGCCGCGCGCGCCTTCCGGGTCGTCCAGCCCGATGCGTTGCGGGCGGAGCACTGGTTCGAGCTGGAGCCCGCGGAGGGGGGGACGACCCTTCGCCACGTCATCGAAGGCCAGGCACTCGGGAAGTACGAGGCGATCTGGCGCGACCGGATCGAGCCGCTCCACGACCGGGTCCTCGAGGCCCTGCTCGACAACATCGAGGCGGCAGTCGCAGCCAACATCCGAAGCGAGGAGGCCCAGTCGTGAAGATCGCGGTAGCCGGTGGGACCGGGCTGGTCGGCCGCCCGACCGTCGAGGCGCTGCGGCGCACCGGGCACGACCCGGTCGTGCTGGCCCGCTCCGCCGGCGTGGACCTGACCACCGCAGCGGGGCTGGCGGCCGCCCTGGACGGCGTCGATGCCGTCATCGACCTCACCAACACCCCCAGCTTCGACACCGACCAGGTGCGGGCGTTCTTCGCCACCGTCACCGGGCACCTGCTGGCCGCCGAGCGGGACGCGGGCGTCCGCCACCACGTGGTGCTGTCGATCGTCGGCTTGGACCGCCTGCCCGACCACGGCCACTACGCCGGCAAGCGGGAGCAGGAGCGGCTGGCGCTGTCCGGCCCGGTCCCGTGCAGCGTGGTACGGGCGACGCAGTTCTTCGACTTCGCCGCGCAGATGGTGGAGCGGACGCGGCGAGGGGAATCGGCGGTGCTGCCGCCGCTGCTGGTCCAGCCGGTCGCGGTCAGCGACGTCGCCGACGTCGTGGTCGAGGTCGCCGCGGGCGAGCCCGTCAACGGGATCTGCGAGCTGGCCGGCCCCGAGACCCAGGACCTGGTCGACATGGCCCGCCGGACGCTTCAGGCGCGAGGCGAGTCGCTGCGGCTGATCCCCACCTGGCGCGTCCGCTACGGGGTGGAGGTGGCCGGCGAGGTCCTGCTGCCAGGACCGGACGCGCGGATCGCGCCGACCACCTTCGACGACTGGCTCGCCAGCCAGACCCGTCCCGCCACCCAGTGACGTTGCGTCCGGCTCCGGGCCAGGATCGGGCATGAGCTGGCCCGGTTCGTCGGTTCGACCGGGAGGAGGCGATGCGGATCGAGAGGCCACTCGGCCGACGGAGCGTTGTCGTTTGCGCGCAGCGCCGCGCAGCCAGACGGCCAGGGCCGTACCCTCACGTATTCGCCGGCGGTGTCGCTCGCCGCTTCTTGTACGCTCTGGTCCGAGATCCACGGTCCGCTGGCCGATCGACCGTCGACGAACGGTCGAGGTCCACACCCAGGAGCTCCCGCAGGGACGCCAGCCGCCGCTCGTCCCACTCGATGTCGGGGTCGGGTTCGAGGAAGGTGGTGGCGATGCTGGCTGCCGCGATGCCGATCAGCGACCAGTCGGCCGAGGTGCTCGCGCCGGTCGGGTTGGCCTGGACCCGCCGGGTCACCAGCTCGGGGTTGGACAGGGCCATCGTCACCATGCCGCGCAGCGTGGCGCTGACCACTGTCGCGATCGTCGCGAAGCTGCCGCCGGTCTCCGGGCGCAGGCGATACCCCAGCACCGCCACGGCGCGTTCCCAGGCGCGGGCGATGCGGTCGACGAACGCCTGTTCCGACCGGGCCAGCGCCACCTGGATCTCGTCGCGCAACGCCCCGTCGGGCAGGCTCAGGAACGTGGCGTGCAGCGCAAGGTACGTGCGCCACTCCGTGGAACTGTAGACGGCCTCGAAGTCTGCGACCGCGGCGAGCCGCACCATCTCAGTGACCAGGTCATGTCGCTCCTTGGCCGAGGCAAGGTCGCCACGGTGCGCCGCCAGCACCCTGCGGAGCATCTCCTTGCCCGTCTCCTCACTCACCGTCGCGGCGGGTGCGGCGGCGCGTGCCAACTCCTTGAGCAGATCGCTGAAGAACAGATCCTTGTATGGCCAGCGCCGGTAGACCGCGCTGCGCGACACGCCGGCGTCGCGGATGACCTCCTCGAAGCTGATGTGCTCGAGGCTCACCGTCAGCCCGGTGCGATGCACCATGGCCAGCGCGGCATCCAACATCCGCCGCTCGGTCTCCTCGTCGCTCAGCCGGCGGCGACGCTGGCTCAGCCCGGTCGGCGGTTGCGCGTGACCTCTCATCCGGCTATCCTCTGTATGAGACATGATATCTCAAGTTTCAAGTTCCGAACTCGAAGAACGGAGTACGAGCTCAAGCTAGCAGCGTCCGCCCGTCCCGTCTGCCGGCTGAGCCCCCACGAGACCCGGTGCGATACGAGGGAGGCATGGTGTGCCCCTTGCGCATCTCCGACGACGCCGCACGGGCCATGTACGTCGGCAACCGAGCCAACGCGACGGCACGCCGCTGGGCGCGGTTCTGGGCCAGGAGCATCATGTTGGGCCTGCTGCCAAAGCGGTGGGTGACCCTGGAGGTCGTCGGACGCCGCTCGGGTCGACTCGTCCGCTTCCCGCTTGGGATGGCCGATTGGGACGGCCACTGGTATCTGGTGTCGATGCTGGGCGAGCAGTGCAACTGGGTGTGCAACGTGCGCGCCGCCGATGGGCGGGCAACGCTTCGACGCCGCCGCCCGGTCCCGTGTCGACTCGTCGAAGTGCCGACCAGTGAGCGTCCCCCGATCATCAAGCGCTACCTCCAGAAGGCGCCGGGCGCCCGCCCGCACATCCCGGTCGACCGGCGCGCGGCCGTCGCGGCGTTCCAGCCCGTCGCGGCGCGGTACCCCGTCTTCCGGGTCGTCCCCCTCCAACGATGATCCGCCCTGCCGCTCCCGGGCCGCTCGATCCCAGCACACGCATGCAACCGCCGACGCCGATCAGGAAGGGTGCCGGATGACAGACACGGCAGGCCCCGAGGTGCAACCCCGGCACAAGCACCATGGTGGACAGCGCAAGCATCGCGGGCGGCGATGGCTGCTCGGCAGCGTCGTCGTGCTCGTGGTGCTCATCGCGGTCGCCGCCGCGTTGGTCAAGCCCCAGGCTGGCCCACCGCCGCTGGCGCTGCCGACGGCTGCCGCCGCGCCAGCGGCCGGTCCGGCCGACGGCCGGTGGAGCCTCGGCGCGGGATCGGTGGCAGGCTTCCGGGTCAGCCAGAACATCCTCGGCAAGCACGCGGACATGGTCGGCAGGACCCACACCCTCACTGGCAGCATCACCGTCGCCCACGACCGGGTCACCGCGGCCACCTTCCGCCTCGACCTGACCACCATCACGATCGACGGCAAGCCATCGTCGCAGTTCGCCCAGACCCTCGACTCGCGACGTCACCCGACCGTGACGGTCACCCTCGCGCAGCCGATCACGCTCCCCGCCGACCTCAACACGGGCGCGACCATCCCCGCGACGGCCACCGCGCAGCTCGCGCTGCACGGGGTCACGCGGCTGGTGACCTTCCCGGTCACGGGCCGCCGCAACGGAGCGGCGCTGGAGGCCGCAGGATCGATCCCGATCACCTTCTCCGACTGGGCCATCAAGCCCCAGAGTTACGGCCCCATCGGATCGCTCGCCGACCAGGGTGTGGCGGAGTTCCTGCTCGTCCTGCACCGGCAGTGACGTATCCGACCAGCGCGAGGCCGTCGGCAGACGATCGACGCCCGTCCCCCGAGGACGCTGCACAGACGTCCATCAGGCTACTGTCTCGACGACGCCATCCAGCCGGCGATCTGGGCACGCGAGCTGAAGCCGAGCTTGTTGAGGATGCTGCGGACGTGGCTGTCGACGGTGCGTTCGGAGATGAACAGGCGCGCGCCGATCTGCTTGTTGCTCAGGCCGTCGGCGACCAGCCGGGCGACGTCGGCTTCGCGCTTCCCGAGCGGCGCCACGCCCTCCTCGTCCGGAGCCGCGGCGGCATGATCCGGCTGGCCGAGCGCCAGCCGGATCGCGGTGCCCCGGCGCAGGCCTTTCCCGGCATTGAACTCGGCCTCGAATCTGGCCGCCCCGAGGACCGCGATCGCCGACTCCTCGGCCTTGGCCACCAGCGGCGCGAGGGTTCCGATGAGCGTCGCACCGGCCTCGGTTCGCACGGTCTCGGCCGCGCCGAGCAACTGCGCCGCCAGCCGGGCCTGACCGGCGCCGGCGGCGCAGCACCCCAGCGCGTCGAGCAGGCAGTACTGCGCCACCCGGTCGTCGATCTGCTGTGCGATCCGCAACGCTTCCGCGAACAGCCCCTGCGAGCGATCGAGGTCGCCTGTCATCAGCGTGGCCGCACCCTGGTTGAGCAGCATCATCTCCAGACTGTAGAGGTCGCCGGCTTCCCGGCTGAGCCGCGCGCCTTCGGTCGCCGCGGCCCTGACCGCCGCGACGTCGCCCTCGAACATGGCGTTGAGGGCTCGCGCCTGGAGCACCGAGACCCTGGCGGCGAGGTCGTCGAGGCCCGACGTCACGGCGACAGCCTCATCGAGCAGGCGCCTCGCGGCGGCGGGATCAGCGGCCATGTTGGCGGCGACCGACGCCATGGAGGTGGCGTGGGACAGCAACGGAAGAATTCCCGCTTCCCGCGCGGCCAGCATCGCCCGCCCGAGCAATGGCCTGGCCGCTGCCGGATCGCTCTGGAGCACGGAGAGGAACCCGCGGAAGAAGCACGCCCGCGCGTACACCGCGGCGTTGCCACCTCCGGACGGCGCAAGGGCGAGCAGCTCGTCGAGCCAGCGCACGCCTTCGGTGGTGGCGCGCGTGGCCCAATACCACGCGAGGGAGCAGGCGAGATCGATTCCACGGAGAAAATCCGCCTGTGTCAGGCATCGCTGGAGGACCGACCGGATGTTGTCGACCTCCAGCTCCATCCATTCGAGCCACTCGAGCAGCCGATATCGATTTCGCTCGGCGAATTGCCGGCATATGGCCACGTAGTAGTCGGCGCACCGCTGCTGCACCGCATCCTGCTCGCCGGCCTCCCGAAGCTTCAGGCTGGTGTATTCACGCATCGTCTCGTGCAGCCGGTAGCGGGCGCGGCCTCCTGCGTCCTCCTTCGTCACCAGGGATTTGTCGACCAGCGACGACAACAGGTCCAGGGCTTTCGGTGCCGGGACGTCGTCGGAGGTGCACACTGCCTCGACGTCCTCCAGGGTGAACCTGCCCGCGAACACGCACAGCCGCCGCAGGAGCGCCCGCTCGCCCGCGTCCAGCAGGTCGTGGCTCCAGTCGATCGTGGTCCGGAGCGTCTGGTGCCGAGGCAGGGCGGCGCGGCTTCCTCCGGTCAGCAGACCGAACCGGTCGGTCAGGCGGCTGAGGATCTGCTCCGCGGTGAGGACCCGCGTCCTGACGGCCGCCAGCTCGATCGCCAACGGCAGGCCGTCGAGCCGGGCGCACAGGTCCACCACAGCCGCCTGGTTGGAGGCGGTGAGCTCGAAGCTGCCCGATGCCGCCGCCGCCCGTTCCAGGAACAGCATGACCGCCTCGTTCTGCCGCAGCTGCGCGAGCGGCGGTGGCGCGGCGGCGCGTGCCGCGGGCAGTTCGAGCGACGGGACGGGGATCACCTGCTCACCCGACACCGACAGCGGCTCGCGGCTGGTGGCGATCACCCGCACGCCGGGCGCGGCCCGGATGACCTCGGTCACCAGCCGGGCGGCCGCTCCCAGCAGGTGCTCGCAGTTGTCCACCACCAGCAGGAGCTCCTTGTCCCGCAGGTAGGAGAGCACCAGGGGCAGCGGCGCGGTCCCGGTCTGGTCGCGGAGGTCCAGGGCGGCCATGACGGCATTGCCGACCAGTGCGGGATCCTGAATTTCCGCCAGCTCCACCAGCCAGGCGCCGTCCGCAAACCCGCGCGCGAGGTCGGTCGCGATCCGTAGCGCCAGACGGCTTTTGCCGACACCACCCGGCCCGGAGAGGCTGACCAGTCGAGCGGCGGCGAGCTTGCGTCGAAGTTCCGCGAGTTCCCGGCGGCGGCCGATGAAGCTCGACGCCTCGGCCGGCAAATTGCCCGACCGTCGCGTGGGTCTGGCCATGGTGTGAGAAGGCTATCACGGCCGCGGGCCCCCGACGCCGGGCCGACTCGGTACCCCATCAGCGATTCCACCGATTTCAGCGCTCCACCCGCTGCCTAGCCTAGCGGGCAGGCCAAGGGGCCACCGGCCGACAGCCGGCCGACGAAGGTCGAGGTGGAGAAATCCGAATGCGGAGCATCGCCGGAATTCCGTGCGGACGCTGGACGAAATGGGCGATCCTCGCAGCGTGGGTGGCCGTGTTCGTCGTCGCCATGCCGCTCGCTGGCAAGCTGAAGGGCGCCGAGAAGAACGACGCGTCCGCCTCACTGCCCAGGAACGCCGAGTCCACTCGGGTGGTCGACCTGGCCAAGCGGTTCGCCCCGAGCGATACCGTCCCCGCGCTGGTGGTGTACGAGCGCGGCGGCGCCATCAGCGCGGCCGACCGGGCCAAGGTCGCCGACGACACACGGCGCTTCGCCGGCATCGACGACATCGGCGGCCCGGTCGTCGGCCCGGTCCGGGCCAAGGACGGCGCCGCCCTCCAGGTGGTCGTCCCGATCAAGGTGGGCAGCAAGGGCTCGGACGCGATCGACCCGGCGGTCGAGCGGATCCGTGCCATCGCCCACGACGGCGGCGGCGGCGGCCTGCGGGCGTACGTGACCGGTCCGGCCGGCTATTCCGCCGCCTTCGGCGACGCGCTCAACGGCATCGACTCGACGCTGGTCTACATCACCGCGGCGATCGTCGTCGTCATCCTGCTGCTGGCCTATCGCAGCCCGGTGCTGTGGCTGTTGCCGCTGGTCTGCGTGATCATCGCGCTCACCGCCGCGCAGGCGGTGATCTACCTGCTGGCCAGGTACGCCGGCCTGACCGTCAACGACCTGAGCGCGTTCATCCTGACGGTGCTGGTGTTCGGCGCGGGCACCGACTACGCGCTGCTGCTGATCGCCCGCTACCGGGAGGAGCTGCGCCGCCACGCCGACCGCCACCAGGCGATGGCCGTGGCGCTCCGCCGCGCGGGACCCGCGATCACCGCGAGCGCCTCCACCGTGGTGCTGAGTCTGCTGTGCCTGCTGGTCGCCGAGCTGGCCTCGATCAAGAGCCTCGGGCCGGTGACGGCGATCGGCATCGCCGTGGGGCTCGGCGTCATGCTCACCCTGCTGCCCGCGCTGCTGGTCGTGTTCGGGCGCTGGATCTTCTGGCCGGTCCGGCCGACCCTGGGCTCGCCCGAGCCGACCGAGCGCGGCGTGTGGGCGCGCATCGGCGCGGGCATCGCCCGCCGGCCGCGGATGGTCTGGCTGGTCACGGCCGTGGCCCTGGCGGCCATGGCGTTCGGTCTGACCCAGCTCAACGCCGACAACCTGCTCCAGAACAAGGACGTGCTGCGCGGCAAGCCCGAGGCGGTGACCGGGGAGGAGGCCCTCGACCGGCACTTCCCGGCCGGGTCAGGCGACCCGGTGCAGGTGATCGGCCGGTCAACGGCGGCCGCACAACTGCGGGCCGCCCTGGCGGGCACCCCGGGGGTCAGCGCCGTCAGCGCCCCGGTGACCCGCGACGGTCTCACCTATCTCGAGGGCACGCTCAGCAGCGGCGCCGACAGCCAGACGTCGCTGGCGACCGTCGACCGGCTGCGCTCGCGCGTGCACGCGGTCGCCGGAGCGGACGGGCTGGTCGGCGGCGGCAGCGCGATCAACCTCGACACCCAGCGCGCCGCCCGGCGCGACCGCGACCTGGTCGTCCCGCTCGTGCTGGTGGTGGTGTTCGTCATCCTGACGCTGGTGCTGCGCGCGCTGGTCGCCCCGCTGCTCCTGGTCGGGACTGTGGTCCTGTCGTTCGCGGCGGCGCTCGGCGCGAGCGCCCTGGCCTGGAAGCACGCCTTCCACTTCCCCGGGGCCGATCCGGCGATCCCGCTGTTCGCGTTCGTGTTCCTGGTCGCGCTCGGGGTCGACTACAACATCTTCCTGATGACCAGGGTGCGCGAGGAGAGCGGGCGCCACGGCACGCGGCGCGGCGCGGTGATCGGGCTGGCGGCAACGGGCGGGGTCATCACCTGCGCCGGCCTGGTGCTGGCGGGGACCTTCGCGGCCCTCGGCAGCCTGCCGATCGTGCTGGCGACCGAGATCGGCTTCGTGGTGGCGTTCGGCATGCTGCTCGACACCTTCGTGGTGCGTTCGGTGCTGGTCAGCGCGCTGAACCTCGACGTCGGCCGCTGGCTGTGGTGGCCGAGCGCCCTGCACCGCCGGCCGGATCTCGACCTCGACCAGCTCGAGGACGACCAGCCGGCGGCGCTCATCAGGTGACAGGTGGTTCGGTGGTCAGCTCTTGGGCAGGAGCACCTGGTCGATCAGGTAGACGGTGGCGTTGGCGGTCTTGACGTTGCCGCAGACGACGCTGGAGTTGCCGTTGACCTTGAAGTCCTGGCCGCTGCCGGTGACCTCGAGGGTGCCGCCCTGGAGAGTCTTGTGGCTGCCGGCGAGCTGGTCAGGGGTGAGCTGGCCCTGGACCACGTGGTAGCTGAGCACGTTGGTCAGCAGCCCCTTGGGGTCGCCCAGAGCCTTGTCGAGGGTGGGCTTGGGCAGCTCGGAGAAGGCCTCGTTGGTGGGCGCGAACACGGTGATGCCCTGCGCGCTGTTCAGGGTGCCGACCAGGTCGGCCTTCTTGACCGCGGTCACCAGGGTGGACAGCTCCGGCGTGTTGGAGGCGGCGGTGGCCACCGGGTCCTGCGCCAGGGCTTCCAGGCTGCCGGCGCCGCTGTCCGGCAGGGCCGGGCAGCCGGCCCCGAACGGGCTCGACACAGTCATCGGTGACGCTGTCGTTGGCGGGGCGGCGGGCGTCTGACTCTCGGAGGTCCCGGCACCGTTGCTGCTGCAGGCGGCGCCAAGGAGCGCGATTCCGAGCGCGCCGGCCAGAGCGGCGCGCCGGGCGGTGAGGAGACGGAGCATTGCCTGATCCTTTCGGGATGCCGTTCAGGTGCTGACGGGCTTGACGGGGGCCGGCTCCGACCTGCCGACGAGCGTCCGGAGCTGGCTGGCCAGGTAGAGGGCCGACAGCCCGACGAGCGTGTAGACCACGCGGCTGCCGACGTTCACCTCGCCGAAGCGCATCCCGCCGAACACGGCGGCGACCAGGTCGAACTTGAACAGCCCGACCAGGCCCCAGTTGAGCCCGCCGACGATCGTGAGGACCGCCGCCACGACGTTCAGCTTCCTCATGAACTCCTCCTTCTTGTCGAGGATCTGTCTAGCTTCTGTACAGAGAGTGCAGCATCGGCGGCGGGATTGTCAAGAGCCTGTACAGAGATCGTCGATTGCTTGTACAGTACGGGGGTGAACGAGGAGCAGCGCCACCAGGCCGCGCCCAATGCCGGACCGGGCTACCTCCGGATCGGCGAGCTGGCGAAACGGACCGGAGTCAGTCCCGAGTTGCTGCGGGCGTGGGAGCAGCGGTACGGGCTCCTCCAGCCGACCCGGACACCGGGAGGCTTTCGGCTGTACAGCGCCGCCGACGAAGCCAGGGTCCAGCGCATGCAACGCCTTGTGTCCGGCGGGCTCGCCGCCGCCCAGGCGGCCCGCCTCGTTCTCAGCGGTGTCGACCCAGCGCCGCGCGCCGTCCCGGCGTCCGCCACCACTCTGGAGCAGGAGGCCGGCAACCTCACCGCGTCACTCGACCAGCTGGACGAGCAGGGCGCCAACACCGCCCTCGACCGGCTCTTCTCCGCCTACACGGTCGAGACGGCCCTTCAGGACGTCGTCCTTCCGTACCTGCACCGGCTCGGGGAACGGTGGGAGGCCGGCGAGGTCTCGGTCGCGCAGGAGCACTTCGCCTCCAACCTGCTCCGAGGACGCCTCCTCGGTCTGGCCCGAGGCTGGGGCCAAGGCCAGGGCCCGAGCGCCATCCTCGCCTGCGTACCTGGCGAACAGCACGAACTTGGCCTGCTTGCCTTCGGGGTCGCCCTGCGCCGCCGCGGCTGGCGGATCACCTACCTCGGCACCGACAGCCCGATCGGCGCCGTCGCCGACATCACCCGCACCCTCGCGCCGGCGGTCGTGGTCCTCTCGAGCATGAACCCGGACCATTTCCTGGACCACGCGGACGAGATCGAGAAGCTCGCCCAACAGGTCCCGGTGGTGATCGCGGGTGGCGGCGCCACCCCAGAGGTCGCCCGGCACACGAAGACGCACGTCCTGGACCAGGACCCGGTCAGCGCCGCCGGGACGATCGACCATGACCATCCGGGACGCCCCTGATCCTTCTCGGAAATGAGGAGTGACCTGAGGCGCCGCCCGATGTGACCTGCCCTCCTTGGCTCCAACCTGGACTCGACCGCACCCACAGGAGCCAAGGAGACCGACGTGCACGACTGGAAGTCGAGCCCACTCCCGATCGTCGTGCTGCGCGGCTGGGCGTATGACCAGGCCCAGCACCAGCCGGAGATCCCGGACGCCACGCGCCCCTTGCGATCCGTGGTTCGCCGCGGCGTCGCCACGATCCGCCGGCTGCTCGCGACCAGCGGGCCGCCGATGTCAGGCGAGGCGCTCCCGCAGGGCGATCGTCGCGACCTCGACCCTGGATGACGCGCCCAGCTTGGCCTTGATGTTGGCGACATGGACCGACGCGGTCTTCTTGCTGATCACCAGCGAGGCGGCGATCTCCCCGTCGGACATGCCCGACGCGACGAGCGCCAGCACCTGGAGCTCGCGTGGCGTGAGATCGAACCTGCCTCGTCGAGGCGTCGGGGCGGCCGGCAGATCCTGGAGATCGGCGGCCCCGACAGCGGCCATCGCGAGATCGAGCGCCTCCTGCACGTCCCTGGACCCGCCAGCGGCCCAGAGCAGCTCGAACCTGACGGTCCCGAGCGCCTCCCGGGTCGCCGCCCACGACCGGCGGCGGGTCTTCGCTTCCGCTGGTACGACCGGCCATCGATCCACCGTCCGGTACGCCTCGGCCGCGGCCCAGGCTTCCACGGCCGCGGGCAGCGTCCCGGTGGAGGCGAGCCACTCGGCCGCCGCTTCGAGCAGGAACGTGCCCGCGGGAGGGTTCTCCGCGCCGCGGATCGCGTCGCCGCCCTCACGAAGCCGGGATCGTGCCGCCTCGAGCTTCCCCTGTGCCGTCAGTGCCCGGGCCAAGGTGGCGGTGGCGTGCGCGAACACGGTCCCTCGATCCCCGCTCTCGATCGACAGGCGCAGGCCCTCCGCCGACAGCGCCTCGGCTCGTGCCGGCTCTCCGGCAGCGAGCAGGAGCGCGCCACATTGGACGAGCGCGCTGGCGGTCCCCCAGACGTCCCCGGCCGCACGGGCCATGCCGAGCGCCTCCTCGAACTGCGCCCGTGCCTGCACCAGATCTCCGCGCGCCTCCGCGAGCTGGCCCGCGACCAGGAGTGGCTCGACGAGGATGCCGGGAGTCCCGTCATGGTGTGCCCGCTCGATGGCCTCGGCCATCCGCTCCGCGGCGGCATCGAGCTCCGGTCCCCCTGCGCCGAGCGCTCGATGGCTCAGACCGATGAGCGCCTCGATCCGGCTCGCGTGGTCATCGTCGTCCGCCCCCGCGAGGCTCGCCTCGAACAGCTCCTCGCTCCGATCGCGATCCCCCATCTCCCACACGATCCACGCCGCACGCTGTTGGGCTTTCACACGGAGCGCGGGCGGCGCGTCGGATGCCAGGGCCAGGGAGGCCTCGAGCCATCGCAACCCCTCGCCGAAGCCGCCGGCGTCGTGCCAGAAGCGACGCTTGAGCGCCCCGGCAAGCCGGAGCATCGACTCGTACCGGTGGGCTTCCTCGGCCCAGGCGAGCGCCGCCCGGATGTCAGCCTGCTCCGCGGTGAGCCTGCGGAGCCACGCCGCCTGGTCCGGTCCCCGCAGCTGGGGCTCGGACCGCTCCGCGAGGGCCAGGTAGTACGCGAGGTGGCGGTCCCGCGCCCCGGCCCTGTCGGCCGCCGGCAGCTGATCCCAGGCGAACTCGCGGATGGTCTCGAGCATCCGGAACCTCGGCTCGCCCTCCGCGTCCGCGGCGACCGTCAGCACGTTCTGTTCGACCAGGTGGTCGAGGCTGATGAGCACCTCGGGCCCGCCGTTCGGGTCGGCGGGACCGGTCGCCACCGCCTCCGCAGCGGCCAGCGTGAACCCGCCGGCGAACACCCCCAGCGAGGCGAAGACACGCTGGTCGCGCTCGCTCAACAGGTCGAAGCTCCAGGCGATCGTGGAGCGGAGCGTGCGCTGCCGGATCGGCGCGTCCATCGGCCCTTCCGTCAGGACGGGGAGTCGCCGGTCGAGGCGGGCCAGAAGCGCGGTCGGTGTGAAGAGCCGGGTGCGGGCGGCGGCCAGCTCGATCGCCAGCGGCAAGCCGTCGAGGCGGGCGCAGACGCCGGCGACGGCGGCGGCGTTGTCGCCGGTGAGCGCGAAGGCCGGGTCGACGGCCCGGGCCCGCTCGACGAACAACTTCACCGCCTCGACCTCGGCGAGGTCGTCGAGCGACGCGAGCTCGGCGGGGCCAGGCAGCCGAAGCGGCGCGAGCGGAACCTCGTGCTCGCCACGGACGTGGAGCGGGGCGCGGCTCGTGGCCAGCACACGCAGGCCCGGCGACGCCGCCAACAGGTCCGCGATGACCGGCCCGGCCGCGGGGAGCTGCTCGAGGTTGTCGAGCACCAGCACGAGCTCGCGGTCGCCGATGCGCCGCGCCAGCGTGTCCTGGAGCGCCTCCCCGGCCACCTGGCGAACACCGAGAACGGTCGCGATCGACACGGGCACCAGAGCCGCGTCCGTGATCGAGGTCAGGTCGACGAACTGCAGATCTGGAGACACCGAGCGGCGACGAGCCGCGAACTCGAGCGCCAGACGGGTCTTGCCGCTTCCCCCGGGTCCCACCAGTGTCACCAGGCGCGCGCGTTCGAAGGATGCGTCCAGCTCCGCGAGCTCACCGGCACGACCCACGAACGACGTGAGCTGAACCGGCACCCGCGCATCGGCCATTGCTCGAGTCTCCTGGTGGTCGTCCGGTGGCGCCTGCTCGCCCCCCTGATCATCCACTCGTGTCCGGCTTGGTGTCGAAGCCACAGACTGCGGGTTCCTGGCGGCCAGGCCCTTCATCGTGTGGTTCTTCACCGCGGAGGCCTGAGGCCCGGCCGCCAACCATCCGGCGTGAAGTTCAGCAATTGGCGTGCACGCCGCTGGTTGTGGCAGCGCTCAGGTGGTCCGTGCCGCCAGGACGCGGACGCGGCGGGCCAGGGTGACGGCCTGGGCGATGGCGGCGTTGCGAGCCTGCTTCATCAGCTGGATGGTGACAAGCGCTTGGCGCACGATGATCTCCTCGGTCGGGACCATGCCTTGGGGTCCGCTGAGGACAATGCCCTGGTCCTCGGAGGAGGATGCGGGAGCCCGGACCTCCGGGCGATGCCGCGCGTCACTGGCCCGATGTGACGTTCGGCACTTGTCCGCCTGGCGGACCGGCGCCTGGAGGTGTCGTGGTGGCGCGGAAAGATCGGGACCAGTTCACCGGCTGGATCGCAGGCTTCGGCACGGACAGCGGGTACCGGGTGGTGATCGGCCACTGGCGGACGTCGCCCTACGGCGCGGTGACCGACGTGATGGTCGAAGATCCGGCGGGCCACCGCACGCTGTACGCACCGACACCGCAACTGGGCGAGTTTCTCGCCGCCGTCTACAGGTTCCACGACGTCCAGGTCGCCAGGTGCAGTGCCCAGCGCTCGGGCCGGTGCTGGACGGTGCAGGCCGGACCACTGCGGGCCTCGTTTTCCATCGGACGGCGCAACCTGCTGGGATGGCTGTTGTGGGCCATGCCCGACGCACTGGCCCGAACGGTGTGGTGGGTGGATCTGATGGACCTTCCCGCCCGTCGGCTGCTGCCAGGAGTCCGCACCCGTGGCCGCACCCGCGACGGACGTCGGCAGTGGTACAGCGCCCAGGATCTGCACCCCATCGTCGCCGCCGACGCCGTGCTCAACGGCCTTGATCTCGGCGCCCTGCGGGCGGTCCAACCACCGGTCGGCTTCGGCTTCGGCTCAGTGCCGCGCCGGCCATCCCTGGTCCATCTCACCACAATGATCGAGGCGATCCCTCCTGGAGATGGCGGCGATCCACCAATGTCCACCAGACCGGCCCGGAGATGATCCAACACGGCGCCACTCACCCGGGACGCGCTTGCGTCGGACCGGTCGGCCGCGAGGCCGGGAGCCCGGGGCGGCGTGGGCCCGGGCTCCCGGCCGGCCTGTCTGCCGGCGACGGCCCTAGCCGCGGTTGAAGGGCTGGATGTAGGGGTTGGTGCTGTTGTACAGGCCGGCGGGGTTGGGGTACCACAGCCACACGTGCAGGGTCACCAGGTCCGGATGCCAGAAGTTGAACCGGGCGCCGCTTTGGGGGCTGCGCCTGGCGCACTGGTCCTGCGAGGCGGTGAAGGCAAAGGTGCCGTCGGTGTAGTGGCAGGCCGCCCCAAACGACCCGTAGGTGGCGCCGGGCAGCGGCGCGGTGGCGGGCTTGCTGGGGAAGACCCATTCCAGCGCGCCCAGCTGCCAGCGGTGGCGGTGGCGTTCGTAGACCAGGATGTGGGGTTGGCGGAGGTTGAAGCCTTGGATGGTGGGGTTGCGGTAGTGCCAGCCCATGTCGGGGATCATGCGGGTGATGATCTGGTAGCCGGCGGCCTTGGCGGCATGCAGGTTGGTGGC
>DASVXQ010000334.1:0-11224 GCA_036392615.1 Actinomycetes bacterium | reverse complement strand
AGCGGCGCGGTCCACTCCTCCGGCTTGTGCACGTGGATCACGCGCAGCGCGGTGCCGTGCCGCTTCGCCTCCTCGACCGCCCAGGCCAGCGCCCGCCTCGCCCCGGTTGAATCGTCGACCCCGACCACGATCCCGGCCATCGTCCCCGCCACCTCCGCCTCGGCTCGTCTCCACGGCAGAGTATCCCGCACGCCGACACCCCGGCGGAGCGTCGCGCCTCCGCCGCACCGCGGCATCGGAGCGGTAGTCTCCATGCGGCTGTGATCGTGCGACCGCGACGAGACGGGGGAGCGTGGCAATGGCGGAGCCGGCGCGGCAGGTCGTCCCGCAGCTGGTGCTGAGCCCGCTGACGAGCGCGGCGATCTTCCTGGTGGTGACCATCGACCCCGGCGGCGAGGAGGTCGTCCGCGACCTGCTGGCGGACCTGCCGGCGCTGGAGCGGGCGGTCGGGTTCCGCGTCCCGAAGCTCACCCTGAGCTGCGTGGTCGGCATCGGCTCGCAGGCGTGGGACCGCCTCTTCGCCGGGCCGCGGCCGGCGGAGCTGCACCCGTTCCGCGAGCTGGTCGGCCCGCGGCACGGCGCCCCGTCGACGCCCGGAGACCTGCTGTTCCACATCCGCGCCGGCCGCCGCTACCCGTGCTTCGAGCTGGCCGGCCAGATCATGGACCGCCTGCGCGGGTTCGTGACGGTCCGCGACGAGGTGCACGGCTTCAAGTACTTCGACGTCCGCGACCTGCTCGGCTTCGTCGACGGGACCGAGAACCCGGTCGGGCCGGCGGCGGGCGAGGCCGTGCTGATCGGCGACGAGGACCCGGACTTCGCCGGCGGCAGCTACGTGATCGTGCAGAAGTACCTCCACGACCTCCAGGCGTGGAACGCCCTGCCGGTCGAGGAGCAGGAGCGGATCATCGGGCGGACCAAGCTGTCCGACATCGAGCTGGACGACGCGGTGCAGCCCGCCGACTCGCATGTCGCCCGCACCACGATCGTCGAGCCCGACGGCACCGAGCGGAAGATCCTGCGCGACAACATGCCCTTCGGCGAGGTCGGCCGCGGGGAGTTCGGCACCTACTTCATCGGCTACGCGCGCACGCCGACGGTCACCGAGCGGATGCTCGACCGGATGTTCCTCGGTGACGAGGAGGCCAGCCACGACCGCATCCTGGAGTTCTCCACCGCCACCACCGGCAGCCTGTTCTTCGTGCCGACCACCGACTTCCTCGACGACCTCGCCGATCCGCCGGGCACCGTCGCCGAGGCGAGCCCACCGCCCGACGTCCAGAGCCCGCCCGACGATTCCCTTGGAATCGGCGACCTGAGGGGGAAGACCGCCCGATGAACAACCTCCATCGCGAACTGGCGCCCATCTCCGCGGTCGCCTGGGCCGATCTCGAGGACGAGGCGCGGCGCACCTTCGAGCGCCACGTCGCCGGCCGCCGGGTGGTCGACGTCCCGGAGCCCGGCGGTCTGGAGCTCGCCGCGATGAACACCGGGCACCTGGACGACGTCGCCGTGCCGGCCGACGGGGTGATCGCCCACCTGCGCCGCTCCCAGCCGATCGTCGAGCTGCGGGTGCCCTTCACGGTCGACCGCCAGCAGGTCGACGACGTCGCGCGCGGCGCCAGGGACGCCGACTGGCAGCCGGTCAAGGACGCCGCCCGGCGGATGGCCTTCGCCGAGGACCGGGCGATCTTCGAGGGCTACGCCGCCGCGGGGATCGCCGGCATCCGCGACAGCGCGTCCAACCCGCCGATCGCCCTGCCGGGCGAGGCGCGCGAGTACCCGGGGGCGGTCGCCCAGGCGGTGAGCGCGCTGCGGCTGGCCGGGGTCGGCGGCCCCTACACGCTGGCGCTCAGCGCCGACGCCTACACCGCGGTGAGCGAGACCTCCGACCACGGCTACCCGATCTACGAGCACATCGCCCGGGTGCTGGACGGCGAGATCGTCTGGGCGCCGGCGATCGACGGGGCGTTCCTGCTGACCACCCGCGGTGGCGACTTCGAGCTGCGCATCGGCCAGGACCTGTCGATCGGCTACCTCTCCCACGACGCCGGCAGCGTCGAGCTCTACTTCCAGGAGTCGCTGACCTTCCTGGTCTACACCAGCGAGGCCGTGGTCCCGCTGACCGCTCCGCAGCCTTCCGGCTGAGAGCGGCGCGTGGCGCCGGAGGTGGCGCCGGCCCGGCGTCAGCTGCGCGGCGTCAGCTCGACCGCCTCGCGCAGCAGCTTCGCCAGCACGTCCTGGTCCAGGTCGCCGAGGCGCTTGAAGTCGCGGCTCCGCCAGCCGCTCGATGTACTCCTCATGGCTCGCTGCGTCCGCCTTCCCCTCCATCGCAACCCCTCCACCCTCGCCCCCGCCACGACAGTCTGCTCGCCTTGTGCGACAGCCCGCCGGATGGTGTGGCGTGCTTTGACCGCGATCGATCAGGGAGACTGCCATGGCCTTCGAACGCGTCACGGCGGAAGGCCTGTGCTGGTCGCGCCTTCGGCGACGGTCGTGGTCAATCGGGGAGCAGGGGGGCGGAGAAGCCCTGGTCCTTGTCGAGGAGGACGGCGCGGGTGATGGCGGCCGAGCCGAAGCGGGCGCGGACGCTGTCGAGGGCGGTGTCGAGCGCGTCGCCGCTGTGGCGGTCGAGCGGCAGGGTGAGCTGGGTGGCGCCCTCGTCGATCAGGTTGGCGACCGAGACGCCGACCAGGGTGAGCCCGCGCTCCTGGATCGCCGGCATGGCGGTGCCGAGCAGCGCCCGCGCGGTGGCGAGGACGGTGGGGGTGTGCGAGGTCGGCTCGGCCATGGTGTGGGACCGGCTGGCGCGCGAGAGGTCGTCGAAGCGCAGCCGCAGCACGACCGTCCTGCCGACTCGCCTGGCGGCGCGGAGCCGCCGGGTGACGCGGTCCACCAGCGAGATGAGGATGCTGTCGATCGCCTCCGGCGACCTCGGCCCCCGCCGCCCGAGCGCCCGCTGCGAGCCGATCGAGCGGCGCCGCCGCCCGACCTGCACCGGCCGCGGGTCGCGGTTGTGCGCCAGCGCGTGCAGGTGCCGCCCCGCGGCCCGGCCGAGGAGGTCGACCAGGGCCGTCTCAGAGAGCTCGGCCACCTGGCCGACGGTGAGCAGGCCCTGGCGGCGGAGCTTGCGGCCGGTGACCGGCCCGACGCCCCAGAGCGCCTCGACGGGCAGCGGGTGCAGGAAGGCCAGCTCGCCGTCGGACGGCACCACCAGCAGGCCGTCGGGCTTGGCCACGCCGCTGGCGACCTTGGCGAGGAACTTGGTCCTGGCGACCCCGACGGTGATCGGCAGCCCGACCCGCTCGCGGACCTCGCGGCGCAGCCGCATGGCGATCTCCGGCGGGCTTCCGGAGACGCGCCAGAGCCCGCCGACGTCGAGGAACGCCTCGTCGATGGAGAGGCCCTCGACCAGCGGGGTGGTCCGCTCGAAGACCTCGAAGACCTCCCTGCTGGCGGTGGAGTAGGCCGACATCCGCGGCATGACCTCGATCGCGTCCGGGCAGAGCCGACGCGCCTGCCAGCCGCTCATTGCCGTGCGCACGCCCCGCGCCCTGGCCTCGTAGCTGGCCGACAGCACGACCCCGGCCCCGACGATCACCGGCCGGCCCCGCAGGCGCGGGTCGTCCCGTTGCTCCACCGACGCGTAGAACGCGTCCAGGTCGGCGTGCAGGATCCTGAGATCGGACACGAACGTATGTTCGCATCAGCGACCGCTCGAAGCGAGCATCGCCCCCGGGGCCGGCCGGTCACGGGCTCAGGCCCTGAGCGTCTCCGGGAGCGCGAAGGGGCGGAGGACCCGGGTGTCGAGGAAGCGGGTGACGGCGGCGATGCGCTCGCCCTCCAGGGTGAGCACCACCAGACCGGCGGCCTGGGCGCCCGGCCCCTCGGCGTCGGGCAGGTAGCAGGCGAACGCCGGCTGGGTGTTGGCGCGGGTGGGCAGCAGCCGGAACCCGCGGCCGGCACGCCAGGCGGCGCTCGCCCGCAGGAACGCGGCGATCGCCGCCGCGCCCTGGTACTGCTGCCCAGCCGGCGGCATGGTCAGCCAGGCGTCGCGGGTGAGCAGGGCGACCACGCCGTCGACGTCGTCGGCCGCGAACGCCTCGGCGAAGCGCCGGGTGAGATCCGCCTCGCGCGCCGAGCGGGGGGCGGGCGCCGGCCGGCGGTCGCGGTCGGGACGGCGCGCCTCCAGGGCCGCCCGCGCGCGCTGCAGCGAGGCCTTGACCGCGGCCTGGGTGCTGTCGAGCATCACCGCCGCCTGGGCGGTGTCGAAGCCGAGCACGTCGCGCAGCACCAGGGCGGCCCGCTGGCGCGGCGGCAGGCGCTGGAGCCCGGCGACGAAGGCCAGCTCGACCGCCTCCCGGAGCTGGTAGCGGGCCTCCGGTCCAGGCGCGGCGTCGGGGATGCCCTCCAGCAGCGCGTCCGGGTAGGGCCCCAGCCAGGTCGGCTCGCCCCAGCGGGTCGGCTCGGGCGGCTCGAACGGCGGCAGCGGCGGCGCCGGCGGGCGCCGTCCGGCGTCGCGCAGCGCGTTGCGGCAGCGGTTGGTGGCGATCCGGTAGAGCCAGGCACGCAGCGACGCGCGGCCCTCGAAGCGGTCGAGCCCGCGCCAGGCCGCCAGCAGCGTCTCCTGGAGCATGTCCTCGGCGTCCTGCACCGAACCGAGCATCCGGTAGCAGTGCAGTTGCAGCTCGCGCCGGTACGGGTCAGTCAGCTCGCGGAACGCGTCCTCGTCGCCCGCCCGGGCACGCTCCAGGGTTCGCTCGGTCACCAGCGCATCCTTCCAAGCGTCCGGCGCACGCTCAAGCGCCAGGGGTCAGAGCGCGGCGAGGTCGTGCTCGGTCGCGTCCGGCAGCAGCACCTGGAAGGAGGAGCCGCCGCCGGGGCGGTCCTCGACCCAGGCGCGGCCGCCGTGCATGCCCGCGAAGTAGGCGACCAGCGCCAGGCCGATGCCGGAGCCGGGCGCGTGCGCGGTGATGCTCGGCCCCTGCTGGAACGGCTCGAAGATGGTCTGGCGGGCCTCGGCGGGCACGCCGGGGCCAGCGTCCTCGACCACCACCAGGCCGCCCTCGTCGCGGGCCTCGACCCGCACCCACACGGGGGTGCCCTCCCGGGTGTGCCGCGCGGCGTTGGCCAGCAGGTTCTCCACGATCCGCTCGACCTTGGCGGGGTCGACCGCGACCAGCACCGGCGAGGTCTCCAGGCTGACCGGCCGCTCGCCGAGCAGCTCCGCCTCGGCCTCCTTGACGATCCCGCCGACCAGCTCGCCGAGGTCGACGCGGCGGCGCTCGAGGGTGAGCGCGCCCCTGGTCAGCCGGTCCAGGTCGAGCAGGTTGGTCAGCAGGCGGTCCAGCTTGCGGGCGTTGCCCTCCAGGCGGCCGAGCAGGTCGCCGACCTCGGCCGCCGGCAGCGCCTGGTGGCCGCGTCGCAGGGTCAGCGCGAGGCCCAGCACCGACGTCAGCGGCGTGCGCAGGTCGTGCGACACCGCCTGGAGGAAGGCGTCCTTCATCTCGTCGAGCGCGCGCAGGCGCTCGGTGGCGGCCTGCTCGCGTTCGAGCGCGACGGTCAGCCGCTCGGTGGCCGCCCGCTCGCGCGCCAGGCTCTCGCGGACGTGCCGCTCGGCCCGGCGGCGCTCGCTGACGTCGCGGGCGATCAGCAGCGCGCCGGTCGGCCGCCCCCACTGGTCGGGCAGGGCGGAGATGGTCAGCTCGTAGTCGCGCCCGCCCATGCTGGCCTCGTCGCGGCGCAGGCCGGCGGCCGTCCATGCCGGCGTGGTCGTGCTCCCGAACGCCGGCAGGAGCTGCTCCAGCGGCTGCCCGACGGCCTGCGTGACCGGCTCGCCGATGAGCCGCGCCGCCTCGAGGTTGGCGTCCACCACCCGGCCGTAGGGGTCGAGCACCACCACCGCGTCGTGCATCAGCTCGAAGATCTTGCCGCGCGCGATCGGCGCCAGGTCGAGCAGGCGGAAGCGGAAGATGCCCCACACCAGCACCGCGCCGGTCAGCACGAACAGGAAGGGGGTGAGCTCCACCCGCGCGAACGGCCCGACGTTGAGGTTGTGCAGGATGTTGGCCAGGAAGGGCAGCAGCACGGTGGCGATCAGCAGCAGGCTCTGCCGCCAGTACAGGCGCGACAGCCGCGTCAGCGTCCAGACGAACAGCGCGGTGGTGCTCCAGAAGATCGCGTCCGCGTACGCCAGGAACGGCCAGAAGGCCCAGCCGACCTGCGCGATCGCGTCGGCCGGGTCGGCCGCCGCCGACGCCGGGTAGTAGCGCACCAGGTCGTGGGTGGCCGGGACGGCCAGCAGCGCGAGCACCGCCGCCGGCGGGACCGCCAGCGCGGCCATGGTGCGGCGGTTCACCCAGCGGCCGTGGCCAGTGAACTGCATGATGAAGGCGAACCACGCGGGCGGCAGCACGGCCACCCCGAGCCACTTGAGGTCGCCCCACAGCAGCCTGGCCGGCAGCCGGGTCTCCGCCAGCTCGATCGCGTAGGCCAGGCCCCACCAGCCAGCGGCGGCCAGCGCCACGGCCAGGCTCACGCCGGCCGACGCCCGGCGGCGCCGCCAGACGTAGTAGGTGTAGACGCCCAGGCACGCCCCGCCGCCGAGCGCCAGTGCACTGAACAACCAGTGCCGGCCCACCGCAGCTCCCTCAGCCGATGCCTGGCTACGACCCGTTGGCGCATCATACGGCAATGGCACCGCATTGCCAGATTGCGGACACTCACGGTATTCCGACGACCTCGCAGGGTGACATCGGACGGGCCGGTTGGAGGCTTCCGAGGGGCCGGTCGGCCGATGCCACCCGGCGCGGGGCTGGGTACCTTCGACCCGAGCGGGACCGCGACGCCGTCTTGCCGGCCGGATCCTGACCCGCCGGCGGTCGCGGTGCCCGAGGGGGGGAGTCCGCATGGGCAGGATCACCACCAGCGACGGGACCAGGATCTGGTACAAGGACTGGGGGAGCGGGCAGCCGGTGGTGTTCAGCCACGGCTGGCCGCTGAACGGCGATGCCTGGGACGACCAGGCCTTCCTGGTCGCTTCCAACGGCTTCCGGGCGATCGCGCATGACCGGCGCGGCCACGGCCGCTCCAGCCAGCCCTGGGACGGCAACGACCTGGACACCTACGCCGACGACCTGGCCACGCTGATGGACGAGCTGAACCTGCGGGACGCGATCCTCGTGGGCCACTCCACCGGCGGCGGCGAGGTGACCCGCTACATCGGCCGCCATGGCACCTCGCGGGTCGCCAAGGCGGTGCTGCTGAGCGCGATCCCGCCGCTGATGCTGAAGACCGACGCCAATCCCGGCGGCATGCCGATCGAGGCGTTCGACCAGCTCCGCGCCGGGCTCGCCAATGACCGGCCACAGTTCTACCGCGAGCTGAGCGAGCCGTTCTACGGCGCCAACCGGGCGGGCGCGCAGGTCTCGCAGGGGATCCGCGACGCCTTCTTCTTCTGGAGCATGCAGGCTGGCCTCAAGGGCGCCTACGACTGCATCAAGGCGTTCTCGGAGACGGACCTGACCGAGGACCTGAAGCGCTTCGACGTCCCGACGCTGATCGCCCACGGCGACGACGACCAGATCGTGCCGATCGACGACTCGGCCCGGCTGTCGTCACAAATCGTCAAGGACGCGACCCTGAAGGTCTATCCCGGCGGGCCGCACGGCCTGGCGATGCTGCCGACCTTCCGGGACACCTTCAACAACGACCTGCTCGCCTTCATCCGGTCCTGAGCCCGCATGCCGCCCGGCCCCGGCCGCGCCCGTGGTTGGCGCCGTCGGGGCCGGGCGGTATGCTCCTGCGCCACGTCGCAACCGGACGAGAGGACCACTGTGGGCGGATCGGTCGAGGAAGGGCTGACCTGGTCGAGGAGCAACCGCTGCGCGGACAGCGCCTGCGTCGAGGTGACCTGGAGCGGTGGCGAGGTGCTGCTGCGGGACTCCAAGGACCCGCACGGCCCGGTGCTGCGGTTCTCCCGCGGCGAGTGGGCCGCGTTCGTCGCCGGCGTCCGCCGGGGCGAGCTCCGGTCGCCCTGACCCGGGGTCACCTCCGGCGCAGCCCGGCGAGGAGGCGGGCGGTCTCGGCCGGGGGCAGGGCGAGCGCCCGCGCGCGGCCGAACAGCTCGCGGTAGCGCGCCACCTGGCCGGGGCTGGTGAGGTAGACGTCGCCGGTCGGGTGCTCGAGGTGGACCAGGTCCGGGTCGGCCGGGTCGGGGAAGCCGAGCATGCGGAAGGACTCGGCCAGGCCGCCGTGCGGCCCGGCACCAAACGGCAGCACCTGGAGGCTGAGGTTCGGCCGCGCGGCGGCGTCCAGCAGGCGCTCGACCTGCTCCGGCAGCACGTCCGGCCAGCCGGTGAGCCGGCGCAGCGCGGCCTCGTCGAGCACCACCTCGACCAGCGGCGCGTCCGGGCGGTCCAGCAGCGCCTGGCGGTGCAGCCGCAGCCGCAGGAAGCGGTCGAGCCGCTCGGAGGGCAGGTCCGGCAGGCTCGCCGCGATGGTCCGGCGGGCGTACCGCTCGACCTGGAGGAGCCCCGGAACCAGCATCGACTGCCAGATCCGGATCGAATTGGCGACGCGCTCGTACGCCGTGTAGGTCCTGACGTTGGGGAAATCGCCGTAGGCGTCCCACCAGTCCTCTTTCCGTCGGGCCTGGCGGGCCAGCTCCAGCAGGGCCTCGCGCCGCTCGCCCGCGACGCGGTAGAGGTCGAGCATGTCCTTCACGTCGCGCTGCATGGCGGCGACCCGTCCGGTCTCGACCCGCGAGACCTTCGAGGGCGAGCAGCAGAGGTGGGCGGCGACCTCGTCGATGCCGAGGCCGGCGGCGTCGCGCAGGCGGCGCAGCTCAGCGGCGAGCCGGCGCCGCAGCAGCGTCGGATTCGCCCGCGGCGCGGCCCCGGTCGACGCCATTCAGCACCCTCCGACCAGCCGCCAGACGATCATCAGGACGACCAGCAGTGTCAGCCGGTCCAGGGGATCGCTTTTCGGCGGGCCAGGCTGCCAGGACCGTTCGAACAGACTCGGCGGTCGCATGCCTTCCACTCCTCTCACCTGGGCAGATAGCCACCGACTGGCCGATGATAGCGTTCGATATCCCACCGGTCCACCCTTGTTGGGCAATTGCAACAAAATGGCCGAAGGCAGATTGCAGGCGTCAGCCTGCATTGACGAATTGCATTTGCATCCAGCAATTTGCCGCAAACCGTCGCGTGGCGCCGTCGTCAGGCGGACCCGGCGGTCCGGCCTCGAGGCGCTCGCGCACCCGTGGTGCACCTCGGGCGCCCGACAGCGCTTGGCCAGACGCCGATTGACCCCGGCGGCGCCCGCGGGTAGCGTGGCATAGTTTGGCACCGCGCAGTTTGGGGCCGTAGCGCCATGGAACCGCACGATCACCAGGTGGCCGAGGGAACGCCCATCCGGGTGGAGCCCGGCCACGCCGCGCGCTACCCGGGTGCCGACCGGCTGGCGACCGAGTGCGTGATCAACCTGATCCGCGCGGAGAGCCTGCTCGCCGCCGAGCTGAACAACCGCTTCCGGCCCTTCGGCCTCACCGGCTCGACCTTCAACGTGCTGATGATCCTCGACGGCGAGGCCGAGCCGCTCTCCCCGCACGAGATCGGCGAGCGGCTGCTGGTCACGCGCGGCACGGTGACCGGGCTGCTCGACACGCTCCAGCGGCAGGGGCTGGTCGAGCGGGTGCCGCACCCCGGCGACCGCCGCATGCTGCTGATCGAGCTGACCGACAAGGGGCGCACGGTGCTGCGCGAGACCTGGCCGGCGCACTTCCCCGCGCAGACCGAGATGCTCTCGGTGCTGTCCGATACCGAGAAGGAGACGCTGGTGCGCCTGCTCGGCAAGCTGGAGTCGCACCTGGAGGCCAGGGCGCGGGACCCCGGCAGGCGCGATCAGGCCGCTGAGCGCCCAGGAGCGAGGAGGCGCGGCATGGACCAGGAGGGCGGCGGGTGAGCCGGCCGCCGCTGGCGGAGACGCTCGACCTGGAGCCGCACCCGGAGGGTGGCTGGTTCCGCGAGACCTGGAGGTCGACGGTCAGGTTCGAGCCGCCCGGCTACGGCGCGGAGCGGTCGGCCGCCAGCGCCATCTACTACCTGCTCGCGCCCGGGGACGAGTCGCGCTGGCACACGGTCCGCTCCGACGAGCTCTGGCTCTGGCACCGCGGCGGCACGCTGGAGCTGCTGCTCGGCGGCGACGGCGAGCGCCCGCTCGAGGTGCCGCGGCGGGTCTTCCTCGGCCCGGAGCCCGGCGCCGGGCAGGCGCCGCAGGCGCTGGTGCCCGCCGGGACCTGGCAGGCCGCCCGCCCGGCCGGCACCGAGGAGGTGCTGGTCACCTGCGTGGTGGCACCCGGGTTCGAGTTCGCCGACTTCCGGCTGCGCTGACATGGGGGACCCGGACGGGCCGCGGGTGCTGGAGCGGGTCGACGGGCGGCTCGGCGAGCTGGTGCTGCGCGGCGACGGCAGCGACTTCGAGGTGATCAGCAACGGCGTGTTCCTGATGGACACGCGCGGCGGCGCCTCCGAGCGGCTGCTGGTGCGGGCCGCGCTCGACCGCATCGACCGGCCGGCGCGGCTGCTGCTCGGCGGCCTCGGCGTGGGCTTCTCGCTGGCCGAGGCGCTCGCCTCGGAGCTGGTCGAGCGGGTCACCGTGGTGGAGATCGAGCCGGCCGTGGTCGAGTGGAACCGCACCCACCTGGCCGCCCGCTCCGGCGACCCGCTCCGCGACCCGCGCGTCGAGGTGGTCGTGGCCGACCTGCTGGAGTACCTGCGCGCCGGCCTCTGGCGGTTCGACGCGGCCTGCCTCGACGTCGACAACGGGCCCGGCTGGACCGTGGTGGAGCGCAACCGCGCGCTCTACGGCGAGGAGGGTCTGGCGCTGCTGCGGGCGCGCCTGCGGCCCGGCGGCGCGCTCACCGTCTGGAGCGCCGCCGCGGCGGACGAGTTCGAGGCCAGGCTCAGGCGGCGGTTCCGGCGCGTCCAGCGGTTCGCCGTCGAGGTGCCCCGCGGCGAGCCGGACGTGGTCTACGCGGCCTCGCGCGACTGATCGTCGGACTCGCGGCCGTCGAACCGCAGGGTGCGGAAGCGGCGCGGCGCCACCAGCACGGCGGCGACGCCGATCACGGCGACCACCGCCAGCGCGTGGAACACGCGGTGGCTGGCCAGGTCCAGGCCGGCCCGCACGTAGGCGGCGACCGCCTCGCCCGCCCGCGACG
>DASVXQ010000333.1:0-14755 GCA_036392615.1 Actinomycetes bacterium | reverse complement strand
GGAGCTGGCGGGGGGACTCGAACCCCCAACCTGCCGATTACGAGGACACCGCCGCCCGGCAAGCATGCGCAAGGCCGGCAGGGTCGCGCAGCTCAGGAAAGTTGATCGTCAAGGTAGGGACGGCTGCGTCAAGGGTGGAACATTAGCCAGCACGTTAGCCGAGCAGAGCAAGCCATGCGTCACCTCCGGTGTGCATGCTCATCCGGCACGAGCACGCTGGCCAAATTCTCGTTGCGCACTGGCTGACAAGGGCGTTGCCGGCAGCGACTTCCAGGCCGCCCTGGCTGGCCAGGCCTGGCCCTGGTGCGCCGGCCCGCAGGGACGAGCGGACCCTGGCGTCTTCCCGAACTGGCTGCGGCAGCGGATCGAGGCCATCATCTGGACGTTGAAGCACCAGCTCGGTCTGGACCGCCCGAGCGGCCGCATCCCCGCCGGGCTGTGGACGCGCGTGGTGCAGCGCCTGCTCGCCTCAACGCCGCGATCTGGTTCAACTGGCAGATCGCGCCCCGGTCAAGCGCTCCCTAGTCGCCTACGACCACTACGGTAAATATACCGATTGTCAAGCGGCCCGCACGACGGCTGGGCCGAGCGCCGATGCCAGCGGCCAACCTCCAACGATCGAGGCCTGTCATTGGGAGGACCGCCGCCCGATGGAGTGACACCCTGGCCGGCGTGAACCAGCAGCCACCGCAAGCCCGCTGCCGTGTGTGGCACGTGACGGCGGTCATCGAGGCGTCCGCGGAGGACGCTGACGCGGCCGCGGAGGCGATCGCGCGAGCCCTCTGCCCGGACCCAGACCACCAGGGCCCCTGTCCGGTGCCGTGGACGATCATGCTCTTGGGTGTCCACCAGACCGGGTCAACTCCAAAGCGGAAGAAGCAGCTGTCCAGGCGATCTATGGCACATCGCACACGATCTCGCTCGCCGAGGCCAAGCACGTCTATCAGAAGGGGGCTATGCGGCTCATCATCGGCGCCGGGCAGTCGGGCATGGTCGCGCTGTCGGATGAGGCGGCCGCCTATGTCAAGCGACTCGACTGCCAGATCGACCTGCTGCCGACGCCTGACGCGATCCCGGTCTGGAACGATGCCGCCGGGGCCGTGATCGGCCTGCTCCATGTGACGTGTTGAATCGGATCGGGTGAGACCCGTTGCCGCTCGTTGATGTCAGGAGGGGATGAGATTCTCGCTCCCCCAACGCTGGGGCTTGTAGGCGGCTGTGTGCGGGGGTCGAGCCACCCAACCAGGAAGTGGCAAACCAGGCGAAATGCATCTTTGATCACGAATAGATTACGGTTTGACTACAGTTGGTTCATCTTCTAGGGTGTCGCTGCCATCCCCAAGTGACGTCCCCTCGCTAGACAATCGCTCCAGCCCAACAGAACAGCTCTCGTCGTGCGTGAGTCCCCCAATGCGCGCTCGGCCTGAGAGCCAGGAATCCACGAGCCGAAGCTCTGCGCCTGGGCTTCCAATCGAGCGTGCCTCCCCCCGGACACGCGAATCGGAATACAAATCTTGGCGCGAATGGAATCCGCCGCAGCCCTGACCGCAATTCCCTGGACAAGATATTGGAAAGTCCAGAGGCGTCTACGCGGTAATTCGCCAGCGTGCTCATGCTGCTCGTGGAAGCGCCGGCCATGCCGCGAGACGCGGAAGAAAAGGTGGCTGCAGTCATGTCGAGAATCCGATCCTCATATGTTTCCAGCCGGCGCGGCCATCGCGCCGCAGCGCGCCGTGCCAGCCGCGTGCGGCGGACCGCGATCATCGCCGTCGCCCTCGGGAGCCTGCTTGGCGTCACGACCGGCGTCGTGCAGGCACAGGTCAGCGGAGCGCGCAGGGCACAGGCCGTCGGCGGGGCCAGCGTCCGTGATGGCGCCAGTGCCCGCGGCGATGCCGAGAAGAAGCAGAAGAAGCAGGAGAACCAGCCGCTGGGGACCGACTGCAAGATCACCATGCCGGCGAGCGCGCTGACGGCCCGAGGCTTGGCAACGCCCTGGGTGCTCAGCGCCAAGAACGGCGCGCCATGCAAGGAGACCGTCGCCGGCCAGGCCGCCTTCATCGACGCGACCATCTTCGACCCGGCGACCAACAAAGTCTCCATCTACCGCCCGCTGGTCATCACCCGAGGCACCAAGCCAGCCGTCCAACCCGTCGCCCCCCCGCTCCCGGCCGGTGCGGTCGTGGAGATCAGCGTCGGCTTCAACGGCGACACGATTACCCTGGCGGACCGCCACGGCGGTCGGGACATAGCCGCGGCGAACTGCGTCAACGGGCTGCGGGGCTCGATCTTCGGGCAGGAGATCTACTGCAACGCGGCGGCGTTCTATGCCGCAGCCAATGGGAAGGTGTCCTTCCCGCCGCTGGGAACCTCGCCCGACGATGGGCGTACCTGCCCGACCACGGAGAGCTGGGAGATCGTCGACCAGGACCAGTCCGATAACACGACCACGAATTACCTGGTCCAGGGCAACCAGACCGCGCAGAACACCATTGCCAACCAGGGGAGGCTGGGCAGCAACCTGGTGGGCAACGGCAGCGACAACAACCTCTACACCAGGTTCTACGCGCCAGCGATCCATTGCCAGCCGCCACAGGCGACCGACGTCACCAACCCAGCAACTCCGGTCCAGTCGACCTCATCGGCCTTGCTGAACCTCTACGCACGTGCGGCGAACAACCCGTCGCCGGCCCTGGTTCCCCTGGGGGACCCGTTCACCCAGGTGAACGGCAAGCCCAGTCTGGAGAAGACCAACCTTTACCGAGCACAGGTGAATCAGCCTCCTGCCGCAGGCCTGGCCGATGCCTCCACAGCCGCCTACTGCACCAACCTGCTCGACCAGGGGCTCGCCAAGATCGAGCTCGACAAGCCGTTCCTCCAAGCGCTGGGACGGTCACCCGACCCTGCCGTCTCGAACGATCTTCACCTCTTCATCCTGAACCGGTTCAAGGACTCCTGGGACAACCTGCAGTGCCAGCAGGAGGCGGGCATCCCCAACCCGGTCACCGTCAAGACCGATGCCAACGGCAGCGTCGTGAGCGCGGAAGTCAAGCTTCGCAATGGCGATCCGGGCGCGTCCTCGACCACCGCGCCGCCCAGCACCACCGCGGCACCCAGCACCACCGCGACGCCGAGCACGACCGCGGCGCCCAGCACCACCGCGGCGCCCAGCACCACGGGACCAGGTCAATGACCGCGGCCCCTTCGACCAGAGCGGCCCGCATCGGGCGACGGCAGCCGTCCGGGTAGGGACCGTTCATCCCACGCCCCGCAGCGTCCGGGAACCAGAAGGCGAGCGTGAGCGACGTGCTCGGGACCATGTCCGACCCAGGCACCTCCTTCCCACCGCACCGGCGGCCGGACCACTACCCGGCGCCCGCCGCATGCAGGGCGGCGCGCCACGCCTGGCGGCGACCGCTGCTCCGGCAACCGCGACACGTCCTGGTGTCGCTGCCGACGGCAGCGGTCGCCGCCGGCGCCGCCGCCACAGTGTGGCTGTGGTGGCGCGGCATGCCTGCCGACGGGATCTCGACGATTGGCGACACGACTATCCTGGCGGGCCGGCTCAGCGGGCTGCTCGGGGCGTACCTGCTGCTGATCCAAGTCATCCTCATGGCACGCATTCCGTGGCTGGAACAGCGCATCGGCTCCGACTGGCTCGCACGCGAGCACCGCGTGCTCGGCACCTATCTGCTCACCATGCTGGTCGCGCATGCCGCGCTGACCATCGGCGGGCTCGCCCTGCTCGACCATGTGGCGATCGGGCGCGAGGCGGTCACGGTCGTGCTTACCTACCCCGACGTGCTGATGGCGACCGTGGCGCTGGCCCTGCTGGTCGGCGTCGGCGCGCTGAGCGCGCACAGGGTCCGGCGGCGGTTGGGCTACGAGACCTGGAAGTTCACGCACGTCTACGCCTACCTGGCGGTGGTGCTGGCGTTCGCCCACCAGACCGCATGCGGCGCCGATCTCAGGGACCCCGCCGCGCGGATCGCCTGGACCGCCGCGCACCTGCTGGTGGCGGCCTGCGTGGTCAGGTTCCGTCTGTGGCGCCCGCTCGCGCTCGCCCTGCGGCACCGGCTCCGCGTCCATGCAGTCGTGGAGGAGGCCGCCGGAGTCGTGTCCATCTACGTGGCGGGCCACCAGCTCGAGCGGCTGGGCGCCGAGGCCGGGCAGTACTTCCGCTGGCGGTTCCTGGCCCGCGGCATGTGGTGGCAGGCCCACCCGTTCTCGCTGTCGGCGGCACCGACCCCGCGGATGCTGCGCCTGACGGTCAAGGCCGTGGGTGACCACACGCGAGCGCTGCAGCGACTGCGGCCCGGGGTCCACGTGATCGCCGAAGGTCCCTACGGTGCGCTCACCGGCCTCCAGCGGACCCGCCGGCGGGTGCTCCTGCTCGGCGGAGGGATCGGCGTCACGCCGCTGCGCGCCCTGCTGGAGGCCTTGCCGGGCGCCCCAGGGGACATCGCTCTGGTGTTCCGTGGGGAGTCGGCCGCAGGGCTGGTGTTCGCGCGGGAGCTGGAGGCGCTGGCCGCCAAGCGCGGGGCGCCGGTCCACCTTGTGCTGGGCAGGCGCGCGAAATGCTGCACGCGGCACGACCCGCTGTCCGCCTGGCGGCTGCAGCGCCTCGTTCCCGACGTGGCACGGCGCGACGTCTACGTCTGCGGGCCGCCCGGCATGGTGGAGACCGCCCGCCGGGCCCTGCGCACCGCGGGCGTACCGCGGCGATGCATCCACACTGAGCGCTTCGACCTTTGAACGGAGCCCACATCACCCGCCTGACGGTCACCCTGCTCGCCACCGCGTGCCTGCTCCTGGCGGTGCTGACCTACCGGACGCCTCAAATGCCCCACGACCGGCAGGCTGACCGCGCGGCGCTCGCGCCGCCGCCCCCGCCGCCGGCCGGCGCAGGCCGGGCCAAGCAGGCGCTCGGTCCACCCACGAGCTGGCGCTACTCGGGCCGGGGCAGGCTCCAGGCGGTCGGGCCGACGATGGGCTGGTCCTATGGACACGTCCAGGTGGCGGTGACCCTGGCGGGGTCGCGTATCCTCGACGTCGCCGTGGCCCAGCTGGCCACCACCAACCCGGTGTCCCAGCGGCGCAGCGCCGCTGCGGCGGGGCGGCTGCGCGCCGCGGTGCTGGCCAGCCAGCGCGCGGACGTGGACGTGGTCAGCGGTGCCACCTACACCAGCCAGGCGTACCTGCGCTCGCTACAGGCCGCCCTGGACAAGGCTCACATGCCCGGCCGGCGGTGAAGCTTGTTCAGGGCGGCGCATCCTGCCGCTGGAGGCGGCTACGATCGGGTTGCTTCCTGACCCGAGATGTTCTGGCCAGTTGGACGTCGTTTCGCTCCCTTGGGTCGGTCTGGCATGATCCCGCGCCATGGCGACCCTGGCTGACGACCTTATGCCCGACGAGCTGTGGGCGCTGGTGGCGCCCTTGCTGCCGCCCCCACCGCGCCGCCCTACGATGGCCGGCATCGCACCATCCCGGACCGCAACTGCTTCGCCGCGATCGTCTTCATGGCCCGCACCTCCATCCCGTGGCGGCTGCTGCCCGCCGGTGAGCTTGGCTGTGGCTCGCCGGCGACCGCTGGCGTCGGCTCACCGAGTGGGCCAAGGCCGGCGTGTTTGACCAGCTCCACCTCGAGGCCTTGGACCGGCTCGGCGAGCAGGGCCAACTGGACTGGTCGCGGGCCAGCGTGGACACCATGAGCGTGCGCGCCAAGCGTGGGGACCACGTTGGCGCAAATCCGGTCGACCGTGGCAAGTCTGGAAGCAAGCTCCATTTGCTCTGTGACGGGAGCGGGGTGCCGCTTGCCGTGGTAGTGACCGCCGCCAATGTCAACGACACCACCATGTTCCCAAGCGGTCGTGGACGACCTGCCGCCGGTCCGCACCCCTTCGGGTCGACGCCGCACCCGGCCCGACGCGATCCACGCCGACAAGGCCTACGACAGCCGCGTCAACCGGGCCTATCTGCGGCGGCGTGGGATTCGTCCGCGGATCGCCCGGCGCGGGATCGAGTCGTCAACGCGGCTTGGGCGCCACCGCTGGCGGGTGGAGCGGTCGCTGTCGTGGCTGAACTGCTGGTGCGGCGATTGACCGGCCTGGCTGCGGTAATTCATCCGAGCTGACCGGGCACGCGAAGCCATGGCTGCTGCGCTTGATTCCACGCAGTGTCGCAGCGCTGGATAGGCTGCAGCCAGCAGCGTCTTGCCGGTTGAGGTTGTGCGCGCTCGGCAGTGACAAGCTCTGGCGAACGACAGCGGAGGACCACATGGGCACCTGGGGGATCGGACCGTTCGCCAACGACGACGCGGCGGACTTGCTCGGCTCCCTCGACGATGCCGAACCTGCAGTGGCAGTGGCGCTGCTGCGCGAGGCCCTCAGCGCCGCCGACACGGAGGAGTATCTCCAGGTCGATGTGGGCCAGGCTGCCGTGGCAGCCGCGGCCATCGTCGCCGCGCAGCGTCCCGGTGGGCCCCGGCTCGACCCGTCGACGGTGCCGGTGTCGCTGGCCGAGGGCAGCAGGCTCGACTTATCCGACGAGCTTGATCGCCTGGCGCTGGTCGCGCTCGACCGGGTCGTCGGGGAGCGCTCTGAGCTGCCCGGTCTGTGGCAGGAGGGTGGGCGCCTTCAAGCGTTCCACGCCACGCTGGAGCCGCTGCGGGCCGCGCTGGCCAGTGATCGCCACGCCGACACCGTGCCGGCCGCCAAGCAGCAGGGCCAGCGGCGGTCGGCGAACCGGCAACGGTTCGAGCCTGGCGCGGTGCTGCGCGTCGGGCTCGACGACGGGACACACACCTACGCTCGGATGCTCTCGCACCGCCCCTACCTGGCGGTCTATGACGCTCGCAGATCCGACGATGACGTCGACGTGGAGCAGATCGTCCGCAGCCCGGTGTTGTTTGTCGTCGCGGTCGCCGCCGCCGCCTACCGCAGCGGGCGTTGGCAGCGAGTCGGTTGGGTGCCGCTGCTGGCCGCTGCTGTGGTGATCCCCGAGTTCTTCCTGCAGGACATCTTCGATTCGCAGCAGTGCCAGGTGGTGGATCACCTCGGGCGTGAACGGGCGGCCACCCCTGAGGAGTGCGTCGGCCTGGAGCGGTCGGCGGTGTGGGCGGCTGAGCACATCGAGGAGCGCGTCCGCGACCACTACCAGAACCGGCCGAACGCTCACCTGGAGGTCATGAAGCTGCGCCGATAGCCGGGTGTGGCCTGACCGGACTGCAGTCCGGCCGATCCGCAACATACGCCTACAACCCTCGACAGGAGTGAGACGGCGTCTAAGCAGACCAGGATGGGCGGCGGCGCCTGGACTGCTATCCATGCTTTGCCAGAGCGTGCCCGAGCAGGAGCTGACCGCGGCCGAGCGCGACGACCTGGACCACCCGCGGACGGTGGATACCAGCAATACAGCTCGATGAAGGCGATCGTGGAAGCGCACCGCTGGCCCGGCCGCACCGCTAGCGGACTACCTCCGAAGGTTCGAGCGGCTCTACCCCAAGGGGATGAGGACCAACTCACTGCCTGACGAACAGGGGGCCGGCGTGACGAAGGCTCATCAACGACTCTTGACCATTCCCCTGTAAACCCGTACAACCTGCATCGGAACACCGGCGCCGGCTGCGTCAAACCGCCCCCTGGCCGATGACCACGCACCGGTCGCCTTCCATCCCTTCTACAGTGCGACGACCGGCTACGGTTCAGGCTGACTTATCTCCCGTTCGAAGGCCTGGACGCCACGACGAGCCGCTTCAACGACTTCTGCAATCTCGTCAGCAGTAATCCCTGCACGGCATGGGTTGTCGGTAGAACTTGGTCCAGGGGGTGAGCGCGTGAAGTCACGTCTGATTTGGCTCTCGCTGCCAGCGCTCATTGCGATCAGCTTGAGCCCGGCTCCGGCGCTAGCGGTGGCACCGGTGCCCCAGTCCAATTCAGCTTATGCGGGAAGCTTCGCCGCCAACGGCGTGACCAACGTCTTCGCCACCACCCAGAAGACGAGTTGCTACACGCCCGAGGTTGCCTATTTCACCAGCAACGGGCCCAATGACGGCTACACCGGGATGTCGGCATGCAACGGTGCAAGCAACACCGGCGAGGATCTGGGTCCGTACCCGACCCAGGCCGGAAGCAACCCCGGCTACCCTGCGAACACGCCGATGCTGGTCAAGGATCACTCCGAGTCGGACATCAGGGTAGATCCAACCAACCCCAACCACATCATCGGGACCGTCAAGTGGTTCGTCAGTGCGGAGGGCTACAACCATCTGATGGGGTTCTTCGAATCCTTTGATGGCGGCGCGACCTGGCCGGTCCAGGGTCACGTCCCCGGCTACGAAGGCTGGACCGACGACACCGACCCGGTCGGGGCGTTTGATAGCTTCGGAAACTACTACCAGCTGAACCTGCCCTATCAGTTCTATTACAACCCAGACGGCACGCATAACTTCCAGATCAATCAGAACAAGGAACCCAATCCTTCAGTCCCACCTGAGGTGATCTCGGTCTCGGTCCGAAAGCACGGGGCTACGAGCGCCAGCGACTGGATCACAATCCACAATGGGCACCCCGATTTCGTGGCGCCCTACGACGCGAAAGGCCTCGAGCCGGACAAGCAGTGGATCGCCATCGACACCAACCCGAGCAGCCCGTTCTTCAACCGGGTCTACGCCATGTGGGCAGTTTTCGCGGGCTGCTGCACGGCGCAGACCTTCGTGTCCTACGCCCAGGCGTTTGCCAACGGCACCCACAGCGACTGGTCGACACCACTGCGCCTGCCTGACGGCACCAACAACCCGCAAGGCGTTTCCTATGTCCTACCACACGTCGCTCCCGACGGCGTCGTGTACACGCCGCTGACCAACACCGCCCCGAAAAAGGGTTACTGCTGCGACAAGATCACCATGATCAAATCGCTCGATGGAGGCGTCACCTGGAACGTGACTGCGGTCGTCGCCGACAACATCGCGGCACCTCCAGGCAGGTACCCGAACACGACCTTCCGGGATGGGATAGAGACGACCTTCACCGTCGGTCAGCAAAAGGTCAACGGACGCTACCCCCTCTACGTCGCGTACGAGGACTACAGCACCGGATTTGGCAACGTGATGCTCACGGCCTCCTATGACGGCGGCCTGACCTGGTCAACGCCGGTGGTCGTCAACGACAACGCAAGTCCGGCCGACGAGTTCCAGCCGCAGTTGGCTGCGGCCGCAAACGGGACGATCAGCGTTAACTTCTACGATCGCCGCTTGGCGTGCCCTGCCCAGGGCAGCGCAGAGGCGGCGGCCGCCGGCCTGGCACTGGATCAGGTCAATCCGAATTACTCAGGCAGCCTCCCACCCTATGGGGCCAGCAACTACTGCGTGAACGCGAGCATCCAGTTCTTCCGGGCAAACCTGCAACGCGTGGGGCACAACCTCCGGATCTCGGAGCACAGCTTCGATCCCCAGCTCAACGCGCCGCACACCGCCTGCGCGGCATGCGTCGGCACGTTCATCGGAGACTACTTCGGCAACGACTTCAACTCCTCAATGAGCATCTCGACTTTCGTCAGCACGTATGACGACGGCAGCAACGCCGGCCACCACCAACAGCAGGTCGTGGCCAGGCTTGCCATTCCGTAGCGAGCAATTGCGCCAGGGCCGTCGGAAGGCGGCCCTGGACGCCGAACCCCCGGCAAGCGGAAGCCGAGGGCATCTCCAGAGGCTCACGCGTTGTTGCGCTTGCGCACGTAGCCGGGGAAGGCCCCTTGGCGTGGATGGTGCTGTGGCCGACGATCAGCTCGGGCAGCGTCCAGGTCGAAGTCCCGCCACCACAGCGCGCACGGCTCGCCGGACCGGAGCCCGGTGGTGGCCTCCAGCCCCGGGACAGGCACAGCTCAGGGTCCATGTAGGAGCGATCCAGCGTCGGCGCGTCGAGCTGCGAGAGTCGGAGCTTCCCGATTCCTGGGTTTGATCCAGGCCTCGGCCAGCGACCGGTAGCCCTGGATGGTGCGCGGCGGGTCGATCGGCTTCTCGTTGCCCTCGCCAGTCGAGGTAGGCGTCCACCAGCTGGCGACCTCTTGCCCGGCCAGCGGTGGCGGCCGTCCGTCACCTGTGCCTGGTCTCCTCCTTCTCCGCCTTCCGGCGACTGCCGTCGACCTGGCGGCAAATCGACGCTGCTTGCCGGTGACCCGGGCCGACGCCGGCATACGCAGACTTCCCAGCCGTCAACTGGTAGATCGCCACCGCTGGGCACCTCCGGCTGACGAGAATCGGCACGAACGTTAGCCGCAGGCCTGCGACAGAAGACCAGAAAGTGCTTGTGAGCTGGAGCTGGCGGGGGGACTTGAACCCCCAACCTGCCGATTACAAGGACACCGCCGCCCGGCAGACGGGGGCAAGGCCGGCAAGGTAGCCCAGCTCAGGAAGGCTGACCGTCAAGGTCTGAACGGTTCCGTCAAGGATGAAACGTTAGCCGAGACGTTAGCCGAGCAGAGCAAGCTCAGCAGGCCGCCACGTCGATTCCGCTGGCCGATTCCAGATTGGGCCTGTGCTGAGGCAGGTTGGGGGTCGCTGTTCAGACTGTGGGTCGTTGTCATGTCACGCATGCCAGTTGCTCGATCAGTCGACGCCCCCATGGCTCGCAACGTGCAACGGTGCTAGCGGAGGCCTCTTGTGGGGACACCAGCAGCGTCGATACCGGTGCTCACAAGGTGGTGACAGGTGATCAGCGCACGGGTGTTTCGAGCAGGCGAGGAACTAGCTGACATCGCGGTCGAGGACCTCTCCCAGATACGGTCTGAACCAGCCACGTTGGTCTGGGTCGACGTCACCGGCGGCACCGATGAGGAAATCGACCGGATCGGTGAGGAGTTCTCGATCCACCCGCTCGCCCTGGAAGACTGCCGCCACCAGCACCAGCGGCCCAAGGTCGACCAGTACCGCCAGCACATCCTGCTGGTGGCCTACGGGACCGAGGCCGCCATCCAGGGCGAGCCGACCCGGCTGCATGAGCTCGATCTCGTCGCTGGAGAGAACTTCCTGGTCAGCTTCCATCAGGTGCCGCCGATCGATGCGCAGGCGGTCGCCAAGCGAATCGAAGCGCATCCTGAACTCGCCCACCATGGTGCCGGCTTCCTGCTCTATGTCGTGCTCGATGAGCTGGTCGACTCGTTCGCACCGACCATGGACCTGATCGGAGAGCGGGTCGAGGATCTCGGCGAGGACGTGTTCGCCGGCCGGCAGGTCCAAAGCGACGTCTTCGCGCTCCGGCGTGACCTGGTGACGATCCGCCGGGTCGTCGCGCCGATGGGCGACGCGATGACCGTGCTGCTCCGCCGCGAGCTCGGACTGTATGACGAGGAGACCAGGCATTATCTGCAAGACGTCTACGATCACCTGCTGCGGATCGTGCAAGCGGTCGAGGCCTACCAGGACCTCGCCGCTGGGGCATTGGAGGCCAACCTCACAGTGGTGTCCAACAAAGTCAATGAGGTGGCCAGAACCCTTACTGCCTACGCGGCCATCTTTGCCGCCCTCACACTGGTCAGCGGCGTCTATGGGATGAACTTCCAGCATATGCCTGAGCTGCACTGGCGCCTCGGCTACCCATACGCGTTGGGATTGATGCTCGCCTTGGCAGCCGGGTTGTGGGGCTTCTTCAAGCGCAAGCGCTGGCTGTAGGCAGCCAGGCAGGGAATCAAATCTTCTCGCGAAGGCCCTAGGCATGTTGGAGCGGCGATCTCCGCTCGGGATCAGATGGTCAAGGCCGAAGCGGCATTATCCGCTCGTGCTGGGGGGGTGCGCGCGGGACGCGACCATGCCACCGGTCGTGCGGGCACGGCGCGGCCCCGCCTGGCCGCCCTGGTCCGTGTCGGCCGCACGCTTCCCCCCTATGGCAGCTCGTCGAACGCGAGGTCGCATTACCGAGGATGCCACTTAAAGAGTCTTCGGCCACGGCTCTTGACGGTTGCTCGTCCGCGGGCGGACCTGCGGACTCGTTGATACGGCTAGTCCTCGTCGTCCTCGTGCTCGGCGCTGCCCTGAGTCGACTAGGATTCCCCCTCTCCCGCGGTCTCTTGCGCCCGCGATGCGCTGGACTCGGTCTGGGCAGCCTCCGGTTGCGGCTGCTCGCCCTGTGGCTGCCCATCATCTTCGGGCTGCCGCTCGGATTCCTCGGGTTGCGCTTGGGCCCGCGCCGGCTCATCGGATTCGGGCCGTGCCTCCGTCTCAGCCGGCTCGCCGGCGGGTGGTTGACCTTCGGTCGGTTCCGGTTCGCCCTCCTCGCCCTGCACCTCAGCGTCCTGGATGCGGCCGCGCCATGCGCCGCTGGCGGCCTCCTTCATCTCCACGAAGGCCTTGAAGCGCTGGAGGTCGGTGTCCAGCGCGCGGATGGCGGCCCGCCAGCCGCGGCCGGTCTTCTCGATCAGCCCGGTGGGCTGGAAGTCGAGGTTCACCTGCACGCGGGTGAGGCGTGGGTCGTGCAGCTGGTGGAAGTTGATCACGCCGACGTTCCGCGGACCGCTCGTGCTCCGCCACTTGATGCGCTGGTTGGGGCGCTGCTCGACGATCTCGGCTTCCCACTGGCGGCGGACGCCCCAGATCTTCTCGTGCCAGATGAGGTGCGTGTCGTCCTTCTGCTCGATCCGCTCGACGCGGAACATGAACTTGGAGAAGTCCTCGAACTGCGTCCACCGGTTGTAGGCCACTTCCACCGGCACTGAGACGTCGATCGTGCCCTGCGTCGGCAGCCGGCGGCCCCGACCGGTGCCCGTGAGCTCGCCGCCTCCGCGGCCGGCCTTGCCGAGCAACGACCCGACGGCAGCCGCCACGGGGATCTTAAGGAGCGCTTTCGGAGCCTTGGTGACCACCCCTGGAAACTTGCCCAGCACGGTTCCCGCGACCGCCTGCAGCCCACCGGCCTCCTTCAGCCTTGGAGCGATGGTGGTCTTCACGACGGTCTCTACCAACCCCGGCGCTTTGGTCGTCGCATAGATGACCGCCGAGGTCGCCGCCTTCCGCGCGGCCGGCGCGACCGTCTCAGTGGCCGCCTGCGTGATCCCTGCCTTGAACTCGTCGGTTACGGTTTGCTGCACATCGCGTAGCACCGCCTTGAAGTCCATCGACGGTGTCTCGATGGCCGTGTCAGGCCCCCGTGTCGCCTCACCGGCGGCGCCCTCTACCGCCGTGCCGGCCGAGTGGCCGCCGCTGTTGCGGGCCTCGGAGCCACTGTCCGTCTCGCTACCGGGGTCGGACTCTCCCGCACCTTGACGTTCCTCGCTCGCCATTTCCCAACCTCCCTTGGTGATGCCTCGCCGGCTTGATCCACTCCGGACTGTGCTGGGGCCGCAGGTTCCAGGTCTAACCTCGCCGCTGCACTGGAAACACCGTCCGAGAATTAACTCGGGCTCCAGTTGGAGGCTGGGTTGCCAGCTCGGTCATGGGGCCCGCGTCGGGCAATTCTGCTGTCGAATAGAGCGGGAAACGGACGCCCAGCACTCGTGCCCTGCCCCAGCATTGGCGAGGAGGTTCTGGCCAGTCACGGACGGATATGGCCCGAACCGCTCCCCGACGTGTCCGTTAATTTACCGGCGTCGCGCTATGGCCACAGATTGGGCGCGATACAGGCGTTGGGCTCAGAATGCAGAAGGTTCGCCGACGTTGCCACAACCTCCCTTTCCCTTAACCAGCCGATCGGGAGCGGTCGCGCACAGGGCATGAATGCACAGGGCATGCTCTCCCGGATTCCGCATTTCCGCCATCCATTATGTAAAGGTAATTGCCGCGCGGAGGGATTCTCGCTTCCGCGGTGAGGTTGAGCGTTACGCAACCTTGCACACGGCCGGCCGAAGAAGGTGATGAACGGGGTACGATTGCTCACTGATCGGATCCCCCCACACACAGACTATCTGAAGTGATTTGACGGAACACTACTTCGATGACAACTACAGAGCAGAAGGCACTGATTCTGTCTTCGATAAGCAAGCTTCAGCCATTGCGGGCTGCCTACTCCTGTAAGTACACGACGATTCCGGCCACAAGGAACCCCAGCCCGCCCAGTAGTGCAATCGCTGCCGGCATCCACACCAAAGGGTGGTCCACCTCAGCTTGCCAGGGATTGTCGGGAGAGTAGCGTACTGGGATCGGGTCGCCCACATCGGACTGGATGTCGAAGCCTATGGCCGAGGTCAACACAACTGTGCGGCCGTCCGGCGTGGTGAACCGCACCCTCAAGTGGTAGTAAGTCCTGGGCTGGTCTCCCAAACTACCCGTCGTCTTCTCCACGCCCACCACTGTGCCTTGGGCCTGTGCACTGCTCTTGAGCCGTTCACGGGTCCGCTGCACCAGATGCAGGAAGATCAGGAGGAGCACGACGCCATACGCGTCGAGAAGCATGCCCCTGGCGTGCAAGCTCAGCCGATCCCACACACCCCGATCACCACAATGGCGCTTCCTACGAGCGGGAAGACGACCCACTTCGCACGGGGATCCATTGAGATTGTAAACTATGGCACTGACCCGTCCCTGATGTCGCTGGTCGTGGTGCCGGCCGGCTGATTATGGGGGGCCGACAACCAGCCGACAAGCTCCATTTTTCGCCGACCTGGCTCCCAGCTGGAGCAGTACCCGAGGCATTGCCAATCCGGAGTGTTATTTCTGCTGTTCGGGCGCTTGTTGACTGGCAAATCCTCTCGGAGACAGCTCACTAGCGGCAGATTGGTTTGCCATCGCGGTGATCCGCGCCTCGTCGCTCTTGGCTTGATCGCTGCAGGCCCC
>DASVXQ010000332.1:0-1574 GCA_036392615.1 Actinomycetes bacterium | reverse complement strand
TCGGCGACGACAAGGACGCCAAGGCCGAGGGCTACCGCTGAGCGCCGGCCGCGGTACTAGGCTTCCCTGGCCAGCACGCTGAAGCGGAGGAGAGGCGATGGGCGGCCAGCGCACCAAGATTGTCGCCACCCTGGGCCCGGCGTCCGACGACCCCAAGGTGCTCGGGGCGATGCTGGACGCGGGCTTGGACGTGGTGCGCCTCAACTTCTCCCACGGCCAGCCCGAGGAGCACATCGCCAGGCTGGAGCGCGCGCGGCGGGCGTCGGCGGAGCGGGGTGGGGGCCTGGCGGCCCTGGCCGACCTGCAGGGTCCCAAGATCCGGGTCGGGCGGGTGCCCGGCGATGGCCTGGTGCTGAGCACCGGCGGCGACTGCGAGCTGCTGGCCGGCGCGGCCACGGCGCCGCCGCCGGCCGTCCCGGTTCCCTACCAGCATCTCGCCGACGACCTGGCGCCGGGCGACCGCGTGCTGCTCGACGACGGCGCGATCGAGCTGCGTGTGTGCGCGGTCCAGGGCAGGCGTGTCCGCTGCCGGGTCATCCGCGGTGGGACGGTCCGCTCGGGCAAGGGTGTGAACCTGCCGGGGATCCGGGTGTCGGCGCCATCGCTGACCGACAAGGACCGCGTCGACCTGGCGGCGGCGGTCGGGGCCGGCGTGGATTACGTGGCGCTGTCGTTCGTGCGCCGCCCCTCCGACGTGACCGTCGCCAAGCGGGCGATCGCCGACCTGGGCGCCGACGTGCCGCTGGTGGCCAAGCTGGAGCGGCCCGAGGCGATCGAGCACCTCGACGGCATCCTGGCCGCGGCCGACGCGGTCATGGTGGCCCGCGGCGACCTCGGCGTGGAGCTGGCGGTCGAGAAGGTCCCGCCGCTGCAGAAGGAGATCATCGCCCACGCGAACGCGCACGGCGTGCCGGTGATCACCGCCACGCAGATGCTGGAGTCGATGGTGTCGAACCCCAGGCCGACAAGAGCGGAGGCCAGCGACGTGGCCAACGCGGTCTTCGACGGGACCGACGCGCTCATGCTGTCGCAGGAGACGGCGATCGGCGCCTACCCCGGGGAGACGGTGGCCACCATGGCCCGCATCGCCGAGCAGGCGGAGTCGACGCCGAGCCTGCTGCACCCGCCGCCTCCCGCCGGCGGTCCGCTGGACGTGCCGGCCACGGTCTGCAAGGCGGCAGTGCAGGTCGCCGCGGACCTGCGTGCCCGCGTGATTGTGGTCTTCACCCAGACCGGGGCTACCGCACGCTTCGTCTCCCGCTTCCGTCCGTGGGCGCCGATCCTGGGCCTGACCCCGCACGAGCGCACGCGACGGCGCATGGCCCTGTACTGGGGCGTGCGCGCACTGCCGGCGATTGCCCAGACCGACGACATGGCCGTGATGGTGGCCCAGGCCGACGAGCGCATCCGCGCCAGCGGCCTGGCCGGCGACGGCGACCTGGCCGTGGTCGTGGCAGGGAATCCCGGCCGCCGCGCCATGACCAACCGTGTCATCGTCCACCGCCTCGGCGAGGCCGACGTCACCCACCCTCCCGGCTAGTCCACCCGGGACAGCAAGGTGAGCCAGGGGAAGA
>DASVXQ010000331.1:0-1803 GCA_036392615.1 Actinomycetes bacterium | reverse complement strand
GCGGCGGGGACGGCCGGGGCCATCGGGCCGCCGCCCACGCCGGTCCACCGGCGCTGGGCGCTGCTGCTGGCGGTGCTGCTGATCAGCGTGTACGGGGGCTACTTCGGCGCCGCCATCGGGGTGCTGCTGATCGCCGTGCTCGGGCTGTTCCTGCACGACAGCCTGCAGCGCAACAACGCCCTGAAGACCTCGCTCACGGTGGTGGTCAACGGGGTCGCCGCGGCGACCTTCTCGTTTCTCGGGCCGGTGGTCTGGAGCGCGGCGCTCACCCTGGCGGTGGCCACCGGGCTCGGCGGCATGCTCGGCGCGGTGATCGCCCGCCGGCTGTCGGACCGGGCGCTGCGCTGGGCGGTGGTGGTGATCGGCCTGGCCGCGGCCGTCTACTCGGCCGTGCGCTAGCCAGGCCGCAAGGGAGGACCCAGGGATGACGTCGACCGAGGAACGGGCCGGCAGCGCGCCGCCGCTGGCAGGCCGCAACCAGGTGCTGGCCGGCCTGCTGCTGGTGATCACCCTGGCGGCGATGGACCTGGCGATCGTGGCCACGGTGGTGCCGCCGATCGTGGCGGACCTGGGCGGGTTCTCGCTGTTCCCCTGGCTGTTCTCGGTCTACCTGCTGGCCCAGGCCGCCTCGGTGCCGATCTACGGCAAGCTCGCCGACCTCTACGGCCGCCGGCCGGTGCTGCTCGCCGGGGTGGCGATCTTCCTGGCCGGCTCGGTGCTCTGCGGGCTGGCCTGGAACATGGGCTCGCTGATCGCCTTCCGCGGCATCCAGGGGCTCGGCGCCGGCGCGATCCTGCCGATCGCCATGACCGTGGTCGGCGACCTCTACACGGTCACCGAGCGCGCCCGCATCCAGGGCTGGCTGTCGGGCGTGTGGGGCGTCTCCGCGGTGGTCGGCCCGACCATCGGCGGGCTGTTCGCCGAGTACCTGAGCTGGCGCTGGATCTTCTACGTCAACCTGCCGATCGGCCTGGTGGCGATGTTCATGGTCGGCACGCGGCTGCGCGAGCGGGTGGTCCGCCGGCCGCACAAGCTGGACGTGGCCGGCTCGCTGCTGGTGTTCGTCGGCACCAGCCTGCTGGTCTTCGGGCTGCTGGAGGGCGGCGTGCGCTGGGGCTGGGGCTCGCCGCGGAGCGTCGGGGTGTTCGCCGCCGCCGCGCTGGTGCTGGCGGCGTTCGTGTGGCAGGAGCGCCGCGCCGGCGAGCCGACCCTGCCGGGCTGGGTGTTCGCCCGGCGGGTGCCGCTGGGCTCGGCGCTCGGCAACGCGGTCATCGGCGTGCTGCTGATCGGCATGACCGGCTTCCTGCCCACCTACGTCCAGGGGGTCCACCGCACCAGCACGGTGGTGGCCGGCCTGGTGCTGGCGGCGATGTCGCTCGGCTGGTCGCTGTCGTCGACCCTGTCGAGCCGCCTGTACCTGCGGATCGGCTTCCGCGACGCGGCGCTGATCGGCATGACCCTGGCGGCGCTGGGCGGACTGGCGCTGGGGCTGCTGCCGGGCTCCTCGCCGCTGTGGGGGGTGGTGGTGGCCAGCCTGGTCCTCGGCGCCGGCATCGGCCTGCCGTCCACCTCGCTGATGGTCGGCATGCAGTCGGTGATCGGCTGGGAGCGGCGCGGGGTGGCCACCGGCGCGTCGATGTTCACCCGCATGCTGGGCAGCGCGGTCGGCGCGGCCGCGCTCGGCGGGGTGGCCAACTCGACCCTGGCGGGCTGGTTCCATCAGGCGCCGAGCGGGCTGCGCGGCCGGCTGCCGAACGTCAACGCCGCCAGCGACGCGCTCGGCGGGGCGTCGCGGGCGGGCGA
>DASVXQ010000330.1:0-2752 GCA_036392615.1 Actinomycetes bacterium | reverse complement strand
CGAGCACCGCCTTGAGCCGCTCCTCGAACTCGCCGCGGTACTTCGCCCCGGCGACCAGCGCGCCCAGGTCGAGCGCGAACACCGTGCGGTCGCGCAGCCCCTCGGGCACGTCGCCGCGCACGATCCGCTGCGCGAGGCCCTCGACGATGGCGGTCTTGCCGACGCCGGGGTCGCCGATCAGCACCGGGTTGTTCTTGGTGCGGCGCGACAGCACCTGGATGACCCGGCGGATCTCGGCGTCGCGGCCGATCACCGGGTCGAGCTTGCCGGCGCGGGCGTCGGCGACCAGGTCGCGGCCGTACTTCTCAAGCGCCTCGTAGGCGCCCTCGGGGGTCGCCGAGGTGACCCGCTGGTTACCGCGCAGCCGGGTCAGCGCGGTGAGCACCGACTCGCGGGTGACGCCGAAGTCACGCAGCAGCCGCCCGGCCGCCGTGCCGGCGCCCTCGTCGGCCAGGGCCAGCAGCAGGTGCTCGACCGAGACGTACTCGTCCTTGAGCCGGCCGGCCTCCCGTCCGGCCACGTCCAGCAGCCGCGACAGCCGCTGGGTGACCATCACCTGCCCCGGCGGGGCGGCTGGCCCGGTGACCCGAGGCAGGCGGGCCACCGCCGCCTCGGCGGCGTCCCGCAGCCCGTCGGTGTCCACGCCGGCCAGGGTGAGCAGCCTCGGCACCACGCCGTCGGGCTGGTCCAGCAGGGCGAGCAGCAGGTGCTCGCCGTCCACCTCCGTCTGCCCCAGTTCCAGCGCCTTGCGCTGCGCGTCCTGGAGCGCCTCCTGGGACCGTTGCGTCAACCGGTTCAGATCCACCGCTGCTCCCCCCTTGCCGTTGGCTCCCCCGGGCCGCGCACGCCGGCGCCACCCGCCCGCAGCGCGGCCTCGAGATCCTCGATGCGGTCCAGCAGGTCCAGCACCAGCCCGATCGCCGCGTAGTTGAGCTGCAGCCCGGCCCGCAGCCGCTGAATCCGCGCGACCCTGGCCAGCTCGCCAGGGTCGAGCCGCAGCTGACCGGCGGCGTCGCGCCTGGCGCGCAGCAGCCCCAGCGCCACGAAGCGGCGCAGCAACTCGGGGTGCACCCCGGCGCGGCGCGCGAAGCGCTCCAGCGGCAGCCCTGGCGGCGGCACCGGCAGGTACTCGATCCGGCGGGTCATCGGTCCCTCCTCGGGTCGAAGCTGGAGGCCCGCGACAGCTCCTCGAACAGCTCCCGCTCCCGCTCGGACAGCCGCCGCGGCAGCACGATGCGCAGCTCGGCGTAGAGGTCGCCGGGCCGGCCCCTGGGGTTGGGCATGCCCTGCCCGCGCAGCCGCAGCCGCCGGCCGCTGGAGGAGCCGGGCGGGACCTTGAGCTTCACCTCGCCGCCGGGCGTGTCCACCGGCACGGTCGCGCCCAGCGCCGCCTCCCAGGGGCTCACCGGCACCTGCACGTGCAGGTCGCGGCCTTCCAGGCGGTACCGCGGATGCGGCGCGATGCGGACCACCAGGTACAGATCGCCGGCGCGCCCGTCGCCGCTGCCGCGCCCACCCTCACCGGCCAGCCGGATGCGCTGCCCGTCGGTCACCCCCGGCGGGATGTTGACCTCGTAGGAGCGCGACCCCTCCGGGCCGGCCAGGGTGACCCAGCGCCGGCCGCCCCGGTAGGCCTCCTCGACGGTCAGCTCCAGCTCCGCCTCCTGGTCGGCGCCCGGGATCGGGCCGGCGGCGCCGGCGCCGAACAGGTCGCCGAACAGGTCGCCGAGGTCGATCCCGCCGAGGTCGTCCTCGCTGAACACCCGCCCGCCGCCGCGGCGGAAGCCGCCGCGGAAGCCGCGCGCGCCAGCGCCGGCGGGCTCGCGCTCGGCGCCCTCGGGCACGCGCCGGAAGTCCGGGCCGAAGCGGTCGTAGCGCGCCCGGGTCTCCGGGTCGGAGAGCACCTGGTAGGCCTCGTTGACCTCCTTGAAGCGGTCCTCCGCGCTGGGGTCCTTGTTGACGTCGGGGTGGTAGCGGCGCGCCAGCCGCCGGTAGGCCTGCTGGATCTCCTCGGCGTCGGCGCCGCGCGGCACCCCGAGCACCTCGTAGTAGTCGCGCGCCATGGCGGCTCATTCCCGCTTGCCGGCGGCGACAGCGACGGCGGCCGGGCGGAGCTGCCGCTCGCCCTCGCCGTAGCCCGGGTGGAGCACCCGCACCACCGTGCCCGGGGCGGCCTCGGTCTCCTCCTCCACGCTGACCGCCTCGTGCCGCGCCGGGTCGAATGGCACGCCGGCCTTGTCCTGACGCGGGTAGCCCAGCGCAGCGAGCACGCCAAGGGCCTGCTCGCGGACCGAGCGCAACCCGCGGACCAGGGCGTCCTGGTCGTAGGCGGCGTCGCTGCCGGCGTGCTCCAGCGCCCGCTCGAGGTTGTCGAGCACCGGCAGGAAGGCCGCGGCGACCCGTTCGCGCTCGGCCTCCCGCTCGCGCGCCAGCTCCCGCGCGTAGCGCTTGCGCAGGTTGTCGAGGTCGGCCATGGCGCGCCTCCAGCGGTCCTCCGCCGCCGCCAGCTCGGTGGCGGCCTGGGCCAGCGCGGTCTCGGCCGCGGACGCGTCCTGGTTGGCCTCGGCGGCCGGCGTGCCCTCGCGCTCGGGCTCGGGCTGGGCCGCGCCGGGTTCGTCCGGCCGGCGCTCGGCCTGGGGCTCCGGCTCCTGCTGGGTGGCCATCGGGCTCACTCCCTGGTGAAGTCGGCGTCGATGACGTCGTCGTCGCCGCCGGGTCCCTGGCCCTGCCCGCCGGGCTGGCCAGGCTGCCC
>DASVXQ010000329.1:0-6142 GCA_036392615.1 Actinomycetes bacterium | reverse complement strand
CCGCGCCGCCCTCGCCTGGCCCACGGCCGCCGTTGCCGCCGCGGCCGTTGCCGCCGTTGCCGTTGCCGCGCGCCCGCACCGGGCCGCGGCGCCAGGCCGGCGGCAGCAGGTGGTCCAGCACGTCGTCGATCGACACCGCGCCCAGCAGCCTGGACTGCTCGTCGCACACCGGGGCGCAGAGCAGGTCGTAGGTGGCCAGGTACTCGGCGACCCGCCTGGTCGGCAGGTTCGGCGACAGCGCGTCCAGGTCGGTGTCGATGGCCGAGCCGAGCGGGTTGCCGGGCATCTCGCGCAGCAGCCGCTGGAAGTGCGCCACGCCCAGGTAGCGGCCGGTCGGCGTCTGGGTCGGCGGGCGCACCACGAACACCTGCCCCGCCAGCGCCGGCGAAAGGTCCGGGTCGCGCAGCCGGGCGAGCGCCTCGGCGACGGTGTCGCCGGCCCGCATGATCACCGGCTCGGTGGTCATCAGCCCGCCGGCGGTCTCCTCGTCGTAGACCAGCAGCCGGCGGACCGGCTCGGCCTCCTCCGGCACCATCAGCGCCAGCAGCCGCGCCCGGTCCGCCTCGGACATCTCGCCGAGCAGGTCGGCGGCGTCGTCGGGGTCCATCGCCTCGAGCACGTCGGCGGCCCGCTCGTCGTCCAGGCGGGTCAGCAGGCCGGCCTGCACCTCCTCCGGGAGCTGCTCGAGGGTCGCGGCCAGCCGGTCGTCGTCCAACTCGGAGGCCATGTCCTCGCGGGCCTTGGCGGGCAGGGCCAGCAGCGCGGCGGCCACGTCGGCGGGGCGCAGGTCCGCCAGCGCCGCCAGCCGCGACTCGGCCGACTCGCCCGCCTCCAGGCCGGCGACCATGTCCCAGCTCAGCCGCAGGCGGCGGGGCCGCCGGAAGGCCCGCAGGCCGGAGGTCGGCTCGACCACGTCGAGCGCGCAGACGATCCAGCCCTCCCGCTGCTGGCCGATGGCGACGTCGTTGATGCGGTACTCGACGCCGGTCTCGCGGTGCTTGACCACCGAGTCCACCAGCTCGCCGAGCACCAGCGTCTCGCCCTGGCGCAGCTCGAACGGCCGCAGGTTGACGGTTCCGGTGGTCAGCGTCGCGCCGCTGGTGTCCAGCTCGCGGATGCGTCCCATGCCGATGAAGATCGGGCGGCGCTGCACCCAGACGGTGAGGCCCAGCACCACCGGCGGCGAGCCGGGAGCGGCCCGTGCGATCACCACGTCGGCGATCCTGCCGATGGTCTCTCCGCTGGGCGCCCGCACCGGCAGGCGCGCCAAGCGCGACACGAACAACTGCTCGCTGGATGATGCCACCCCCGGTCACCTCCTCGTCATGGCAGGCCCGGGGAGCGGCAGGGGGCTAGAGCGCCTCCCGGGGCACTGGGTGATCGGCCCTCGACGGGCCACTATGGCCGCTACTCATCGCTGCCGCGTCGCTCCGATCTTCCGTTCCGCTCATCTACCCCGCGCAGGCCCGGTGCACCGTGCCTCATCGGGCGTTGAAATATATTGCCTCGGGATGGTGGACGATGATCGCCGAGGTGGACTGCTCGGGGTGCAGCTGGTACTCCTCGGACAATTCGACCCCGATCCGCCCCGGGTCGAGCAGCTCGAAGATCTTGGACTGCTGCTCGAGGTCCGGGCAAGCCGGGTAGCCGAAGGAGTATCGCGCCCCACGGTAGCCCAGGTCGAACAGGGCCTCCATCTGATCGGCGTCCTGGTCCGCGATGCGCAGCTCCTGGCGGATGCGCCGGTGCCAGTACTCCGCCAGCGCCTCGGCCATCTCGACGGTGATGCCGTGCAGCTCGAGGTACTCGCGGTAGCGGTTGGCCTCGAACAGCGCGGCGGTCGCGTCCGAGGCGGCGCGACCCATGGTCACCACGTGGAAGGCGACCACGTCGGCCTCGCCCGACTGGACCGGCCGGAAGAAGTCGGCGATGCACAGCCGCCGGTCGCGCCGCTGGCGCGGGAAGCTGAAGCGGACCCACTCCGAGCCGTCGTCGCGCCACACCACCAGGTCGTTGCCGTCCGAATTGCACGGGAAGTACCCGTAGACCACCGCCGGCTGGAGCACCTGGTTGGCGATCGCCTCGTCCAGCAGCGCGCGCAGGCGCGGGCGCGCCTCGGTCTCGAGCAGCCGCTCCCAGCCCTGCTGGCCGCCGCCCGGCCGCAGCTGCCACTGGCCGCGGAACAGCGCCGACTCGTTCAGGTAGGCGGCCACCTCGCGCACCGGGATGCCCTTGACGATGCGCGAGGAGCCGAGGAACGGCGCCTGTGGGACGGGCACGTCCAGCGCCACGTCCGAGCGGGCGACCTCGCTGGTGCTGGGCGCCGCCGGCGCCGGGCCGCGCGGCCGCACCCTGGCGACCCGGGGGGCGCGAGGCGCCTCGCGGTCGGGCCGCACGCCGCTCTCGCGCTCCTCGCGCAGCTGGTCCATCACCCGCAGGCCGGCGAACGCGTCGCGGCAGTAGAACACCCGGCCCTTGTAGATCTGCCGCAGGTCGCCCTCGACGTAGGTGCGGTTCAGCGCCGCCCCGCCGAGCAGCACCGGGTAGGCGGCCAGCCCGCGGGCGTTCAGCTCCTCGAGGTTCTCGCGCATCACCACGGTCGACTTGACCAGCAGCCCGGACATGCCGATCGCGTCGGCGCGGATCTCCTCGGCCTTCTCGATGATCGCCGAGATGGGCTGCTTGATGCCCAGGTTGTGGACCGTGTAGCCGTTGTTGGTGAGGATGATGTCCACCAGGTTCTTGCCGATGTCGTGGACGTCGCCCTTGACGGTGGCCAGCACCACGCTGCCCTTGCCGTCGGCGTCGGTGCGCTCCATGTGCGGCTCCAGCAGCGCCACCGAGGCCTTCATCACCTCGGCCGACTGGAGCACGAAGGGCAGCTGCATCTCGCCGGCGCCGAACAGCTCGCCCACGGTGCGCATGCCGTCCAGCAGCACGTCGTTGATGATCTGGAGCGGCGTGAGGGTCAGCATGGCTTCGTCGAGGTCGGCCTCGAGCCCGTCCCGCACGCCGTCGATGATGCGGCGCTTGAGGCGCTCGTCGGTGGGCAGCGCGGCGAGGTCCTCGGCGGCAGCCGGGCGGGTCGCCTCCTTGCCCTCGAACAGCTCCATGAAGCGCCGCAGCGGGTCGTAGCCGTCGGCCCCCCTTCGGTCGTGGATCAGGTCCAGGGCGACCTCGCGCTGCTCCTCGTCGATGCGGTGCAGCGGCAGGATCTTGGCCGGGGAGACGATCGCCGCGTCCAGCCCCGCCTCGCGGGCCTCGTGCAGGAACACCGAGTTGAGCACCTGGCGGGCGGCGGGCGAGAGGCCGAACGACACGTTGGAGACGCCCAGCACGGTCCGCACGCCGGGCAGCTCGGCCTTGATCCGGCGGATCGCCTCGAGGGTGGCGATGGCGTCGCGGCGCAGGTCCTCCTGCCCGGAGCCGAGCGGGAAGGTCAGCGCGTCGAACAGCAGGTCCTCCGGCGCCAGCCCGTGGCGGCCGACCGCCAGGTCGTGGATCCGGTGGGCGACCCGCAGCTTCCACTCGACGTCGCGCGCCTGACCCTCCTCGTCGATCAGCAGCGCGACCACCGCGGCGCCGAACTGCTTGACCAGGGGGCAGACCGCCTCCATGCGGGCCTCGCCGTCCTCGAGGTTGATGGAGTTGACGATCGCGCGGCCGCCCAGCCGCTTGAGCCCGGCCTCGATCACGTCCGCCTGGGTCGAGTCGAGCATCACCGGCACGGTCGACTGCTGCGCCAGCCGCTCGACCAGCGCGTCCATGTCCGGCGCGCCGTCGCGGCCGACGTAGTCGACGCACACGTCCAGCACGTGCGCGCCCTCGCGGATCTGCTCCTTGGCGATGCCGACCAGGCCGTCGAGGTCGCCGGCGAGCATCAGCTCGCGGAACTTGCGCGAGCCGTTGGCGTTGCAGCGCTCGCCGATGGTCAGGTAGGTGGTGTCCTGGTCGAGCGGGACCGACTGGTACAGGCTCGAGACCGCCGGGTCGTGGACCGGCTCCCGGTGGGCGGGCTGGCGGCCGCCGACCGCCTCGACCACCTGCCGGATGTGCTCGGGCGTGGTGCCGCAGCAGCCCCCCACGATCCCCACGCCGAACTCGGCCACGAAGCGGTCGTGCGCCTGGGCGAGCTCGGCCGGCGACAGCGGGTAGTGCGGGCGGCCGTCGCGCAGCTCGGGCAGGCCGGCGTTGGGCTGGCAGGACAGCGGCGTGCGCGCGTGCTGGGACAGGTAGCGCAGGTGCTCGCCCATCTCGGCCGGCCCGGTCGCGCAGTTCATCCCGATGATGTCGGCGCCGAGCGGCTCGATGGCGGTGAGCGCCGCCGCGATGTCGGAGCCGAGCAGCATCTGGCCGGTGGTCTCGACCGTGACCTGGACGATCAGCGGCACCCGCCGGCCGGCCCGGCGCATGCCCTCGAAGGCGCCGGCGACCGCGGCCTTGACCTGGAGCAGGTCCTGGCAGGTCTCGACGATCAGCAGGTCCACGCCGCCGTCGAGCAGCCCGAAGGCCTGGTCACCGTAGGTCGCCCGCAGCGTGTCGTAGGTGGTGTGCAGCAGCGTCGGCAGCTTGGTGCCGGGGCCCATCGAGCCGGCCACCCAGCGTGGCCGGCCGTCCGCCTGGAACCCGTCGGCCACCTCCCGGGCGAGGCGTGCGGCGACCTGATTCAACTCGACCACCCGGTCGGCCATGCCGTACTCGCCGAGCACGATCGCGGAGGCGCCGAACGAGTTCGTCTCCACCACGTCCGACCCGGCCTCGAAGTAGGCGGCGTGGATGCCCTGGACCACGTCGGGCCGGGTGACGCAGAGGATCTCGCTGCACCCCTCGTTGCCCTGGTAGTCGTCCAGGTTCAGCTCGGCGGCGTGGAGCATGGTGCCCATGGCCCCGTCGAAGACGAGGACCCGCTCCTTGAGGGCGTTGAGAACGTCGCGGTCCATGCGGCCAAGCGTAGCCGATCGCGCCGATTCGTCGCCCCTGTTGTCCACAGCTCTCCCTCCGCCGTTCTGCCGATGTGGAAGTACGCTTGGACGATGCGTGAGGTTTCCGACCCTTCTCCGCGGCCACCGGGGGCGAAGCGCCCGGCCGCCGCGCCGCCGCGTCAGGAGCTGCCGCCACGCCGCGTGCTGCGCGACGAGGTGCTGCTGGTGCTCGGCCTCTCGCTGGCGGCCTCGGCGGCCTACGCGCTGGTCGACCTGCTGTCCGCGCCGATCAAGGGCGTGGCAGCGCCGCTGTTCTCCAACACCGCGCTGATCTACCAGCTGCTCGACGTCGCGACCTCGCTGGTGCCGGTGCTGCTGGTGTTCCACTTCCTGGGCCGCTCGGGCGAGTCGGCCGCCAGCATCGGCCTCGACGCCCGGCAGCCGCTCAGCGACCTCGCCTGGGGCGTGGTGCTCGCCACCGTGGTCGGGGTGGTGGGGCTGGGCGTCTACGTGGTCGCGGTGGAGCTGGGCGTCAACCGCTCGGTGGTGCCGGTGCCGCCGCTTGGGCACTGGTGGACCATCCCGGTGCTGCTGCTCGGCGCCGCCCGCAGCGGCCTGCTGGAAGAGGTGATCGTCTGCGGCTACCTGCTGCGACGCCTCCGCCAGCTGGGCTGGTCATCCGGCAAGGCGCTGTGGGCGAGCGCGCTGCTCCGCGGCGCCTACCACCTCTACCAGGGCTTCGGCGGCTTCGGCGGCAACCTGCTGCTCGGCCTGTTCTTCGGGCGGGTCTACCAGCGGCGTGGGCGCACCACCGCGCTGGTGATCGCGCACTTCCTGATCGACGCGGTCGCCGGGCTCGGCTACCTGGCGCTGCGCGGCAAGGTCTCCTGGCTGCCGAGATGAGCTGCCGCAAGGAGCGCCGCCCGCCGCACCGGCGGGCGGCTCAGGTGGACCATCCCAGCACGGCCTGGACGCCGCCGGCGAAGCGGCGCCACTCGTCGCGGCGGCCCTGGAGCGCGGTGGCGCCGGCGCCGGTGATCTCGTACCTCTCACGCCGCGGTGAAGGCGACCGCGCGGACGGCCGGGAGGCCCTCGGCGGCCTGGGTCCAGGTGGCGCCGGCGTCGCCGGAGCGGAACAGGGAGCCGTCGGCGGTGCCGAGGGCCGCCTGCTCGCCGTCGGCGGCCAGGCAGCCGGTGTCCAGGTTGCCGTCGAACCACTC
>DASVXQ010000328.1:0-5256 GCA_036392615.1 Actinomycetes bacterium | reverse complement strand
CAGGTAGGCGCTCATCACCTCCAGGTAGACCAGGTCGGCCGGGCCCGGCACCAGCAGCGTGTCCTCGCCGAGGTCGACCTCGGCCGCGAGCTTGCTGGCCAGCGCGGCCCGCAGTGGCACCAGCGTGTCGGGGTGGACGGCGCCGGCCGGCTCGCGGACCTTGGTGCCCTGGTCGTCGACATCCTCGACGGCGCGCAGCCGCCGCGGCTCGGCCGGGTCGACCATGAACGGCGAGTGGGTGGTGTAGACGACCTGGTGGCGCGCGGCGAGCCGCTCGCCGATGTAGCGCAGCAGGTCCGCCTGGGCGGCCGCGTGCAGGCCCAGCCCCGGCTCGTCGAGCAGCACGATCAGCTGGTCGGTCTGCCGCACCTCGGAGAGCGCGGCCACGAACGAAAAGAACCAGACGAAGCCTTCGGAGCGCTCGCCAAAGTTCATGGTGACCCGGTGGCGCTGGTCGCGGATGCGGATGTCGAGGAACGGCCCGGGCTCGCCGCCCGGTCCCTTGGCGCGGAAGTCGACGTCCAGCTCGACCTGGAGGTCGCGCCCCTGGCTCCAGTAGCGCAGCACCTCGTCGCCGATCCGCTCGGCGGCCACCTCCAGCGCGAGCTTGCGGCGCTCGTAGGCGGACTCGACGAAGTCGTCGGCGCCGACCCCGGCCAGCCGCAGCAGCGAGCGGGCGGTGCGCTCGCCTGGCGCCAGGCGGGTGGTGGGCAGGGTCTGGAGCCGCGGGATGCTGACCCGGCCGGGCAGCACGTGGTAGTGGCCGAAGTAGAGGAAGCGCGGCAGCCGGCCGGTGATGAACGAGGCCAGCTCGGCGCCGCCGCGCGCCCTGCCGTCGTCGTCCTGCTCGACCACCACGCGGCGGCGGCCGCCGTAGGTGCGGTCCAGCCGTACCTTGCGCGAGGTGACCACCCCGGGGCCGAACTCGCCCCAGAGGTCGTCGACGTCGGCGTCGTCCAGCTCGAAGGTGGCGGTCACCGGCACCGTGCCGGCGATCTCGTCACGGTCGCGGCCGCGCAGCCTTCTCGGGTACTCGCGCAGCTCGTCGAACGCCAGCGGGTCGTCGGCCAGCGGGTTCACCCGCGCGAGCGCCTCCAGGAAGGCGGTCTTGCCGCTCTCGTTGCGGCCCACCAGGCAGGTGACGTCGGGCTCGAACCGCACCGGCCCGGAATCGTCGATGCTCTTGAATTTTCTGACGTTCGCGCTTGTCAGGTGCATTTCGGTGTGCCCAGCGTATCCCGCCCAATCCGGTGCCCAATCCTACGAGAGCGCGCGGCGGCGTGCCGGGCCGGGCGGAAATCAACCGGTCGGTGGACGCGGCGATCGACCGCCGGAGGGTTCGGCCGGCGCCCTCGGGGTGCGTACCATCGGCGGCGGCGGGACGGGCGAGCCGGGAATGGGAAGGGGTGTGGGTCGTGGCCGGCGGCGACGCACGCGCCTCCTCCAGGGCGCTGGCGCCCGGCGCCTGGGAAGAGGGCGCCTGGCTCTGGCACGCCGCCTTCTACGGGCTGCTGGCGATCTCGACCGTCTCGGCGCTGCTCGCCAACGGGCTCGAGGGCCGGCGCGAGGCCGCGCTGGTCGGCCTGGCGCTGGCGCTGGCCGCCTGGTACTCGCTGCTGGCGCTGCCCTTCCACATGGGCGACGACCGGCTGCCGCTGTCGCTTGCGTTCCTCGGCGGCACGATCGGGCTGTGGTATGGGCTGCTGACCCTGCACCCGGCCTTCTACCTGCTGCTGTTCATCCTCTACCCGCTGGTCTTCAGCCGCCTGCGGCTGAGCGGGGCGATCCCGGTGGCGCTGGCGCTCAATACGCTGACGGTGCTGCGCGAGGTGCTGGACTCGGGCAGGCCGCTGACCGAGGACTGGTCACCGGTCCGCTGGGGCATCCTCAGCGCCACCCTGGGGATCGGCTTCGCGGTCTGGATCACCCGGATCATCCACCAGAGCGTCGAGCGCCGGCAGCTGATCGAGCAGCTCCAGACCACCAGGCAGGAGCTGGCCGAGGCCGAGCGCGAGGCCGGCCGGCTGGCCGAGCGCGGCCGGCTCGCCAGGGAGATCCACGACACGCTGGCGCAGGGCCTGATCAGCATCGTGCTGCTGCTGGAGGCGACCGAGGACGCCCTGCCGCCGGTCTCCGCCACGGCCCGGCGGCACCTCGAGCAGGCGCTGCGCACCGCCAGGGAGAACCTCGGCGAGGCCCGCCGGCTGGTCTGGGAGCTGCGCCCGGAGTCGCTGGCGACCGCCTCGCTGGGCGAGGCGCTCCAGCGGCAGGTCCAGCGGCTCGGCGAGGAGACCGGCATCGCCGCCTCCGCCACGGTCACCGGCCGGCCACGGCAGCTCCCCGCCGACACCGAGGTCGCCCTGCTGCGCATCGCCCAGGAGGCGCTGGCCAACGTGCGCAAGCACTCGGGCGCCTCGCGGATGGCGCTGACCCTCTCCTACATGGAGGACGAGACCGTGCTGGACGTGCGCGACGACGGCGTCGGCTTCGACCCGGAGCAATGCCGCGCCGGGGCCGGCGGCGGCTACGGCCTGCGGGGGATGAACGAGCGCGTCCACGAGCTCGGTGGCCGGCTCACCGTCGAGACCTCCCCCGGCAAGGGCACCACCGTCGCGGTGAGCCTTCCCGAGGCCGGCGAGGTCCCCGCCGGGCCGGCCACGCCGGCGGCCGCGCCCGCGCCGGCGGTGGCGCTGGAGGCGGAGGAGGCCCGGTGACCATCCGCCTGCTGATCGCCGACGACCACCCGGTGGTCCGCGACGGGCTGCGCAACATGCTCCAGGGCGTGCCCGACTTCGAGGTGGCCGGCGAGGCCACCACCGGCGCCGAGGCGGTCAGCATGGTCGAGCGCCTCGGTCCCGACGTGGTGCTGATGGACCTGCGCATGCCCGAGATGGACGGAGTGGCCGCCACCAGCCGGATCCGCGCCCGCTTCCCCGGCACCCACGTGCTGGTGCTGACCACCTACGACACCGACGCCGACATCCTCCGCGCGGTCGAGGCCGGCGCCACCGGCTATCTGCTGAAGGACGCGGCCCGTGAGCACCTCTACGCCGCCATCCGCTCGGCCGCCCGGGGTGAGACCGCGCTCGCGCCGGCGGTCGCCAGCCGGCTGGTCGGCCGCATGCGCACCCCGGCCGAGGAGGCGCTGACCGCCCGCGAGATCGAGGTGCTCGCGCTGGTCGCCAAGGGCGCCAGCAACGCCGCCATCGCCGCGGAGCTGTTCATCAGCGAGGCGACCGTCAAGACGCACCTGATCCACATCTTCGTCAAGCTCGGCGTCGACGACCGCACCGCCGCGGTGGTCGCGGCGCTGGAGCGGGGCATCATTCGCCTACCGGGGCGAACCAGGTGATCCCGCCAATGCGGATTTGACTCGCACCGCCGGAATTGGAGAACCTGCCCCGGTCATGCTGCCAGCGGCAGAATTCGACCACGGGAGGACCCAGCGTGACCCAGTCAGATAGCGCGAGCGCCAGCGAAGGCTCGGGCGCCCGCTCCGCCATCTCACACGCTGGCAACAGCCGAGCCCAGGTTGACCTCGAGCGCTCGTCGCGCAGCTTCGGCGGCGGCTCCCTGCAGCTCGCCGACCTCGAAGAGGTCGACGTCAGGACCGTCTTCCAGCGCGACGGCGACGGGTTCGCCGGCTGGCTGGCTGGCAACCTCGACAGGCTGGCCAAGGAGCTGAACATCGGCGGTCTGCGCGAGGTCGGCCGCGACGTCGCCGTCGGCTCCTTCACCGTGGACATCCTCGCCCAGACGGACAAGGGCCGTCGGGTGGCCATCACCAACCAGCTCGAGTCGACCGACTCCATCCACCTCGGCCAGGTGGTGACCTTCGCCGCCGGCCTCGAGGTCTCCGCGGTGATCTGGATCACCACCAAGATCAGCGAGGAGCACCGCGCCGTGCTCGACTGGCTCAACCAGCACGGCGACGACGAGGTGCGCTTCTTCGGGGTGGAGCTGCGCCTGCTGCGCATCGGCAACTCCCTGCCCGCGGCGGTGTTCAACGTGGTCGCCAAGCCGAACGACTGGCAGAAGGTGGCCCGCCAGCGGCAGCGGGTGAGCTCGCCGATCACCGCCAGGGTGCGCGAGTTCTAGAGCAGTTCGAGCGGCACCTTCCCTGACGCCGGACCTCCTCCTGGGGGTCCGGCGTCGCGTGCACCCTCCCCGATCGCCGGGGCGCCCGTTATGCTCCCGGGGTGGTGAGATCGCGCGCTTCCCCGCCATCACCCGCCGACGTCGGCGGCTACGACCACCATGCGGTCGAAGCCAGATGGCGGCGGCGCTGGGCGGCCTCGGGCAGCGACACCACCCCGCTGGAGACCGCCGAGCGGCCCTTCTACAACCTGATGATGTTCCCCTACCCCTCCGCCGAGGGGCTGCACGTCGGCAACGTCTACGCCTACACCGGCGCCGACGTGTACGGCCGCTGGCGCCGCCGGCGCGGCGACACGGTCTTCCAGCCGATGGGCTTCGACGCCTTCGGGCTCCACTCCGAGCAGCACGCCGCGCGGGTCGGCGAGCACCCCGGCAGCCTGGTGCCGCGCAACATCGCCCACTTCGAGCGCCAGCTCCGCCAGCTCGGCGCGATGTTCGACTGGGACCACCGGCTGGACACCACTGACCCGGCCTTCTACCGCTGGACCCAGTGGCTGTTCCTGCGGCTGCTCGAGGCGGGCTTGGCCGAGCGGCGCGATGGCCCGGCGCTGTGGTGCCCGTCCTGCCGCACGGTGGTCGACGACTGGCAGGTGGCCCACGGGCACTGCGAGCGCTGCGGCGCCCGCGTCGAGCAACGCTCCCTGCCGCAGTGGTTCCTGCTGACCTCCCACCGCGCCCAGGCGCTGCTCGACGGCCTCGACGAGCTGGACTGGCCGGAGGCCACCAAGAAGGCCCAGCGCGACTGGATCGGTCGCACCGACGGCGCGGTGGCGCGCTTCGAGCTGCACGGCTGCCCGCTCCGCGAGATCGAGGTCTTCACCGCCAGGCCGGAGACCCTCTACGGCGTGACCTCGCTGCTGGTCGGCGCCGAGCATCCCCAGCTCGACCAGCTGGTGCCGGCCGAGCGCCGCGCCGCCGTCGCCGCCTGGCGCGCCCGCGCCGCCCGGGCGGCCCACGGCGGCGACGAGCCGGCCGGCATCGAGCTCGGCTCGCTGGCCGTCCACCCGCTCAGCGGCGAGTCGCTGCCGCTGCTGGCGGCCGCCGCGCCGGGCGGCGACCCCGCCGGCGTGGTGGCCGCCGTGCCCGCGCACGACGACG
>DASVXQ010000327.1:0-5993 GCA_036392615.1 Actinomycetes bacterium | reverse complement strand
CGCCGCCTTGCTCTCGCCCACCCGGGCGTACCACAGCGCCCCGGTCGGGCATCGATCGATGCAGATACCGCAGCGCACGCACTCATTGTCGTCGATCACGAAGAGCGCGTGCGAAGTCTGCGCCAACGTGGTGACCTCCTGTGGGCTGTCCCCGTCCTTCACGATGTCCGGGGCGAGCATGTAGATGCAGTCCCAGGGGCAGACGTCCTCGCACGCGCGGCACAGGATGCACAGCTCCGGGGAGAGTGCGATGTGCCGGCGCGGCTTGATGCGCTCCTGGAGCCAGTTGGGGTCGACCGTCGTCAGCGTGTAGTCGTCATGGATGCTCGGCTTGTTGGGATTCACCGGTCGATCCTCTCCCACCCGCTACTTGTAGCCACCGGTCGCCTCCCGCTTGCTCTCGTCGGGCGCCAGCACCTTCGGGGTCCGCTTGTTCCAGATCCCGATGAGGCGCCCGGCCGCGAGCAGCACCACCCCGTACCAGATCACCACGATGATGTCCCGGATCACCTGCTTGGACAGGACGATCTTGCGGATCCCCAGCGGGAGGGTGAAGTTGTCGGTCCACTTCAGGGTCGCGTCGGCGAAGTAGAGCCACCAGGACGGGATGACGGCAAGAAAGATGATCATCCCGACGAAGATGCCCATCGCGACGAGGAACAGCGACACCCAGCGCTGGCTCTCGTTCTTGGGTTGAAGCACCGACACCCTCGCAGCCTCCAGCCGTGGATTGGGACGGGCAGCCATACTCCCGCGCGCATCGTAACACCGACCCCAAACTGCGCCAACGCAAAGCGCCGCAGGTCAGAGGCCATTTCGCAGGTCTCACGAATGCACGTGGGCTGGTTTCGGGCCGCCGCGGGGGGCACTCGGGGACTTCTGACCCGTTTTCCCCTCTCCCTCGATACACTCGACTTCCCGCGTGCGCCTGGCGCCGGGCGCGCGGCGGCTGCCGTACGTCTCGCATCGATCGAGGTCCCGATGTCGCGCCGAATGCTCGCTGTGGCGGGCGGGGTCGTGCTGATCGCCGTGATCGCGGTGGTCGCGCGCACGGCGATCGGCGGTGGCGGCGGCAGGCAGCTCGCCCCCGAGGCGGCCACCGGGCAGGTCCGCCCGGTCCAGCCCAACGTCACCATCGTTGCCCCCGGGGACCGCAAGCCGCTGCCGGCGCTGGCCGGGCAGGCGCTGGACGGCTCCACGCTCGACCTGGCCAGCAGCCGCGGCAAGGTGCTGGTGCTGAACTTCTGGGCGTCGTGGTGCGGCCCCTGCCGCTCCGAGGCCGCCGGCCTCCAGCGGGCCGCCCGCCAGCTCGCCGGCGACGGCGTCCAGTTCGTCGGCGTCGACATCCGCGACCAGCGCGCGGCGGCGCTGGCCTACGAGCGCGAGTTCAGGACCTCCTACCCCTCGCTGTTCGACCCGTCGGCGGCGCTCACCGCCAGGCTGCGCGACCAGGCGCCCGCCTTCCCGCCGGCCACCCTGGTGATCGACCAGCAGGGCCGCCTCGGCGCCAGGATCAACGGCGCGATCAACGGCGGCAGCGGCTCGGCCGAGCTCCAGGCGGGACTGCTGGCCGACGTGGTCGCCCGCGTCCGCGACGGCGGGAGCGGCCGATGAGCGTCGCGCAGCAGGCCCAGGAGCTGGTCACCACCGGCAACCTGCTGCTGGCAATGCCGGTTGCGGGCGCGGCCGGCTTCATCTCGTTCGCCTCGCCCTGCGTGCTGCCGCTGGTCCCCGGCTACCTCTCCTACGTCTCCGGCGTCTCCGGGCAGGACGTGGAGCGCGGCGGCCGCCAGGTCGGCCGGGTGGTCGCCGGCGTGGCCCTGTTCGTGCTGGGCTTCTCGCTGGTGTTCATGGCGCTCGGCGCGACCCTGGGCGCGCTGACCTCGTGGCTGCTGACCAACCGCGGCCTGATCACCCGCATCGCCGGGGTGATGGTGATCGTCATGGGCCTGTTCCTGGCCGGGATCGTCAAGCCGGCGTTCCTCTACCGCGAGCGCCGGCTGCGCAGCGACCGGATCCCCGGCGGGCTGGCCGGCGCGCTGCCGCTCGGCATGGTCTTCGGGCTGGGCTGGACGCCGTGCATCGGCCCGACCCTGGGCGCGGTGCTCGGCCTCGCCGCGGTCGGCGGCGGGGGCGTGGGGCGCGGCGCGGTCCTGCTGTTCGCCTACTCGCTCGGGCTGGGCATCCCGTTCCTGATCGCCGCGCTGGGCTTCCGCGGCGCGGTCGGCCGCTTCCCGGCCCTGCGCCGCCGCTTCCGGTTGTTCGAACTGGCCGGAGGGGGAATGCTGGTCGTCATCGGGCTCCTGCTGGTCACCGGCCTGTGGGACAGCCTCCTCAACCAGCTCAGGGTGTGGGCCGGCTCGGTGAACCTTCCGCTATGAGCACGGATGCCTCGGCGCCCGCGATGGAGCGCCTGCGCAACGGCTGGCGCGAGTTCCGCTCCATGCGGACCGCGCTGATCCTGCTGCTCGCCATCGGCGTCGCGGCGATCTTCGGCAGCCTGTTTCCGCAGCAGAACATCTCGCCGCAGCGGGTCCAGCAGTACTTCGAGCAGCACCCCGGCCTGGCGCCCATCCTGGACCGGCTGGGCATGTTCGACGTCTTCGGCGCGCCCTGGTTCATGGCCATCTACCTGGCGCTGCTCACCGCGCTCACCGCCTGCCTGGTGCCGCGCTTCACCGCCTACCTGCGGCTGGTCCGCGGCCGGCCGCACCGGCCGCGCCCGCGGCTGGACCACTACCGCAACTACGCCAGCTTCCAGGCGTCGGCCTCCCCGGAGCAGGCCGCCGAGGTGGTCCGGCGGATCCTCGGGCGCCGGCGCTTCCGGGTGGCCGGCTACGGCTCCGGCGAGCTCGCCGCCGAGAAGGGCTACCTGCGCGAGGCGGGCAGCCTGGTGTTCCACGTGTCGTTCCTGCTGCTGCTGCTGGGACTGGCCTACGGCAAGGGGTTCGGCTACCGCGGGCAGGCCACCGTCGTCGAGGGCGACACCTGGGCCGACACGCGCATCAACTACGACGCCTTCACCCCCGGCCGCTTCTTCACCGACGGTGACCTGAAGCAGTTCAGCCTGCGGCTGGACGACTTCACCAACAGCTTCTACCCCAACCTCACCCCCAGGGAGTACGCCTCGCGCCTCACCGCGCTGGACGCCGACGGCCGCCCCACCCAGTCGCAGAAGGTCACCGTCAACCGGCCGATGACCGTGGACGGCGTGCGGGTGTTCCAGTCGGACTACGGCTACGCGCCGGTCGTGCGGGTGCGCTCGCCCTCGGGCGAGCTGCTCCAGGACGGCCCGGTGCTGGCCAACCGCGAGCCCGAGACCGAGGTCTCCAGCGGCGCCATCCGGCTGCCCTCGCTCACGCCACAGGTCGGCCTCCAGGTGGTGCTGTTCACCGGGCTCCGGCAGGTGCCCCTGCCGAACGGTCAGGAGCAGATCTACAACGACCCGCGGCTGGTCAACCCGGTGCTGGTGGTGCTGCCCTTCAAGGGCAACCTCAACGCCTCGCAGGCCCACAGCGTCTTCACGCTGGACTTCTCCGGGCTTCGCGCGGCCGGCAACCCGCTGATCCTGCCGCTCGGCAAGTCCGGCAAGTTCGCCGACGGGCTCCAGGTCGAGTTCCCAAAGCTCCAGCAGTACAGCGTGCTGACCCTGGCCAGCGACCCGGGGGTGCCGATCGTCGCCCTGGCGGCCGGGCTCATCCTGCTCGGCCTGATCCCCTCGCTGTACGTCAACCGGCGGCGCGTCTGGCTGCGCGCCACCGCGGTCGAGCAGGGCGGCGTCGAGGTCGAGCTGGCCGGCCTCGCGCTCCAGGGCAAGATGGCCTTCGTCGATGAGTTCAAGGAGCTGGCCCGGGACGTTGAGCTGGGACTTCTCGGCTCGCCCTCGCCGGAGGTCCGGTCTAGGCTTGACCAGACCACCGCGTCGCGCGCGGAGGACTGAGGGGTTCGGGGGCGTAGCCCCCCGATGGGTAGACTGAGCGGCGCTGATCGTCGAGACCGGCACACCCCGGCGCAGGACTCGACCCAAGGAGGAATCGATGTCGTCGGCTGACCTGGCCAACCTGTCCGAGACGCTGGTCTGGCTGGCCGTGGTCGCCTACGCGGCCGCCGCCGCGCTGTCGGGCTTCGAGTTCGCCTACCGGGTCGCCTGGGTCGGGCGCGCCGCCGTGGCGGTGGCGACCGCCGGGCTCGCCGCCAACGTCGCCGCCGCGGTGACCCGCGGGCTCGCCGCCCATCGGGTGCCGTGGGGCAACATGTACGAATACTCCATCATGGTCGGGGTGGTGACCATCACCGCCTACCTGGTGTGGGTCGCGCGGCGGCCGGAGGTGCGGCCGCTCGGCATGTTCATCCTGCTGCCGGCGGTCCTGGCGATCGCGATCGGCGGCGTCGCCCTGCGCGTCCCGGCCGGCCCGCTGGTCCCGGCGCTCAACTCCGGCTGGATCAAGATCCACGTGGCGGCGGCCATCACCGGCTCCTCGATTCTCTGCCTGGCCGGCATCTTCAGCCTGCTCTACCTGGCCAAGGAACGCCACGAGCGGCGCACCGCGGCACCCGCCCCGCCGCTGGTGGCCGGCGGCGCCCGCACCGCCGACCGGGTGGAGCTGCGCGAGACGCTGGCCGCCTACGTCGAGGAGGAGGAAGCCACTCCCGAGACCCGGCCGGCCGCCGAGACACCGGCGCCCACCGGCGGCGACCGGTTCGCCGCGCTGCGCGTCGGCCGGCTGCTGGAGCTGCTGCCGCCCTCCAGGACGCTCGACATGCTGGCCTACCGGACGGCCGCCTTCGGCTTCCCGATCTGGACCTTCGCGATCATCGCCGGCGCCATCTGGGCGCAGTCGGCCTGGGGCCGCTACTGGGGCTGGGACCCCAAGGAGACCTGGTCCTTCATCGTCTGGGTGGTGTTCGCCGCCTACCTGCACGCCCGCGCCACCGCCGGCTGGCGCGGCCGCCGCGCCGCCTGGCTCGCCCTGGTGGGGTTCGCCGCGATGCTGTTCAACTTCTACGTGGTGAACACCTGGATCGTCGGGCTGCACAGTTACGCCAAGTAGCCCTCTCGGGCCGGGCAATCATCGTGCACTACGCAGAGTGCAGGATGTCGGAGCAGCTTCGCGTGTGCGACCGTACCTCCCATAGGATGCGTTCGCCCGGCACCCGCTGAGCAGTCGGCGGGCCGGGCCGTTATAGGGTGGTGGGCCGTTGATCGCCGGGCGCGTGGTCATGCTCTCGCGCGATCAGGGGTTGGCGTCGATCGCCGGGCAGCTCGTGGGCCGGGGCCAGCCGCTGGCGCGGTTCTCGTCGCCGTCGGAGGTGCCGGACTGGCTGCGCCCGCCGACCGGCGCGGTGGTGCTCGACTTCCCCAGGGCGGCGCGCGGCATCATCTTCCGGCAGCTCCGGCAGCGCTACCTCGGGCCGGTCCTGGCGCTGCTGGACCCCGACGAGGAGTCCAGCGGGCTGCCGGAAGACCAGGGGCGCATCGGCATCCTGCACCGGCCGTTCACCGGCGAGGAGCTGTCCGCCTCACTCGACGCGCTGGTCGGGTCGCGCATCCTCGCCCGCAGGCCCAAGTCGCGGGCGCTGACCGCGCCGCCGGTCGGCGCGGACGCCGTCGCGGCCGCCGGCCTGGACCCCGGCGTCGAACTGGAATCCACCCAGTCCTTCGCCGCCCACGCCGCGCTCGCGCCCGCCCCCGCCAAACCGGCCATCCCGGCGCGCTTCAAGGCCGCCGCGGCCTCCGGCGCCCTGGTGCCCAAGGCACCCGCGCCGACCGCCAACGGGCATACGGCCGCCAGGGCCCCTGGGCCGGTGCCGCTGCGCCTGCCGGACGCTGCCAGGTTCGCCGCCGCCGTCGGGATGCCGGCGGCGAAGGTGGCCCAGCGCCGGGTCGCGGAGGCGGCCAGGCGCGGGCTGGCCCTGCGCCACCCGGGACCGACCGCGCGGCGGCGGCTGAACAGCCTGGCGCTGGTGCTGGCCGGGACCGCCGCGCTGGTGCT
>DASVXQ010000326.1:0-7053 GCA_036392615.1 Actinomycetes bacterium | reverse complement strand
GGCCGGCATGCCGGCAGTCGGGGCGGCCGGCGTGCGGGCGGCCGGCCAGCGCCCGCCGCATGCGTTCCTCGACCGTCGGCTCCGCCGGGTCGGCGCGCAGCTTCAGCCGCTCGGGATCCAGGCCGGCCAGCGCCGCCCGAGGCACCAGGCCGACGATCTCCGACCCGGCCACCTCAACGCCCGCCTCGTCCGCCAAGCCGGCCACGGCGTCGAACGCCGCCGCCAGGCCGGTGACCCGGAAGTCGAGCAGGTTCATCGACACCTGCGTCAGACCGCGCCGCTCCAGCGGCAGCCCGAGCGCCCGCAGCGCCGGAAGGCCGCCGTCTCGCGTGCGCACCGCCCTGGCGATACGCCTGGCGAGCGCGAGATCCGCCGTGGCGAGGTCCACGTTGTAGGCGATCAGGAACGGCCGGACGCCGACCGCGGTCGCTCCCGCCGTGGGGTGCGGCGCCGGGCCGCCGAGGTCCGGCGCTCTGGCCGGGTCGCGCGCCGCCGCCACCAGCAGCTCCTCGAAGCCTCCCCCGCGCACGCTCGGCAGCTCCCTCCGCGCGGGCGAGCGCGCCGCCGCGCCGTAGAAGTAGACCGGGACGCCGACCTCCTCGACCAGCCTCCGCCCGGCCTCCAGCGCCAGCGGCACGCAGTCGCCGGCGGGGTCGAGCGGCACGAAGGGCAGCACGTCAAGCGCCCCGATCCTCGGGTGCACGCCGCGATGGTCATTGAGGTCGATGCGCCGCACGCAGGCGGCCGCCCCGCTGACCGCCGCCTCGACCACGGCCGGTCCCGGCCCGGCCAGGGTCAGCACCGACCGGTTGTGATCGGGATCGCTGGAGCGGTCCAGCAGCAGCACCTCCGGATGTGCCATCGAGAACGCCTCGGCGATCTCGTCCACGACCTCGCCACGCCGGCCCTCGGAGACGTTCGGCACGATCTCGACGAGCCCGCCCCCGCCCACCATCCACACGCCGGGCCCCTGAGCTCCACGTCCCGCGCCGCCAGCCCGATCGCCGCCGGGAGCGTCCCGGTCAGGACCCCCGGCCCGATTGCCGCCGGGGGTGCCCCGGTCAGCCACCTGGCTCCTCCGCGGGCTCGCCGAGCAGGGCGAGCGGGACGCCGTCGCGGGCGACCACCTGCCCGCGCTTGACCACCACCCGGGCCAGGTTGACGCCGAGATGGTAGGCAAGGTCCAGGTAGGAGCGGCCGTGCAGCACGACGAGGTCGCAGGCGGACCCGGGGGTCAGCCGGCCGGCGCTGTCGGCGCGGCCGACCGCGCGGGCAGCGCCGCTGGTGGCCGCGAGCAGCGCCTCCTCCGGGGTGAGGCCGCCGTGGATGCAGGCCAGGGCGATCACCAGCTGCATCGACTCGCAGTAGCAGGTGCCGGGATTGCAGTCGGTGCCGAGCGCGAGGGTCACGCCGGTCTCGCGCAGGACCCGGATGGGGGCGACGTAGCCGGTGCGCAGCAGGAAGCTCGTGCCCGGGAGCAGCACCGCGACCGTCCCGGTGGACGCCAGGGCGGCGGCCTCGGCGTGGTCGAGGAACAGCAGGTGATCGGCGGAGACGCAGCCCTGCTCGGCGGCCAGCCAGGCGCCGCCGGTGGGGCCCAGCTCGTTGGCGTGGATCTTGGCCTTGAGCCCGTGGCGGCGGCCGGCGGCCAGGACGCGCCGCGACTCGGCGACGGTCAGGGCGCCGCGGTCGCAGAAGGCGTCGACGAACTCGGCCAGCGGCGCGCAGGCCGGCAGCATCTCCTGCTCGAGCAGGTCGATGTAGGCCTTGCGGTCGTCGGCGAACTCCGCCGGGATCAGGTGGGCGCCGAGGAAGGTCGGCACCACGTCGATCGGCGTGCGGGCCGCCAGCCGGGCCACGACCTCGAGCGAGCGCCGCTCGTCGTCGACCGTCAGGCCGTAGCCGGACTTGACCTCGATGGTGGTCGTGCCGCTGATGCCGGCCTGGACGAGCCGGTCCGCGGTGGCGCGCTCCAGCTCGGCGTCGCTGGCGGCGCGGGTCTCGCGCACCGTGCGGTGGATCCCGCCGCCGGCCGCCAGCGCCTGCTCGTAGCCGAACCCGCGCAGGCGGGCGGCGAACTCGTCGGCGCGGTCGCCGGCGAAGACCAGGTGGGTGTGCGCGTCGACGAAGCCCGGCACCACCGCGTGCCCGCCGGCGTCCATCCGCTCGCAGCCGGGCGCCACCGGCAGGTCGGGCAGCGACGCCTCCGGCCCGGCGAACACCACCGTGCCGCCGGCGGCGGCGACCGCGGCCCGCTCCACCAGCCCGAGCGGCCCGACTCCGAGCCCCGGGTCGGCGGTGACCAGCTGCCCGATCCCGGTCAGCAGGAGATCGACCTGCCGGTTCACATGGCGCCCCCTCCCCCGTCCTGGCCGTGGCCTGCGGCGGGGCGAGGCTCGGGGCCGGCGCCGCCGGCCCCCTCGGGACCTGGGACGGCCCCTCCACCGCCACCCACCCCGGCCTCGGCGAGCATCGGCAGGTCCATGCCCCGGGCCCGGGCGGTGTCGGCGGCGATGGGATAGCCGGCGTCGGCGTGACGCATGACGCCGGTGCCCGGGTCGTTGGTCAGCACCAGCTCGAGGCGGCGGCGAGCCTCGTCGCCGCCGTCGGCGACGACCACCACGCCGGCGTGGATGGAGCGGCCGATGCCGACGCCGCCGCCGTGGTGGACGCTGACCCACGAGGCGCCGGAGGCGGTGTTGAGCAGGGCGTTGAGGACCGGCCAGTCGGCGATCGCGTCGGAGCCGTCGGCCATCGCCTCGGTCTCGCGGTAGGGCGAGGCGACCGAGCCGGCGTCCAGGTGGTCCCGCCCGATCACGATCGGGGCGCTCACCTCGCCACGCTCGACCAGCTCGTTGAACGCCAGCCCGGCGAGGTGGCGCTCGCCGGAGCCGAGCCAGCAGATCCTCGCCGGCAGGCCCTGGAAGTGGACCCGCTGCTGCGCCATCCGGAGCCAGCGGACCAGGTGCTCGTCGTCGCGGAACAGGTCGATCACGGCCTGGTCGGTGCGGAAGATGTCGGCCTCGTCGCCCGACAGCGCCACCCAGCGGAACGGCCCCTTGCCTTGGCAGAAGAGCGGGCGGATGTAGGCGGGCACGAACCCCGGATAGGCGAAGGCGTCGGCGAAGCCCGCGGTCCGCGCCTCGCCCCGGAGGTTGTTGCCGTAGTCGAACACCTGGGCGCCGGCGCGCAGGAAGCCGACCATCGCCTCGCAGTGGGTGGCCATCGACTCGCGGGCCCGTTTGACGTAGCCGTCGGGGTCGTCGGCGCGCGCGGCGGGGGCCTCCCCGGCGTCGACGCCGGCGGGCACGTAGCCGCCGAGCGGGTCGTGCGCCGAGGTCTGGTCGGTGACCACGTCGGGCCGGAAGCCCATCGCCAGCAGCTCCGGCAGGACCTCGGCGGCGTTGCCGAGCAGGCCCACCGACAGCGCCCGCCCGTCCCGGGCCGCCGCTTCGACCCGCTCGATCGCGTCGGCCAGGTCCTCGGCCCGCTCGTCGAGGTAACCGGTGGCCAGTCGCCGCTCGATCCGCTCCGGGTCGACCTCGACGCACAGCGCCACGCCGCCGTTCATGGTGACCGCCAGCGGCTGCGCGCCGCCCATGCCGCCGAGCCCGGCGGTCAGCACGATCCTGCCGGCCAGGCTCGGCCAGCCGTTGGCCTCGGCGACCGCGGCGAACGTCTCGTAGGTCCCCTGGAGGATCCCCTGGGTGCCGATGTAGATCCAGGAGCCGGCGGTCATCTGGCCGTACATCGTCAGGCCGGCGGCCTCCAGCTCGCGGAACTCCTCCCAGGTCGCCCAGGCCGGGACCAGCAGCGAGTTGGCGAGCAGCACCCTGGGCGCGAACGAGTGCGTGCGGAAGACGCCGACCGGCTTACCGGACTGGACCAGCAGGGTCTCGTCGTCGCGCAGCCGCCGGAGCGTCTCCACGATCCGGTCGAAGCTGCGCCAGTCGCGCGCGGCACGGCCGGTGCCGCCGTAGACCACCAGGTCGTCGGGCCGCTCGGCGACCTCGGGGTCCAGGTTGTTGCAGAGCATCCGCAGCGCCGCCTCCTGCTGCCAGCCAAGGCAGGAGATCCGCGTCCCCCGCGGCGCGCGCACGGTTCGGGCACCTTCCACGCCGACTCCCTTCCTCAGGCAAGACCGCCGACGACGCTCTCGGCGGCGGCCACCAGCTCCCCGCCGGCCACCAGCCGCTCGACCGCCGCCATGTCGGGCGCCAGGTAGCGGTCGTGCTCCAGGCGGGGCACGTCGCGCCGCAGCCGCTCCATCACCGCCGCGACCGCCGGCCCGGGGAGCAGCGGCGCCCGCAGGTCGATCGCCTGGGCGGCGCAGAGCGCCTCGATGGCGATCGTGCGGCGCACGTTGGCCAGCACCCGCCGCAGCTTGAGCCCGGCCGTCCATCCCATCGACACGTGGTCCTCCTGGTTGCCCGAGGTCGGGATGGAGTCGACCGAGGCCGGGTGGGCGAGGACCTTGCAGTCGCTGACCAGCGCGGCGGCGGTGTACTGGGTGAGCATCAGGCCGGAGTTGAGGCCCGGGTCCTCGGTCAGGAACGGCGGCAGGTCGTGGTTCAGGGCCGGGTCGAGCAGGCGGTCGACCCGGCGCTCGGACACGTCGGCCAGCTCGGCGAGCGCGATGGCCAGGAAGTCCAGCACGAAGGCGAGCGGCTCACCGTGGAAGTTCCCGACGCTGACCACGTCGCCCGAGTCGCTGAACACGACCGGATTGTCCGTCACGGACCCAAGCTCCCGGTCGACCACCTGCCGGGCGAACGCGATCACGTCGCGGCAGGCGCCGTGGATCTGCGGGGCGCAGCGCAACGAGTACGCGTCCTGGATGGCGTGGTCGGAGTGGCGGTGGCTGGCCAGGATCGGCGAGCCGGCCAGCAGCTCGCGCAGGTTGTCCGCGCTGGCGAGCTGGCCCGGATGGGGACGCAGCTCGTGGAGGCGCCGTTGGAAGGGCCGGTCGGTCCCCAGCAGTCCCTCGATCGACATGGAGCAGGCGACGTCCGCGGAGGTGGCCAGGGCCTCCGCGTCGGCGATCGCGAGGCAGGCGAGCGCCACCATGCCCTCGGTCCCGTTGACCAGCGAGAGCCCCTCCTTGTAGGAGAGCTCCAGCGGCTCGAGCCCCACCCGGCGGAGGCCCTCGGCGGCCGGCAGCCGCTCCCCGTCCAGCTCGACCTCGCCCTCACCGATCAGCGGGAGGGCGAGGTGGGCGAGTTGCGCCAGGTCGCCCGACGCGCCCACCGAGCCGTGCTCGGGGATCACCGGGGTGACGCCCGCGTCGAGCAGGGCGAGCAGCGCGTCGACCACCTCCGGGCGCACGCCCGAGTACCCCTGGGCGAGGGTGCGGGCGCGGAGCAGCTGCATCGCCCGGACCACCTCGGGCTCCAGCGGGTCGCCACTGCCGGTGGCGTGTGACAGCACGATCCGTCGCTGGAGTTCCCGCAGGTCGGAGGGGGCGATCGGGGTGTTGGCCAGGAGGCCGAAGCCGGTCGACACCCCGTAGGCCCGCTTGCCCTCGGTCACCAGGCGCTCGACGACCTCGCGGGCGGCGGCCATGCGCTTGCGCCCGGCGTCCCCAAGCTCGACCGGCACCCGGCCGCGGGCGACCCCGACCACCTCGTCGACCCGCAGCGGGCCGCCCGACAGCACGACCCGCTCGAGCCCAGCGCCCTTGCTCAGCCCCGCCATGGATGCATCCTAACGACGGGACCCCGCGGATACCATGCCGGACCAGGCCGCCGAGATCCTGGTTGAGCGGATCCATAACGGGGCAACCAGCAGGTGGCAAGACCCGCAGAACCACGTAGACGGCCGCTGAAACCCAACAACGGAGCCATCGGAATCGAGATCGGCGGGCGGAACTTGGCAAGAGATGGGTGCAAGATCGCGCGAGTTGGGCCATGCTGGTGGTGCGGCCCGGCGAAGACCGGGAGAAGCAAGGAGACGACGACATGGGCACTGACTTCCCGAGCGACACAAGTAGCACCAGCACCCCCACCCTGCAGCGCGAGGTGTGCGACAAGTGCGGCTCGCGCATGACGCTCCAGAGCTCTGCCTACGGCTTCGAGCGCTGGGAGTGCCCGAAGTGCCACCAGATCGTCGGCATCGACCGCGATCCTGACGTGGGCGGCCGTTTCCAGATCGATCGTGGCCAGCCGTGGAACTACTCCCCCGACGCGTTCAAGAACTAGACACCCAGCGAGTGGCCGGGAGTCGTTGAAGACCCCGGCACGACACTCCAGACGCAGGTAGCAGTTGGCGAGGGGGCCCCAGAAGGGGTCCTCACTTGGTCTCAGGGCCAACCACGCCAGGTGCCCCAGGGCCGGACACCCCTCGACGGTCCAGGGCACGACCCAGCCAAGGACGGCCGAACCAGGCATGTCTCCCGCCTGCCCGCCTGCCGCCGCACCCCGCCGCATCGTCCCTCCCGCGCCGCTCGAATCGCCGCCGCGACCCCGCCGGCCGCCATCGCCGAAGTGATGGTGACCGGTCCGCAAGCAACCTGCCCGGCGTCGTCCACACCCCCTCGCCGACCCGACAGCGCGCCAGCTCGGCGAGAGCAGCGGTCACGTATCCCACCTTGCGGGGCTCGGGTGGCCGGTTGGGGGGCGGCGCGCCAGCCTTGGAGCTGCACGGGTGGTGGCCAACCGCTGCATGCGGCGCCGACACATGACCGGCACTCTGGCGGTACCATGCGCGAGCGTCAGCCGCCGAACGATCGCGAGGACCGAACCGTGCCCAAGACCACGATCCATCTGGTCCGCCACGGGCACGTCGAGAATCCCGACCGGGTGCTGTACGGCCGCCTCCCCGGCTTCAACCTGTCCACCCGCGGCCGGGCGCAGGCGGAGCTGCTCGCCCGCTATTTCGAGTCGGTGCCGCTCAAGCGCGTGGTGGCCAGCCCGCTGGAACGGGCGCAGCAGACCGCCGCGGCGATCGCGGCGCCCCACGGCCTCCCGGTGGGCGCGGACGACCGCCTGATCGAGGCGAGCAGCATGTTCGAGGGCGTGGCCGGCGGCCTGGGCTGGTACATCCTTCGCCACCCCG